>JALEHA010000141.1 GCA_022763315.1 Algiphilus sp.
ATAGCGGAAGGCGAAAAGAAAGAGGAAGACCATCGTCCATGGCAGCGAGGCCGTCGTGATCCACCAGAACACATCGGGCGAGATCGGCGGCACCACCGCAAAGTAGTGCAGCATGCGCACGGCGAAGACCGCCGCGCCGAGGCCGAGCAGCAGGTGCAGTCGCTCGGAGCGCCGTACGGCCCACACGCCCAGGGAGAACAGCGCCAGCCCCGCCAGCATCCAGAATCCGGCCTGCGCCGTGCTGACGCGCACGATGTAGGTCCATTCATAGTCATCGCGCAGCGCCGCAGGGGGACCAATACGCAGTCGACCAATATCGACTTCTCCGGTGTAGGGCGAATCAACGCCGATCAGGATTTCATTGCGCCCCGAGTGGAGTGCGATCCGGGGCACCACCGTCCACAACGGACGATTCCAGCCGTGTTCGATGCGATTCGGATCGAGGAAAGAGCGGTCGATCATGGATCCATTGACATAGACCCGCGCCCGGTCGGAATAGCGCGGCGTGTAGAGCGCCAAGGAACGGACGACGGGATCGGCCAATGTGAAATGGAAGCGATACCAATGCACCGGCGCCTGCTGCGGACCATGCGGCCGATTGCCCAGACGCGAACCTTCCAGCCGTGGCGTGGCTGTCGTGTCTGGCAGTTCCACCCAGATCCAGTCGGCCGTCACCAATGGCGTTTCATTTTGCGGGGTTACGGTCCATTGGGCGCGCTCGAAGAGCCGAACCTCACCATGGGCCGTACCGGTCCAGGGGAGGAGAAGCCACAACAGCAGCAGGCTGCGCCCGGCCTTAGCGCGGCAGCAATCCCATCCGTTGCGCCTCGAACACGGCTTCCCCGCGCGAACGTACCTGGAGCTTTTCGTACAGACGCTTGACATAGGTTCCAACCGTGTGCGGAGAAACGTCCAGCAGGCGGGCGATCTCCTGATACGCAAAACCCCGCGACAAGAGATTAAGCACTTCACTCTCGCGCGGCGACAGGACCGACACGGCATCGCCGCTTTCAGCGGCCTCCGTATTGGGCTGCAGGCGCTGCAGCAACTGGCGGGCAATGATAGGCGTAATCGGCGAGCCGCCGTCGCGCAGTTCGCGGATGCGGGCGACAAAATCCGTCTGGGTATCGTCCTTGAGCAGGTAGCCAGTGGCGCCCGATTCGATGCTTTCAAGCACGTTGCGCTGATCGCCGAAGACGGTAACGACCATGATGTCGCACTTGCGGTAGCGCGCATGGGCATGCTGAATCACGTGGATACCGCTGGCGTCGGGCAGCCCGAGGTCCACCAGCAAGACATCGGGTTCTACCCCATCCAGAGCGGCAATGCCTTGCGCCGCCGTAGCCGCCCACGCCAACACCTCTACCCCACCGCTGCGCGCAAAGGCGACATCCAACCGCTGTCGCATCTGCGGGTCGTCTTCCACAACGATGAGTCGTATCAGCTCGGGCATGCCCTATTGTGCGCGCCCGCCCCTGCTGACAACAGCCGCTGGTGTGCCGGAAACGTCACGCAATTTCGGTACACAGCGTATCGCTTCGGTGCCTAGACTCCGGGCTTGGTTGCTGATCAGTGACTACGACGCGACATACCAATCGAAGGGAGTGTGAGTGATGAGAACAATACGGAACTGGACAACACTGGCCGCGGTAACGGCCTGCCTGTCACTTGGCGCCTGCAGTGACACCGATGGCGGCAGTGACGCTGCCGGAAATGGTGGTGGTAACGGGGGAAACAGCGGGAACGGCGGTCAGGTCGGAAACGGCGGCGACAGCGGCAACGGCGGGGGTACTGGCGGCGGTAACGGTGGCGGCAATGGCGGAAGCGTGGAAACGCGCAACGAAGCCGCGCGAGAAGGTGCCATCGCCACTCTGCTCGCCAAGGTGGCGTCCGCTGCAGCCAACCAGGCCGATGATGCCGATGACACCAACACCACCCAGTCGCTGTCCACCAAACAGCAGGACGGATGTGTCCAGATCAGTGAAAGCACCGAGGATGTTGGCTCGCCCTTCGCCGAGACACTGGCGGTGACCACGACCACTGCCGATGACTGTCGTGACTCCGGCGAGGGTAACGGCGTTTCCTTCAGTTCCCGGCAAGACGGCATCATCGCTGTGGGCGAAGCCGAGAACGGCAACGTGACCTACATCCGTGCCAGCGATATCAGCGGCGATCCCGCCAGTGGTGGCCCCTACATCCTGCAGTTCGAGAGCAATTTCGGTGGACAGACAACATCGCAGGATGTGGAGCTACGCGGTGAACTCAATCTCTGCGACAACTGCGCGAGCCCCACGCAAGGCGGCAATCTCGAACTGATCGGCCATCTCAGCAGTTCCTTCGCCGGCAATGATCTGTCCGCCTTCTCGTCGGCATTCGGCACCGGGCCGAACGATCCAGCGACGATCATCATCAATGAGGGCGCTCAGACTACCGAGACACGGATCGATGGGCCGTTTGAATTCAGCGACAACGACAGCTGCGATGTATCCACGGACTACGAAACCTTGGACCCGATCATCACCGACAACAGCACCGGACAGGTGCAGAGTGGGCGCCTCAACGTCACCGTCGACGGGGCAAGCTTCGAGGTCGTCTACAACGGTGATGGCAGCGTCACCGTGAACGGTCGCACCTACACCGCGCAGGAACTGGCCACGCTCAATGACGCCTGCACTGCAGCCCTGGAGGAAGCCTCGCAGGCTGCTCCCTGAGCACCAACGGCATGCAAAACGCTGTTTCGGCGCCCGTACGCACCGCGTGCGGGCGCTTTTCGTGGCTCAGAGCAGCAGCAACAAGCCCAGAACGCCGATGCCGCCCACGACGAAACCGAGCGTTTCCACGATGAGGTGTCGTACCGGTATGGGCGCACCACAGCAGCGCGCACGGCCATCCAGATGCAGCCAGCCGATGACGGGGGTTGCATCCAGACGGCGCAGCGGGCGGCGGCAGGCATCGCAATGGGCTGCGGGACGCATCGCCGACCACCACCCGACGCGCGCAATGGCCGCTCGGCGATCGATCGCGCGATCGATCAGCGCCGCGATGCAGGTGCCGACCACGCCGCCCACCAGAAAGAAGATGACCAGAGTCATGGGTAGGGGATAGTACCCGCTAGTTCACCCAGCGTCGTGCATTGACGAAGATCTGCATCCATGGCGTGTAAGCGCTGTCACGCTGCGGCCACCAGGACCCGGTGGTGCCGGCCACGGTGCGCTCCGGGTGCGGCATCAGGATGGTGACGCGCCCGTCACTGTTGCACACGCCGGTCAGCCCACGCGGCGAGCCGTTCGGATTGACCGGATAGTGCTCCGCCGGTGCGCCATCGCCATGAGCGTAGTACATCGCGATCTGATGCCCTCGGTCTAGACGCAGCATGGCGTCATCCGACAGCGCCATGCGACCCTCGCCGTGGGCCACCGCCACGGGCAGCAACGCGCCGCCCATGCCCGTGAAGAACAGGGAGCGCGATTCGGGGACCACGATCTGGCTCCAGCGCGCCTCGAACTGCTCGCTGCGATTGCGCTCCAGCCGGGGCCAATCCTCCGATCCCGGAATGATCTCGGCCAGCGCCGCCAGCATCTGACACCCGTTGCAGACACCCAAGGCAAAGCGGCTGTCGTCCGCAAAGAAGGCGGCAAAGTCCGCGCGCACCGCCTCGTGGAACAGGATCGAACGCGCCCATCCCTGGCCTGCGCCGAGCACGTCGCCGTAGGAGAAACCGCCACAGGCGACCAGCCCCTGAAACTCGCGCAACGAGCGATGTCCCGCCAGGAGATCGCTCATGTGCACGTCCACCGCCTCAAAGCCGGCCTGATCGAAGGCCCATGCCATCTCGACATGCCCATTGACGCCCTGCTCGCGCAGGATGGCCACCCGCGGTCGTGCGCTGGCGATGGCTGGCACATCGAAGGGTGCCACCGGGTCGGCGACCACCCGCAAGGGCTCGCGCCACGGCTGATGCGCGCGCGCCTGGTCCACGCATTCCGGCCGATCGCGCAGGCGGCACATCTCGACGCTGGTTTCCGACCAGATGCCCTCCAGCGTCCGCAGCGGCGCTTCGAAGCACAGCGCCTGACCATGGCGAAGGCGTACTTCCTCGCCCGCCGTGGGCGTCCCCAGGTCAATGACGCGCGCGCTGTCCCCAAAAGCCTGGCGCACGGTCTCGACCGCTGCCGCCTCCACCTGAATCACCCAGCCGAGTTCCTCATTGAAGGCCGCGGCCAATGGATCCGTGCCCAGCGCATCGAGGTTCACATCCACGCCCAGACGGCTGGCAAAGGCCATCTCCGCAAGCGTGACGACCAGGCCGCCATCCGAGCGGTCGTGACAGGCCCGCACCACGCCCTCATGCATCAGATGGGTCAGCGTCTCGAAGCTGTGGCGCAGGCGCTCGGCGTCGTCCACGTCTGGCACCACGTCGCCGATGGCGCCGTAGACCTGCGCCAGGATGCTGCCACCGAGCCGCTGGCGACCGTGCCCCGGCTCCACCAGCAGCAGGCGACTGCGCAGGCCGCGAGCCATTTCCGGGGTGACGTGAGCGCGCACATCGGGTACCGGTGCGAAGGCAGTGGCGATGAGCGAAACCGGTGCGGTCTGACGCTGTTCGCCGTCGTCGTCCTGCCAGACACTGCGCATCGACAAGGAATCCTTGCCCACGGGAATGGCAATGCCGAGCCGCGGGCAGAGTTCCTCTCCCACTGCGCGCACGGCGTCGAACAAACGCGCGTCCTCATCGTCACTGCCACAGGCGGCCATCCAGTTGGCGGAGAGGCGCACATCGCTCAGCGACGTGGGGGCTGCAGCCGCGATATTGGTCAATGCCTCGGCCACCGCCATGCGCGCCGAGGCGGCCGCATCCACGATGGCCAGGGGGGCACGCTCACCCACCGCCATGGCCTCACCGGTCATCGCGGTGAAACCCGTGGCGGTGATGGCACAGTCGGCCACCGGCACCTGCCAGGGCCCCACCATCTGATCACGCACCGTCAGGCCGCCCACCGTGCGATCGCCGATGGTGATGAGGAAATCCTTTGCCGCCACGCTGGGGTGACGCAGCACGCGCTCCACCGCCTCGGCGAACGCAATGCCGTCGGTGTCGAAAGACTGCTCCTGTGCGGCCTGGCGATGGGCGTAGCGTTCCATGCGCGGCGTCTTGCCGAGCAGTACGGGCATGGGGATATCGGCGGCCCTGGCGCCGTCGGGCGCTTCCACGACCAGAACCGGCTCGGCCGTGGCGGTCCCGACCACGGCCATGGGACAGCGCTCGCGCGCGCAGAAGGCCTGCAGCCGGGCGACCGCGGCCTGTTCGACCGCGAGTACATAGCGTTCCTGTGATTCGTTGCACCAGATCTCCATCGGCGACAACGAGGGATCGGCACAATCGACGTCGGCCAGTCGAAAGTGACCGCCGCGGCCGTCGGCATCGATCAGTTCCGGCAGGGCATTGGACAGTCCGCCGGCACCGACATCATGGATCGAGAGAATGGGATTGTCCGCGCCTGCGGCCCAGCAGGCGTCAATGACCTCCTGACAGCGCCGCTGCAATTCCGGATTGGCGCGTTGCACGGAGGCAAAGTCGAGCGCCACATCCCCGGTGCCGGTGGCGCGACTGGAGGCCGCGCCGCCGCCGAGCCCGATCAGCATGGCCGGCCCGCCCAGGACGACCAGGGCTGCCTCCACAGGGACTTCGGCCTTGTGCACATCCGGTTCCCGGATGTTGCCGAAGCCACCCGCGATCATGATCGGCTTGTGATAGCCGCGGCGGCGGCCGTGGCCATCGTGCATCTCAAAACTGCGGAAGTAGCCGGTCAGGTTCGGACGCCCGAACTCATTGTTGTAGTTGGCCGCCCCAATCGGGGCCTCCAGCATGATCCGCAGCGGTGAGGCCATGTTGCGCGGCGCCGAATCGGGCTGTTCCCAGGGCTTGGGCGCCGCGGGAATCCGCAGATTGGATACCGAAAAGCCACACATGCCGGCCTTCGGGCGGGCGCCTCGGCCGGTGGCCGCTTCATCGCGGATTTCACCGCCGGCGCCCGTGGCTGCGCCTGGGTCCGGGGAGATGCCGGTCGGATGGTTGTGCGTTTCCACCTTCATCAGCAGATGCACCGGCTCGGTCACGCTGTGCCAATGGCCGTCCGCCTGACGCAGAAAACGCGTCGCGCGCGCGCCTTGCACCACCGCCGCGTTGTCGCGGTAGGCGGACAGCACGCCTTCGGGCGCAGCGGCGTGCGTCATGCGGATCATGTCGAAGAGGCTATGCCGCGCGGGCACCTCATCAATCGTGAACTGGGCGTTGAAGATCTTATGCCGGCAGTGTTCCGAGTTGATCTGCGCGAACATCATCAGCTCAGCATCGGTGGGGTCGCGCCCGGTCGCCGAATAGTGGGCGTGCAGGTAATCGATTTCCTCCTCGGAAAGCGCGAGGCCCCAGACACTATTGGCCTCCGCCAATGCTGGCCGCCCCTGCGATTGCAGTGGCACATGGACCAGTGGCCGTGCCTCCGGGGTATCGAAGACCTGGGCAAGCCCGGCGGCGTCGTCGAGCAGGCTCTCCGTCATTGCATCGAAGATCTCGGCGGCCGCCGCATCCGGAAGCGGACCGGCGGGCAGACCGCTGACCCAGCGTGCGCGCTCGATCCGCTCCACCGCAAGACCGCAGACGCGGGCGATATCGCTGGCTTTGCTGCTCCATGGAGACAAGGTGCCGAGACGCGGCACCACGAAGCGTGCCCCCGCATCCGCCGACAGTGCCTCCCTGCCGAGCGGCGCCGCATCGCCCAGCAAGGCGCTGAGACGCGACTGTTCCTCGCGCGAGATCGTTCCGGCGACGAGATAGACCGAACGCACCGACAACGCCTCTGGATCTGCCAGGGCCACCCCCATCGACTGCAACCGTCGCGCCAGCGCTTCAAGCCGGAAATCAGACAGTGCGGAGGGTCCGAGGAAACTAAGCATGATCGATTCCAGTAGCAAATAGGGGCTGACAAGGCCCGTGCATGACCGTGTCCCGGCTCATAGGCTGCGCCAGTCCAAGCCATTGGCCTGATCGGCAACCGCCAGCCAGTGCGCTTCGCAGCCGAGTGCCTCTGCCACGGCGCAACGCGCCAGATCAGGGGTGTTGTTCTGTTCGGACAGATGCGTCAGGGCCACGTGCCGCAGCCTGGAGCCATCCATTGCCCCGGCCAGCGCAGCGGATTGCGCATTCGAGAGGTGGCCCAGACCGCCCCCGACCCGAGCCTTCAGACTGGCGGGATAAGGCCCTTCCGCCAGCATGATCGGGTCATGATTGGCTTCCAGCAGCAGCGCATCGACGCCGTGCAGGGAATCCACCATGTGCGGTGTCACGTGACCGGCGTCGGACAGCACACCGAGCCGACGTGCGCCGTCGCCGACCACGAATTGGCTGGGCTCGCGCGCATCGTGCGGCACGGGCAAGGGTGTGACGTGCAGATCACCCACCGCGAAAGGGGTATGCGGGTCGAAATAGTGCGGCGGCGCGAGGGTGGTACCGGCGCGCGACCGTGCCGCCGCGTAGGTGCCGGGCGTCATCCAGACGGGAATACCAAAGCGGCGCGAAAGCGGCCCCACGCCGCGCAGGTGGTCGCCGTGTTCATGGGTGACCAGAATGGCGGTGAGCGAGGATGCATCCTCGCCCAGTCGGGCCAGCCGCTGGCAGGTGTCCTCGATGGTGAAGCCGCAATCGATGAGCAGCCGCGTGCCGCCGCAGGAGATCAGGGTCGCGTTGCCACGACTGCCGCTGCCGAGTACAGCGAATCGCAGTGCCGGCACCCGCTCAGCTGCCGCGGTTGCCGGGGTTAAATACGGGGAGATGGGGCACCTTCCCGCTTTCGCCTTCGGCGTCGCTGATACGCGCCGTGCCGCGCTTGGTGACCTCGTCGATGCGCACCACCTGGTGCACAGGCACGAAGAAGCGTTCGACATTCTCGAACTCGGCCTGCAGCTTTTCCTCGGTGGGGTCGACCAGCACCTGCGATTTCTCGCCGAAAACCGGCTTGCCGATTTCCACGAAGCCCATCATGTTGGCGTGAGAGACCTCTCGGGCGTAGATCTCGTACACCTTGCCCTGCTGAACGAAGCTGATGCGATAGAGCGGCTGCTTTCCCATGATGATTCTTGGCCGAGTGGGTCGCTAAGCGGCATCGCCGCCGGAGCGCATTTTACATCAGCGCCCGGTCGCGATCCCCTAGCCCCGCGCGCCTCAGCCGCGGCCCTGACCCTGGCGGTTCGCGCCTTGGGCAGGACGTTTGCGGCCGCGGCGCTGCGGTTTCCTGCCGCCCGGCGCCCGTGCATCGCGCGCGGCGGGCGCGCGCTCATTGCCGCCCTCGCGCGCCTCACCGCCGCCTTCCTTGCGGCGCGGTGCGGTCGGCGTGCGCTTCTTGGCTGGCTGCGCGCGCTGCGACGGCCGTGCCTCAGTCGTGCGCTCGTCACGGTCTCCACCCTGCGGGGGATGGAAACCCGTGATGTCCAGGCTGTCGATCTTGCGGCCTAGATGCCGTTCGATATCCCGCAGCAGGGATTGCTCGTCACGGCCGACCAGCGAGATCGCGACACCGGTCGCGCCGGCGCGGGCGGTCCGGCCGATGCGGTGGACGTAGTCCTCCGCCACGTTCGGCAGCTCATAGTTGATGACACAGGGCAGCTGGTCGATATCGATACCGCGTGCGGCGAGGTCGGTAGCCACTACGATGCGGGTGCTGCCACTGCGGAAACCCTCGAGCGCCTTGCGCCGCGCGCCCTGACTCTTGCCCCCATGCAGCGCGACGGCCGGCAATCCGTCCATCGTCATCTGCTTGGCGAGTCGATCGGCGCCGTGCTTGGTGCGTGCAAAGACAAGCACCTGCCGCCATTCCGGATGCTGGCCCACCAGCCACGCCACCAGGGCACGCTTGTGGTTCTTCTGCGTCCGCACCAGATGCTGTGTCACACCTTCGGCGGTCGTGACCTCCGGCGCGATCTGCACCCGCTCGGGCGCACGTAGGAAGCGCCCCGCCAGTTCAAGGATGGGATCCGAGAACGTGGCGGAGAACAGAAGGGTCTGCCGCGACGCGGGCAACAGCTTCAGGATGCGCTTGAGATCGTGGATAAAGCCCATGTCGAGCATGCGGTCGGCTTCATCCAGTACCACATGCGCCACGCGCGACAGATCGACCAGCCCCTGGCTATGCAGATCGAGCAGCCGACCCGGAGTAGCGACCAACAGGTCGAGCCCGCGCGCAATACCCTGCGCCTGCGGCCGCTGTCCCACGCCTCCGAAGATGGTGAGGCTGCGCACATTGAGGCCATTGCCATAGGTGCGCGCCGAATCGCCGATCTGGCCGGCCAGCTCGCGGGTTGGCGCCAGAACCAGTGCGCGTGGCGTGCGCGCGCGGCCCGCGGGGATCTCGCCCTGACTCAACTGATGGAGCAGCGGCAACAGGAAGGCGGCGGTCTTACCTGTACCGGTTTGCGCGCTGGCGAGCAGGTCGCTACCGCGCAGGACAAAGGGAATGGCGGCCTGCTGGACGGGGCTGGGCGTGGTGTAGCCCGCGCGCGCGCAGTTGTTGGTCAGGGCCTTGCCCAGACCAAGTGCTTCAAAGGACATCAGGACTCCGGGCGCATGGCCACGGCAAAAGGGCATGCATCATACGCGCTCGTCCCCTGCGAACGCACGCTTTTCCGACGCGAGGTGGCGTTGCGGCCGGCTTCTCGCTCCGCCTGCGCGGCGTCGAAACCGATTGGTCACTGTCGCGTCATTTGCGATAAGGTCGTGCTAAGGGGATCTATACACGCTTCTATCGCGTACCTCAGAACGGTATGCGTTGATGCCGCGCGTCCTGCGTCAGATCTGGCGTGCGGTGAAAGAACCATCAGGAGAGACCATGAGCGAAGACGCAGCTGACAAGATTCCGGAGAACCCGGAAGTCGATTACGAAATCGGGCAGGACAACGTGCAGATCTTCGGGTTGGACATCCACAACCCGGTCTTCGTTGTTTCGGGCGGCATCATTGTCCTGTTCACCCTCTACGCACTGATCTTCAGTGCCAGTGCCGAAGCCATGTTCGGCGAACTGCGCCCCTGGATTACCTCGACCTTCGACTGGGTCTTCATGGGGGCCGCCAACATCTTCGTGCTGTTCTGCCTGTTCCTGCTGGTATCCCCTTGGGGGAAGGTCCGCCTCGGCGGCGAGGATGCCGTCCCCGATTACGGCTACCCGGGTTGGTTCGCCATGCTGTTCGCTGCAGGCATGGGCATCGGCCTGATGTTCTTTGGCGTATTGGAGCCGATGTTCCACTTCCAGAACCCGCCACTGGGTGTGGATCCCAACGACACCGCCGCCGCCGCTGCGGCCGGGATGGCCGCCACCATCTTCCACTGGGGCCTGCACCCCTGGGCGATCTACGCAGTGGTCGCGCTGGCGCTCGCCTTCTTCACCTTCAATCGCGGTCTGCCGCTGACCATCCGCTCGGCCTTCTATCCGCTGCTCGGCAACCGTGTCTGGGGCTGGCCGGGTGATGTCATCGACATCTTCGCGGTCTTCGCCACCCTCTTCGGCCTGGCCACCTCGCTTGGCTTTGGCGCACAGCAGGCCGGCGCGGGTCTGCATTATTTGTTCAATGCCCCCGAAGGCATCACCACCCAGGTCGCACTGATCATCGGCATCACCACGCTGGCGCTGATTTCGGTCATGCGCGGCCTCGACGGCGGCGTCAAGCGCCTCAGCGAGCTCAACATGCTGCTGGCGCTGGCCTTATTGATCTTCGTGATCTCGGTTGGCGGCGCCCTTCAGGTGCTCACCGGCTTTTTCGATGCCGCCGTCAACTACGCCAAGCAGGTGGTGCCGCTGAGCAATCCGATCGGCCGTGAAGACACCGACTTCATGCACGGCTGGACCACCTTCTACTGGGCTTGGTGGATTTCCTGGTCACCCTTCGTCGGGATGTTCATTGCCCGCGTGTCGCGCGGCCGCACCGTGCGCGAATTCGTTACCTGCGTGCTGCTCATTCCAACGCTGGTCTCGATCCTGTGGATGACGGCCTTCGGCGGCACTGCCGTACGCCAGTACCTCAGCACGGGCTACGAGGGCGTACTCAAGACGGTAACGGACTACACGCCGGAGTTGTCACTGTTCGCCATGCTGGAAGCCTTACCACTGACGGCGGTGACCTCATTTATCGGAATCGTGCTGGTGATTGTCTTCTTCGTGACCTCTTCGGATTCCGGGTCGCTGGTGATCGACACCATCACCGCCGGGGGCAAGCTCGATGCACCCGTCGCGCAGCGCGTGTTCTGGTGCCTGTTCGAGGGTCTGGTCGCGATCGCTTTGTTGGTGGGTGGCGGTCTCGCCTCTCTGCAAGCCGCCGCCATCACCACCGGCCTGCCCTTTGCAATCGTCCTGCTTCTGCTGACCCTCGGGGTCGCCATTGGACTGCGCAACGAACGTCGTGAACAGCTCGCCGGCACCACACCGACGCAGATAGACCCGAGCATCGGCAAGTAGTACGACCGACGATACGGCGCATCATCCGCCGCTACGACAAAGCCCCGCGCGCCTTTCGGCACGCGGGGCTTTCTTTATGGCTCAAGGCCGGCCGCCGCGCGACAGCCGCAGCGGAATCAGGCGTCGAAGGGGTGCTCGAGCACTATCGTGTGGTCGCGATCCGGCCCCGTGGAAACCACCTGCACCGGTACGCCGGTGATATCGGCGATGCGGGCCAGGTAGTCCTTCGCGGCGGCAGGCAGATCCGCGTAGCGATTGATGCCGCTGGTGGCGGTGCGCCAACCGGGCATGTCCTCATACATCGGTTCGATGTCCGCGTAGGCGTCGGCACCCAGCGGTGGCTGCTCCATCTGCTCGCCATCGACCCGGTAGCCAACGCAGATGCGGATCACATCCAGCTCGTCGAGCACGTCCATCTTGGTGATGCACAGCCCACTCATCGAGTTGTTGAACACCGAGCGGCGCAACGCCACCGCGTCGAACCAGCCACAGCGCCGCGTGCGCCCGGTGGTGGTGCCGACTTCGCCCCCCTTCTCACGCAGATAGTGGCCGACGTCGTCATCCAGTTCGGTCGGAAAGGGGCCGGCCCCCACGCGCGTGGAATAGGCCTTGACGATTCCGAGCACCGAATCGATGTGGCGCGGACCCACGCCGGTGCCGGTGGCCGCGCCGCCGGCTGTGGTGTTGCTCGACGTCACATAGGGATAGGTGCCGTGGTCAATATCGAGCAGCGCACCCTGCGCCCCTTCGAACAAGACGTTTTCGCCTGCCAGCAGACGCGTTTCCAGCATGCCGGTGACGTCACCAACCATGCCCCGCAGCGCTTCGGCGTAGGACAGACAGCGCTCCAGCAGGGCTTGGAAGTCGACCGGCTGCTCCTTGAAATACTGCTGCAGCACGAAGTTGTGGTAGTCGAGGACTTCGCCCAGTTTTGAAGCCAAGCGCTCGCGATGAAAGAGATCGCCCAGACGGACCGCGCGCCGGGCGACCTTGTCTTCGTAGGCCGGCCCGATGCCGCGGCCGGTGGTGCCGATCTTGGCGGCGCCGCGGGCCTTTTCACGGGCCTGATCGATGCGCACGTGGTAATCCAGGATCAGCGGCGCCGCCGCAGACAGATGCAGACGATCGCGCACCTTGACGCCGCGCGCCTCCAACCCCTGCATTTCTTCGAGCAGCTTCTCCGGCGAAAGCACGACCCCATTGCCAATCAAACACGCCACCCCTTCGCGCATGATGCCGGAGGGAATCAGATGAAGGGCCGTCTTTTCTCCATTGATGACCAGTGTATGCCCGGCGTTGTGCCCGCCCTGGAATCGCACCACCGACTGTGCACGGTCGGTCAGCAGGTCCACTACTTTGCCCTTGCCTTCGTCGCCCCATTGGGCGCCGATGACAACTACTGATTTACCCATAGTCCCTTTCTTTAGTGCGCGGCGCGCGATCTCAATACAAAGCCAGCAATTCGTTGAGGTCGGCCGAAAAGCCCGTCGCCGGACGCGGCGCCCCGAAAATGTCGCCGATGCCGTCATAGCGCCCACCGCGCGCCAGCTCACGGGCGCGGTCGGTGCCAAAAGCGGCAAAGCTAAGGCCAGTCTGGTAGCGGAAACCACGCAACTCCGACAGGTCCACATGCAATGCGTAGCTGCCGACGCGCTCCATGCGCGCGATCATCGCCTCGAGTGCATCCAGGGCGGCAACGATGCCGGGATCGTCCGGCAGCACCTGGCGCGCCCTGGCGGGGACGTCCGCTCCGCCGTGAAGCTCCACCAAGTGCCGCAAGGCGCGCTGTGCTTCGACCGGCAGGCCTGCGGAGCGAAGCCAGCTGTCCAGCTCGGGCACGCATTTGCGCTGCATGATATCGAACAGCACCTGCTCATCCCCGGGACGCAGGCCGAGGTCGGCGATCAGGCTGCTGTACACCCCGACGTGACCCAGGTCGATAAGCGGCTGCTGGATGCCGGCAATGGCAAGCGTCTCGATCATCATGCGCAATACTTCCGCATCCGCCTCCAGCGAAGCATCGCCGAACAGCTCGCATCCCACCTGGCGCGGCGACCGCGAGCCGCCCGGTACATCAGGATGCGTGCGCAACACCGAGCCCACGTAGCACAGCCGGACCGTGGCATCGCCCGGGAAGCGGGTGGCCGCCACCCGCGCTGCCTGCGGCGTCATATCGGCGCGTACGCCAAGCATCCGGCCGCTGGCAGGATCCATGAAACGGAAGGTCTGATCTTCCAGATCTTCGCCTGCGCCCACCAGCAGGCTGTCCAGGTGCTCCACCAGTGGCGGCAGGATCAGCTGGTAATTCTGGGCCCGAAAATGATCGAGGACCTGCCTGCGCAGGTCCTCGGCAGCCCAGGCGGTTTCGGAGAGCAGCTCCTCAACGCCGTCAGGCAGGAAGGCGGCGCGTCGGAGACTCATAGCAGACGTACCAGTTGCAGCATCAACAGGCCGGCGATGATCGAGGTCACCCCGATGATGCGCAGCTGACGATCATCCAGCGTCGCCAGCCGCAGCATCGTTTCGCGCCAGCGAGCCGGTGCGGCAAAGGGCAGCAGGCCCTCAATCACCAGCACCAGGGCCAGCGCGCGAAACAAGTCATCCCACACAGTGGCCGCCTAGCGTTCGTCCTTGGGATTGAAGTACTTGAACAGCTCCCCTTCCGGTTGCAGCACCATCACGCTGTCGTTGCCGCTGAAGGCACGACGGTAGATGTTCAGCGAACGGTAGAACTGATAGAACTCCTGATCATCCGAATACGCGTTGGCGTAGATTTCTGCCGCGCGCGCATCGCCTCGACCGCGAATCTCTTCCGCCTGCTTGTAGGCATTGGCCAGGATGACTTCGGCCTTGCGGTCGGCGTCGGCGCGGATTTCTTCGGCTTCCTCCTTGCCTCGGGCACGAAAATCGGCGGCCACACGCTGGCGCTCGGCGCGCATGCGCTGGTAGACCGACTCGCTGACTTCGTCCGGAAGGTCGATCGCCTTGACCCGCACATCGACGATTTCGACGCCAAGCTCCTGGACGGGCTCCCGGGTTTCCTCCTGCACGGTCTGCATGATCGCGTTGCGCTCATCCGATACCGCCTCGCGGATAGTGCGCGTCGAGAACTGATCGCGCAGTGCGCGATTCATGATGGACGACAGTCGATCCGCAGCAACGAGTTCCTGGCCACCGGTAGCGCGATAGAACTTGCGGAGTTCAGCCACCTTCCACTTGACGTAGTAGTTGACCTTGACGTTCTTCTTTTCCGACGTCAGAAACTCTTCGGAGCGCGAATCCAGACTCATGACCCGGCGCTCAACCGAACGCGTGTTCTGCACGAAAGGCGTCTTCAGATGCAGACCCGGCTCGAAATCCAGACCCTTGACTTCACCGAACTGGAACAGGATGACGCGTTCGCGCTCATCGACGATGAAGAAGGACTGGCTCAGCGTGAACAGGCCGAGCAGGATGACACCTACGATTACCATCTGCCGATTAGTCATCAGCGACGCTCCCGATCGCGCGATCGCGCATCGTTCGTGTTGGACCGGCCACCAAAGCTGTTGCTGCCGCCGCCACCCAGAATGGGCGGTGCACTGCTGCTCTGGTTATCGCTGCTGCTGCCCGAGCCGATGCCACGCAGCATTTCCTGCAACGGCAGCATCATCAGCGAGCCGGAATCATCGATATCCACCAACACCTTGCTGGTGTTGTTCATGACCTCGGTCATGGTGTCGAGATAGAGGCGGTTACGCGTGATCTCGGGCGCACGACGAACCTCGGCGACCAGCTGCCCGAAGCGCGAGGCATCACCCTCGGCGCGGGCGATGACACGCTCGCGATAGCCCTCGGCCTGCTCGATCTCGCGCGCGGCGTTACCACGCGCGCTCGGGATACGGTCATTGGCGTAGGACTCGGCCTCATTGACCAGACGTACGCGATCCTCGCGCGCCTTGATCGCATCGAGGAAAGCATCCTGCACCTGGGCCGGTGCACGCGCGTCGGTGAGGTTGACGTTGGTCACGAACAGACCCGTCCCGTAATCGGTCAGGATGTCCTGCAAACGATCGAGCGTCAGATTCGCCACCTGCGCGCGACCGTCGACCAGCACGAAATCCAGGTTGTTCTGACCCACGATTTCACGCAACGAACTCTTGGTCGCCTGCTGCAACGTCTCGTCGGGGTTGCGCACGTTGAACAGATAGTTCTGCACATCCGAGATGCGGTACTGCACGCGCAGTTCGACTTCAACGATGTTTTCGTCCTCGGTCAGCATCAGCGTGCGGTCAGAGGCTTCCCGGATTTCGGTAACGTTGATGGTCTCGACTTTCTCCACCGGCCACGGGATATGCCAACGCAGACCCGGCTGCGTCACACGCGAGAAGGCGCCGAACTGCAGGACCACGCCCTGCTCCCGCTCGTCGACCACATAGAAGCCGGAGGCCACCCACAGCGCCACGATGATGCCGACGATGACCACGGCTGCGCCCATGATCGGACCCTTGCCGCCCGCGCCGTCGCCGCCACTACCTCCGCCACCGTCACCGCGACCGCTGAAGCGATCTTTGAAGCGCTTCAGCATCTGCTCGATGTCGGGGGGCGAATTAGACCCGCGGTTACCGGACCCCCAGGGATCCTTGTCGCCGCCTGGTTCGTTCCAAGCCATGCTTGACTCCATCGGGAAATGACATCGGCCGAAGGCCGATGCAGGGACACCTAGTTTAGCAGCCCGTCCGATGCACCGACTCGCTTGTCGCGCGCTCGATCGGCACCCCGGACTGCTGGCACAATCGATGCAGCTGGTCGCGCGGAATACGCAGTTGCAAGTGGACAGTACCGTCTTCCCCGGTGCGCTCACCGGTGACCGCCTGCACGTCGTAGAGTTGGGCCCGCAACCGCGCTTCTTCGGGTCGCAGGCGAAGCTCCACTGCTTCGAGCCCACCATGGAAGAAGGCGCGCACGGTGGCGCGCAGATCGTCGAGCCCGAAGCCACTCACCGCCGAGACATAGACGCGGCGGGGCTGGCCTTCGCAATCGAGATCGGCCGTCGTGCGCGCCGGATAGCCGCCCTCGAGTCGATCGCACTTGTTGCAGACCAGCAGACGCGGCACCGCCTCGGTCCCGATCTCGCGCAGGACCGATTCCACCTGTTCAATGCGTTGATCGCGCTCCGGGTCGGACCAGTCGACCACGTGCAGCAACAGGTCTGCCTCGCGGGTTTCCTCCAGCGTGGCGCGAAAGGCCGCCACCAGGTCCGGCGGCAGATCGCGAATGAACCCCACCGTATCCGCCAGCACCACGTGCTCGCCCGGCTGCAGCGCGAAGCGCCGCAAGGTGGGGTCCAGCGTCGCGAACAACTGATCCGAGGCGAAGGTATTGCCTGTGGTCAATGCGTTGAACAGCGTGGACTTTCCGGCGTTGGTATAGCCGACCAAGGACACGGTTGGGGTTTCGTTACGCTGGCGCGAAGCCCGTGAACGCGCGCGGCGCTTGCGCACCACTTCAAGCCGCTGGCGCAGCGTACCCATACGGTGACGCAGTAAACGGCGGTCGGTTTCCAGCTGCGATTCGCCCGGACCACGCAATCCGATACCACCCTTTTGGCGCTCAAGGTGCGACCATCCGCGCACCAGGCGCGTGGCGAGATGCTGGAGCTGCGCCAGTTCGACCTGCAGCTTGCCTTCGTGGGTGCGGGCGCGTGCGGCGAAAATGTCGAGAATCAGCCCGGCGCGACCCAGAACACGGCAGCAAAGCTGCTGTTCCAGGTTGCGTTCCTGGCTGGGGGACAGATCGTGGTTGAACACCACGAGCTCTACGCCGTCCGCGCGCGCCAGCTCGGCGATCTCTTCCGCCTTGCCGCGGCCGACGAAGTAGCGCGCATCCGGACGCTGACGGCGCGCGCCTACGCAGCGCTTGACATCAGCCCCGGCCGAACGCGCCAGCTCGACGAATTCCGCAGTGTCGGCTTCGGTGTCCGTTCCCGGGAAAGTGACATGCACGAGAATGGTGGCCTGGCCGACAGCCACCTGCTGGTGCTCGATCATCGATGCGCCGCGGCGCGATCAGGCGTCAGCGTTGCCGTGGTCGTCCGCATCAAGGTCCGCGACGCGTACCGGACGCGCCGGTACGATGGTCGAAATGGCGTGCTTATAGACCATCTGGCTGACCGCGTTCCGCAGCAGCACGACGAATTGATCGAAGGATTCCACCTGCCCCTGCAGCTTGATCCCGTTGACCAGATACACCGATACCGGGATGCGTTCTTTGCGCAACGCATTCAGAAAAGGTTCCTGGAGCGTTTGTCCCTTAGTCATTTATGCTTTCCTTGTTGTAGTAAGTCGCGGCTCATCCTGCAGCGTGCCGCTGTTGTTGACCCAATTATCACACCAAGTCTGGACAGCTGCTTCCGCAGTATGTTCCGTCACATTGAACACAGTTGCGTCGCGGTGCACAAGCAGGGCATCGACCAAGCCGCCGCTGAGCCACGTCTGCTGCCGCTTGGCCAGCAGCTTCGTGGCCTTGATGGCGGCGGCTACCGCGGCGTCCCAGTCCGACTGTCCTTCGACAAAGGACCACAGCTGGCGATAGCCGACGGCCCGAATCGCCGGTAAATCGGCATGCAGATCGCCGCGCGCGTGCAGCTGGCGCACTTCGTCCAGCAGGCCCGCGTCAATCATCTGCCGAAAGCGCGCTTCGATGGCCGCGTGCAATGCCGGCCGCGGCAAAGGGGTCCAGCGCACAAAGGCAGCCGGCCCGAGCCGCTCGCCGGGACGGCTGCCGCCATCGCGCCGCGCACTCGCCGGCTGGCCGGTGAGATGCGTGATCTCAAGGGCGCGCTGAATACGCGTCCGGTCATTGGGATGCAGGCGGGCGGCGCTCTCGGGGTCCAATTCGGCCAGCTCGGCGTGCAGCGCCGGCCAGCCCAGCGCCTCGGCGCGCGCGGCGATGTCCGCACGCAGGGCGGCGTCCGCCCTTGGCAGCTCGGACAGGCCTGCAAACAGGGCCCGCAGATAGAGCATGGTTCCGCCGCAGAGGACCGGCACGTGTCCCCTTGTCTGCACTTCGGCAATGACCTGGGGCGCGTCTTCGGCGAAACGTGCGGCGGAATAGGCCTCCGCCGGGTCGCAGATATCGATCAAGTGGTGCGCTACGCGGGCCCGCTCCTCGGCATTCGGCTTGGCGGTGCCGATATCCATGCCGCGATAGACCTGCGCCGAATCGACTGAAATGAGCTCGCCCCCGACGCGCTCGCACAGGCGCAGCGCGAAGCCGCTCTTGCCCGACGCCGTCGGTCCCAGAACAACAATGATCGGTGGCCTTGTCGCGCTACTGGCCACGCAGGAACAACCGGTCCAGTGCGGCCAGGGGCATCTGCACCCAGGTCGGGCGACCGTGATTGCACTGGCCGGAGCGCTCGGTGGATTCGATATCGCGCAGCAGTTGCTCCATCTCGGGCAGGCTCAGGCGCCGCTGGCCCTTGATCGCGCTGCGGCAGGCCACATCCGCCAGCACCCGCTCCTGGGCGTCCAGCACTTCCCCGAGATGATGGTCCGCCTCGTCCTCCTCGACCGCAACGCCCAGCACTCGGCGCAGCACCTCCGCCGCAGCTTCGGCGGTGAGAATGGGCGGCGCCGCGCGCAGCCGCACCTGAGTAGGCGCACTGCGTTCCACTTCGAGCCCAAAGGCGGCTAGCTCCTCGCGCCGGGCCTCGGCGAGGTCCGCGGCATCTTCGCTGAGGCGCACGGCGACTGGCACCAGATACTGCTGGCGGGCAATGCCGCCTTCCCGGTATTGACGCTTCAGGCGCTCGTACAGGACGCGCTCGTGCGCGGCGTGCTGATCCACCAGCACCAGCCCCTCGGCGTTCTGCGCGACGATGTAGAGGTGGTGGAGTTGGCCGAGGGGTTGTCCCAAACCGCCGGCGGCAGAGCCGGCCGCCGGCCGTGATGCGGCCACGGATTCGGCCGGTGCCGCCTCGGCACCGGCGAGGCCGGCCGAGGCTGCAGCCGATGCGCCCGTTTCGGACATCCTTGGGGCCGCCGCCGCAGGCGCTGCCTCCGCCGCTTCTCCGCGCGTATCTGGCGCATAGGCGGCTGAGGCCTCCGCCACCCGCGTCCAGTCCCAGCCGTGCTGCGCCGGTGGGGACGGTGCCCACGCGGCAGGGCGCGTCCTGGCGGCCTCGCCGGCGGCGGCCGGTGGCGTGTCTGGGAGATAACGATGGTGCTGCGCGCCGGGGCGCACCTCAGCCAGCGCGCGCGACATGCTGCTGTAGAGAAAATCGTGCACCGAGCCGGCATCGCGA
This sequence comes from Algiphilus sp., assembly GCA_022763315.1. GTDB lineage: Bacteria > Pseudomonadota > Gammaproteobacteria > Nevskiales > Nevskiaceae > Algiphilus. Next base: position 19,786 of record JALEHA010000141.1, read on the forward strand.
AAGCGGACTTCCCGCTTGGCGGGATGGACGTTGACATCCACCCGGCTGGGATCCAGCGACAGAAACAGCAGAAAGGCGGGATGCCGCGCGCCATGCAATACGTCCGCGTAGGCTCGGCGCACCGCACCGGCCACCACCCGATCGCGGGCGGCACGACCATTGATGTAGAAATGCTGCATATCCGCCTGCGCGCGCGAGAAGGCGGGCACGCTGATCCAACCCGTGAGCGACAGGCCGAGGGCCGCGCTCTCGATGGGAATCGACTGGCCAAAGAAGTCCTCACCCAACAGCTGCGCCGCACGTGCCGCCAGGCTTTGCGGCGGGCAGTGCCACAAGCGACGGCCGTTATGGCTGAGCGCCATCCCCACATCCGGGCGCGCCAGCGCCAACCGGCGCAGTGCCTGGTCGACATGGCGCGCCTCGGTGGCCTCCGTGCGCAGAAACTTTCGCCGCGCCGGCGTATTGCAGAACAGATCGCGCACCTCAACCGTGGTGCCGGGCGGCTGCGCGCTCGGGCTCAGCGTACCGTCCAGCTCCCCTTCGCCCTCGACGCACCAGCCGTGCTCGGCATCCAGAGTGCGCGACGACAGCCGGAATCGCGACACCGAGAGAATGCTCGCCAGCGCCTCACCGCGAAAGCCGAAGCTGGACACCTGCTCCAGATCATCGAGACTACCGATCTTGCTGGTGGCATGGGCGCTGCAGGCCAGCGCCAGCTCATCACCAGCAATGCCCACGCCGTCATCGCGCACCCGCAGCAAGCGCAGACCGCCCTGCTCCAGCTCCACGGTGATGGCGCGGGCGCCGGCGTCGAAGCTGTTCTCGACCAGTTCCTTGATCACGGATGCCGGGCGCTCCACCACCTCACCGGCGGCGATTTGGTTGACGAGCTCCAAGGGCAGGCGCTGGATCGTCATAGGCCCCCTCCACGGCTCCGGCGGTCCGATGGCGCGAGACCTCGTTGCGCTGACATCGCCAGGCACCCGGGCGCGACAGAACCGTATGCCACGCGCGCGCAGGCCCGCTCCTCGAACGAGATCATCGCGAAAACAGCAGTTGGAAAGCGGCGGAGCGAGCGCATGGTCGTGCAAAGGCCATGAAGAACCCGGGATTGTCCCAGATCGGCCATGGCGACGCGCCTGCTCAGCCGGCGCCGGGCGGGTGCAGGTGGCAGGCGACCTTGTGCTCCGGCGCCTTGGCCGCGGCCGCATTGACCAGCGCCGGCGTTTCCACCCGACAGCGATCGAAGGCTTCCGGGCAACGCGGGTGAAAGGGGCATCCGGGCGGTGGCGCTGCGGGGGACGGCACGTCGCCAGGCAGGACAATGCGCGTCCGCTTGTGCTCGGGGTCCGGCACCGGCACCGCCGACAGCAGCGCCTGGGTGTAGGGGTGGCGTGGATGCGCGAACAGCGTCGCGCCGTCGCTCTCCTCCACGATCCGGCCCAGATACATGACCGCAACGCGGTCAGCGATGTGCTGCACCACCGCCAGATCATGCGCAATGAACAGATAGCTGATGCCGAATTGCTGCTGGATGTCGCGAAACAGATTCAGCACCTGCGCCTGCACCGAGACGTCGAGCGCGGACACCGCCTCGTCCGCCACGATGAAACTCGGCGACAGCGCCAGTGCGCGCGCGATACCCACGCGTTGGCGCTGCCCACCGGAAAACTCATGCGGATAGCGCGAAGCCATCTGGGCGCGAAGGCCGACCACATCGAGCAGCTCGCGTACCCGGCGGCGACGTGCATCGCGGTCGCCGTAGCCGTGCACACGCAGCGGCTCCTCCAGCGTCTGTTCGATGCTCCGGCGCGGATTCAACGAGGCGTAGGGATCCTGGAAGACGATCTGCATTTCCCGCCGCCGCGCGCGCAAGGCCCGCCGTGAAATGCCGGTGACGGGGCGCTCGTCCAGCAACACCGTGCCAGCCGTGGGCTCTTGCAGGCGCAGGATGTTGCGACCCAGAGTGGATTTGCCACAGCCGGATTCTCCGACCAGCGCCAGTGTTTGACCGCGTTCGATCTCCAGATCGACGCCATCGACGGCGCGTACCGGTGGCCGTCGGCCCAGCAGGCCGCCACCACCGAACCACTTCTTCAGACCCTGGACCTGCAGCAGCTTCATACCGGCTCCGGATGCAGGCAGGCAACGCGCGTGTCACCCATGCGCCGCAGCGGCGGCGGCGCGCTGCGACAGTCTGCCTGCACATTCTTGCAGCGGTCGGCAAAGGCGCAGCCTTCGGGCAAGGCATGCAATTCGGGTACCTTGCCGGGGATGGTCGGCAAGCTGCGCGTCCGATCCGCGCCCACCCTTGGAAGGCATGCCAGCAGGCCCGCGGTATAGGGGTGCCGTGGAGCCGCGAAGAGCGCCTTTACTGGCGCTTCCTCCACCACGCGGCCGCAATACATGACGTGTACGCGATCGCAGGTCTCCGCCACCACGCCCATGTCGTGCGTGATCAGCAGCATGGACACACCTTCGGCGCGAACCAGTTCAGTCATCAGCTCCAGCACCTGCGCCTGAATCGTCACGTCCAGCGCCGTTGTCGGCTCATCCGCGATCAGCAGCCGCGGCCGACACGACAACGCCATCGCGATCATCACGCGCTGACGCATGCCCCCGGAAAGCTGATGCGGATAGGCCGAGAGGCGCTGCTCCGGTGCGGGAATGCCGACCCGGTGCAGCCAGTCAACGGCGCGCGCGCGAGCCGCCCGACGTGACATGCGCTCGTGGCGACGCAGGACATCCGTCATCTGCGAGCCGATGGTGAAGACCGGATTGAGCGCCGTCATCGGTTCCTGGAAGATCATTGCGATCTCCGGGCCACGCAGCCTGCGCAGCGCCCTGGGTGACAGCGAAAGCAGGTCGCGCCCATCAAAGCGGATCTGTCCGGCGGCCACTCGGGCGGGTGGTTCGGGGAGCAGTCGCAGCACCGCCGAGGCGGTCACGCTCTTGCCGCAGCCGGATTCGCCGACCAGTCCCACCACCTCGCCGGCCGCCACTTCCAGATCGACGCCATGCAGGGCGCGCAGCTCGCCGCCTTCGGCCGCGAAACGGACATCCAGGCCTTCGATGGAAAGCAGCGGTGCGTTCACGACGCCTCCTCCACCTTCCTCGGGTCGAGCGCATCTTGCAATGCATCGGCGAAGAAGTTGAAGGCCATGACCAGCATGAACATGGCCACCGAGGCCGCGATGAAGTTGTTGAAGAAGCCGGCGGTCACCTCATTGGTCGACTGCGAGATCATCAACCCCCAGGAGACGCCGTCCTGGACGCCCAGCCCGAGGAAGGACAGGATCACCTCGGCCTTGATAGCGGTCACAAAGACGATGGTGGCCTGGACCAGCAGAATGTGCGTCGTGTTGGGCAGGACATGACGGAAGATGATGGATGCCTGCGAGACCCCGACCGCTCGAGCGGCTTCGACGAATTCCATATTGCGCAGCTTGATGACCTCGCCGCGCACGTAGCGCCCGGTGGTCGTCCAGAAGGTCACGATCATGGCGAAATGCATTGCCAGCGGGTGGCCCTGTACCGCATAGGCGACCGCTACCACGAACAGGAAGAAGGGAATGGCATCCAGGGTGCCCTTGACCCACAGGATCGTCTCGTCGATCCACGACCCGGCAAAGTAGCCGGACAGGGCACCAAACAGGGCCCCCAGCAGCGTCGAGCTGATGGCCACGACCAGACCGATCTCGAAGGCCACGCGCGTGGAGTAGATGGTGCGCGCGAAGATGTCCTGGCCATTGCGCGTGGTACCGAACCAGTGCTCCGCCGATGCCGGCGCGAAGCTGTCCGCTCCCAGTGCGGACCACCCCTGCCCTGCCAGGCCCAACCAGACCGTGCAGGCGACCGCAAAATAGGTCGCAACGACCAGCAAGGCGGCCATGCCGGCGCGATCGCGCCGCAGCCGCCGCCAGGCGCGCGACCACAGACCGCTGCTCTGTGTGGGGGCTTCGACGTCAGTCATTTGAGGGCCACGCGCGGGTCGACGGCGCGATACAGCATGTCGTTCAGGATCAGCACCACCACAAAGAGCAGCGCGGTGGCGCCTACCACGGCCTTGAGCACGGGCTGATCTCCCGTGGTTACGGCGTCATAGGCCAGCTTGCCCACGCCGGGGATGCCGAAATAGCTCTCGATCAGCAGACTGCCCGCGATCACGATGGAGGGGATCGAAAACATGATGCGCGTAACGATGGGGATCAGGCTGTTCTTGAGCACGTATTTGCCGAGAATCGCGACCGGCCCGGCCCCGAAAGCGCGTGCGGTCCGGATGTGGTCGCGTCCAATCTCCTCGACGAAGACGGCACGATAAAAACGCGTGTTGTAGCCCAGGGACACAAAGACAATCGCCAGCGTCGGCACAGTGACGTAGTAGAGATAACTGCCGAGGGAGCGCATGTCCCAGCCGCGCACAGGGAAATAGTTGATGCCGTAGCGCGACGAGAAGAACACCTGAAAGGCGATGATGATGATCAGGAAGCTGATGCTCATACCGATCACCGAAAAGGCCATGATCCCGCGGTCCACCCAGCCGCCACGAAACCACGCCGCCAGCAGCGCCAGTCCGATTCCAAGCAGGTTGCCCAGTACGAAACCGGGCAGGGTCAGCGCCATTGATACCGGTACCGTTTCCGCGAGCAGTGATCGCACCGATTCACCGGTGGAGATCGAGCGCCCCAGATCAAGCGTGGCCAACTCCACCAGGTAGTGCCAGTAGCGCACCAGAAATGGCTGGTCATAGCCCAACTGGATGCGCACCTGGGCGATCTGCTCCGCGGTCGGATTCTTGCCGACCAGCTCGAACGTCATATCCGGGCCGAAGTAGACCATCAGCAGGAAGCTGATGAAGGTCACCCCGAGGATCAATGGGATGCCGGTGGCGATCCGCCGTAGCAGGTATAGACCAAGCTGCATGGTCAGCGCATCGCTCTAGGGCGTGGCGGCATCGACATCCACGAAACGAAGCCAGAAGCCACCCAGGATGGCCGTGTCCGGCAAGCCCTTGACGTCCTTGTGCCAGAGGGAGACGTGCGAGCGCGTCAACCCGATGATGCCGACGCAATCCTCGATCAGCATCCGGTTCATGCGCCGGTAGATCTCGGTACGCTCCGGCCCTGGCTGCATGGTCTTGGTCTGCCGGAACAGCCGGTTGTATTCGGGATTGTCGTAATTCGAGGCATTGCTGCCCGGCGACGCATTCGGCCCATAGAACAGCTGCAACACGTTCTCCGCGTCGGGATAGTCCAGCTGCCAGCCATAGCCCATGATCGACAGCTTCGACGTGCGCAGCGCGCGGTTGTAGTCGCCAAAGGTGGCAAAGGTCTCGCCGTTGATCTTCTCGCGCGGAATGCCGACGTCGACCATGCGCCCACGGAAGGATTCGAACATCTCTCGCGCCAGCACCGAGGACACCAGGCCATAGTCCAGTACCGGCAGGTTGTCCTCGTTCCAGCCCGCCGCCTTCAGACGCTCCCTGGCCTGCTGGGGATTGTGCGCGACAGAGGCACGCGACAGGCTCGCATCGAACTCTTCGAGAATGGGCGGAATCACGCCCGGGAACACGATGCCAAGGCCCGAATAGAAGCGCTGATTGCGCGCCTCCCAGTCAAAGGCATCGCGCATGGCGCAGCGCAATTCGCGGTTGCGCGCCTCGCGCTCCGGATCCTCGTGATAGCCGATATCCGGATCGTCCATGTTGAAGACGGTGAATACCAGTCCGGCTTCTGGCCCGGACTCCATGTGATAGCGCTTGGCGTACTCCGGTTTCAGGGTGATGGGGTCCTTGCTCGCCAGGACCGCCTCGGTCTGCTCGACCGGCAGCCCGGAGAACTGGATTTCGCGCCCCGAGGTGAAGGAGGCCCAGCGCGCTGAGGATTCCTGGATGAAGTCGATCTCCAGGCGGTCGACGAAGGGCGGCGCCTTGCCGTCGAGATCGGCGAGGCCATAGGCGGCGTGCGCGGACGGGTCGTAGCCTTCGGCCTCCAGGTCGAGCGGCTCTTCCCGAAAGTTCGGGTTCGGCTGGAAACGTACCTGCTGCTTGGAATACTCCAGCAGCTCATAGGGGCCTGAGCCCACCGCGCGCGTGCCCAGGTCGCGCCCGTAGGCGGCAACCGCCTCCGGTGGCACCACTGCCGCGAAGCCCATGGCAAGGGTGTGCACGAACTGCGGGAACGGTGCGGTCAGCTCAACGCGCAGGGTGAAATCGTCAAGGGCGCGCAGACCCGGCACGGTGGCCTCGTAGTCCGCCCCGGCTTCGGCCCAGGCTTCCATGCCCTTGATGCGCCCGGCCCAGAGCCATTTACCCTGCGAGGTGTTCTCGGGATCGAAGTGGCGCTTGAGCGAAAACACAACGTCGTGCGCCGTCACCGTGCGTCCCTTGCCACCTTCGAAAGCCGGGCTGTCGATATACCGCCCGCTCTCTTTCAGCGGGATGGTGTAAACCAAGCCGTCTTCGGAGACTTTCGGCATGGCGGCGGCAAGATTCGGCGTCAGCGTGTAGGGCCGCTCCAGATACTTGTAGCGGTAGAGCGTGTCGTAGGCGTTGACCACGACCAGGTTCGAATAGACGGTGGCCGCCTGCAGCGGGTCGATGTTGGTGGGCACTCCGGCCGCCGAATGGCGGTAGACCTTCAGTCCAGCATCGGGCTCCGGCTTGGAGCAGCCGGCCAGAGCGAGCGTCAGCGCGAGTGACGCAGCAAGGCTGCGCGCAGTCGTCAGTGGCTTCATCGATTCAGCATTCCCAGAGGCGGTGCCGCACCAGCGGCGTCGCTACAAGGCTAGCAAGGATCACGCCCAACCGGTGGACGGTTCAGGGGATCTGCAGAACCTGGCCGACGCGCAGCATGTCGCTGTCGAGATCATTGACCTGGCGCAGCCGCTGCGAATCCGTGCGATAGCGCTGCGCCAACTCGCTCAATGTGTCACCGCGTTGCACCGTATGCCGGTCGGTAGCCAACGCCGCGGTGGTGGCGCCGCCACGCGCATCGACGTAGCGCAGCGGCCGGTAGTTCTCGAAGTAGCTATGGATGCCTTCGAAAATGGAATCCGCGATACGCTGCTGAAAGGCGCCGGAGCCCAGCTTGCGTTCCTCGCCCGGATTAGTGATGAAGGCCGTTTCCACCAGCATTGAGGGAATATCGGGCGCCTTCAGCACCATGAATCCGGCGCGCTGCACGTCGCCGCGCTGCAGCTTGTTGAGCTGACCGAGCGACTGCAGCACCCGCTTACCCGCGTCGACGCTGGCCTCGATCGCGGCGGACTGGGAGATATCAAGCAGCACGTGTGCCAGCGTGTCTTCCTTGTCCGCCAGCTCGATGCCACCGACCAGGTCGGCCTCGTTTTCGCGTTTCGCCAACCAGCGCGCCTGTTCCGAACTGGCGCCATTCGGCGACAGGGTATAGACCGAGCTGCCACGCACGCGCGAATCGGTGAAACCGTTGGCATGAATCGATACGAAGAGATCCGCCTGGGCCGCGCGCGCCTTGCGCACCCGCTCGCGCAGGCCAATGTAGTAATCGCCACGCCGAATCATGACGGCCTTGAAACCGGGCTCGGCGTTGACCAGATCCGCAAGCCTGCGGGAGATGGACAACACCACGTCCTTTTCCTTCAGACCGCTGGGCCCCAGCGCGCCCGGGTCTTCGCCGCCGTGACCGGCGTCGATGGCAATGATGATGTGCTTCTGCTCCAGACGGGCGGCCGGCTGTTGCAGGGCCGCTTCCTCAGCGCTGCTTGCCGCTGCGCCCGAGGGTGGCGTCGACGACCGTTCGCGCTCCGCATCCGCGACATCCGGTTGCAGGTCAACCACGATGCGATGGCCGTATTGCGCCTGTGGCGACAGCGCAAAGCTGCTGGTTCGTGCGCTGCGCTCCAGGTCCAGCACCACGCGTAAGCGTCCATCCGGCTGGCGCGCACTACGCATGCCGCGTAGCAGCCCTTCGCCGCCCACCTCGTTCGGATCGAGTGCGCTGGAGCCGATATCGGCCAGGTCAATCACCACCCGTGCCGGATTCTCCAGCGTGAAGACTTGATGCCCGGCGGCATCGCTCAGGTCGAAGACCACGCGCGTATTGTGTGGACCATCCCAGACCCGGACATCGCGCAGCTCAGCCGCCTGCGCAGAGGCACACAGCAGCGTCATGGCCATCGCCACGCGCCATGCGCCTACGCCGTTGCGGACTGCTGCCAAGCGATTCATAGACCTGTGTCCCAGTACCCCACACGCACGCTACTGCATTCGGGCAGAGAGCGCAAGCATGAATCACTGCATAAACAGCAAGTAACGCGCTAATGATGAGAAAGTGAATGCAAAATCAGGTCTAGTGTGCCGGTGTGCGGCGCACGCAGCGCCGCCTGCCGACCGGTCCCTGCATTGGAGAGAACGACATGCAGATCCGGCGCCGGCAGCCCTCGGGCCACGCGCTCCGGCCATTCGATCAACCACAGCGTGGTCTCGGGCGGACTATCGCGCAGACCCAGAAATTCCAGCTCATCGGGGCTGCTCAGCCGATAGCAGTCCATGTGCAGGACCGCGCCGTGGACCGTCTCGTAGGGTTCGACCAGCGTGTAGGTCGGGCTGCGCACCGCCCCTTCCACACCCAACGCGCGCAGAAAGGCACGTGCCAGGGTCGTCTTGCCGCTGCCCAGCGCGCCCTGTAGCCAAATGACCCCGCCAAGGGGTCTCGGCCAGGCCCGCGCGATGGCCGCACCCAAGGATTGGGTGGCGGCCTCATCGGGAAGCCGCCGCGCCTGCGCTCCCGTTGCGGATCCAGCAGAACCGCCGCTCACGCCCGCTCCGGTCGCGGATTCACCGCAGCGCGCAAGTGCGCGACCAGATCGCTGGGCAGCATGCCGCGTTCACCGTGGTGGGCCGCCAGATCGCCGGCATGGGCATGCGCCAGTACGGCAGCGCGCGCCGCCTGCGCGGCTGACATGCCCTGCGCCATGCAGGCGGCGACCACGCCAGTCAGCACATCTCCACTCCCCCCAACGGCCATGCCCGGATTGCCGGCCGTGCACAGCCAGGGTGGATCGCCCGACCGCTCGGCACTGACCAGCGTGCCCAGGCCCTTGATCAGCGCGGTGCAGCCGTAGCGTGCTTCGAGCGCCTCCAGCGCGGCAAGACGGTCGGCCTCTACGGCCGCGCCTCCTTCCCGACCGAGCAGGCGCGCGGCTTCGCCCGGATGCGGCGTGAGCACGGCGTTACGCAGTGGCACCGGCTGCTGCGCCAGAAGATTCAGCGCATCGGCATCCATCACCAGCGGCCGGTCAGCGTCCCGTGCCGCCTGGAACAGGCACCGCGACCAGTCGCCCTGCCCTAACCCGGGTCCGATGGCGACCACCGTGGCACGCTCCAGCAGGGGCGCTAGGGCCACAGCTTCATCCACTCCGTGCACCATCAGCTCGGCCTGGGCCATGGAGCACATCGCGGCATGCGCCGGATGCGTCGCCACGCTGACCAGCCCGGCACCGCTGCGCAAGGCTGCCCGACCGGCAAGGAGGGCGGCACCCGCCATGCCTGGCGCTCCGCCGATGATGAGGACGTGGCCGTGACGATTCTTGTGCGCATCGCGTGCACGCGGCCGGAAGAAGGACCGCAACTGCTGCGGTTCGAGGCGGCGCGCACGCGGACGCACCCCCTCGAAGATTTCCGGCGGCACCTGCAGGCCGGCGCAGTGCACGCTCCCAGCCGCGGCGGCACCCGCTGCGGTATGCAGCCCGACCTTGTCCGCGATGAAGGTCACCGTCATGTCCGCCTGCACCGCCGGGCCCAGCGCCTGACCGGTATCGGCATCGTGCCCGGAAGGCACATCCACCGCGAGCACGCGTGCACCAGCGTTGCGCGCAGTCCGGATGCAGGCGATAGCCGCAGCCGCTTGCCCGCTAGGCGCGCGCGACAGGCCGGTGCCAAACAGCGCATCCACGACCCAGACCGACTCCGCGTACCCCACATCGCCCGGCGGCGCCGGCGCAGGCGGCGGGATCGGATGCTCGATGGCATCACTAACAGCACCGCGCGCAAGCCAGGCTGCGCGGGCGGTCGCGGCGTCGCCGCGTCGTTCTCCACCCAGCTCCCGGACTTCGACCGCCACGCCGTCGGCATGCGCGAGACAGGCGATCTCATAGCCGTCGCCGCCGTTATTGCCGCTGCCGCAGAACACCACCAGCCGATCCGGCAGTCCCCAGGCGCGCCGGGCGGTCTGCCAGGCGGCGGCCGCTGCGCGCTGCATCAGCGTGTAGCCCGGAATACCGTGGTCCTGGATCGCGCGCCGGTCGAGCTCGCGCACGTCGGCGGCGGCGTAGAATTGCTGCCATGCTTCGATCATGGCGTCGAGTATAAGTGTCCGCTGAGCCCTCGCTCGACCCGCTGCAGCTGGCGCGTTGCCTGCCCGAATGGGCGCGCGCGGAAGGCTTTGCCGATGCGGCCGTGGCCCACGCCGAACTCGCTGATGACATCGCGCGTCTCGACGACTGGCTGGCCGCCGACCGGCACGGCAACATGCGCTGGATGGCCGATACGCGCGATCTGCGCGCCGACCCCTCGGCACTGCGTCCGGAGACGCGCAGCGTGATCAGCGTGCGCATGGACTACGGACTGGCGCCGGCATCGTCCTGGGCCGTGCTGCAGGACGGGTCGCGGGCTTATGTGTCGCGCTATGCCCTCGGCCGCGACTATCACAAGCTCATGCGCAAGCGCCTTGCCCGGCTGGCACAACGCCTGGCCGATGCGGTGGCCCCGCATGGCTACCGGGTCTTCGCCGACAGCGCTCCCGTGCTTGAGAAGGCGCTGGCCCGCAACGCGGGGCTGGGCTGGATCGGCAAGCACACGCTCCTGCTCAATCGCGAGGCCGGATCCGGCTTCTTCCTGGGCGAGATCTACACCGACCTCGAACTGCCCGTGACCGCCGCAGCGCGCAGCAACCACTGCGGCAGTTGCCAAGCCTGCATCGATATCTGCCCGACGCGCGCCATCGTCGCCCCTTATGAGCTCGACGCCACGCGCTGCATTTCCTATCTGACGATCGAACATCGCGGCAGCATTCCGCTGCACCTGCGCGCAGCCATTGGCAACCGCATTTTCGGCTGCGACGACTGTCAGTTAGTGTGCCCGTGGAACCGCTATGCACAGCAGGCAGCGATCCCCGACTTTGCGCCACGCCACGGCCTCGAGCAGGCGACGCTGCTCGCGCTGTTCGCGTGGAGCGCCGAGCAGTGGGAGACGCGGACCCAAGGCATGGCGTTGCGACGAGCGGGCTATACCGGATGGCTGCGCAATATTGCCGTGGCGCTTGGCAATGCCCCCACCAGCGAGGCCGTCGTTGCGGCACTGCGCAGCCGGGTCGAGAGCGCGGACCCCGTGGTCCGCGAACACGTGCAGTGGGCGCTGGCCCAGCACGGTAGCACCTAGGTGACGTCCCCATCCGACGCAGCTGGCGTCGGACGGGGACGCCTCGCCGATCAGGCGCTGACGGCCACCTTCGCGCGCTGCTCGCTGAGCACCGCGCGCAATGCCTCGAGACAGAAGTCGACGTGACGTTCGTCGGCGCCCTGCCCCATCAATCCGATGCGCCAGACCTTGCCGGCGAGATCGCCGAGACCGGCGCCAATTTCGAGGCCGTGCTGCTCCAAGAGGGCGCTGCGGACTTCGGCATCGTCGACGCCATCGGGAATGCAGACACTGTTGAGCTGCGGCAGTCGCTCTGCCTCTGGCACGAGGAGTTCCAGCCCGAGGGTGTCGAGCCCGCGCTTGAGACGCGCATGCGCCTCGTGATGACGTGCCCAGCTGTTCTCAAGGCCGAGTTCGTGCAGCATGACCAGCGCTTCGTGCAGGCCGTAGAGCGCATTGATCGGGGCCGTGTGGTGATAGGCGCGCTTGGCCCCGCCCTGCCAGTAGCCCATGACCAGGCGCAGGTCCATGAACCAGCTCTGCACATCGTGGCTGCGGGCCTTGACCCGTTCCACGGCGCGCGCGGAGAAAGTCACCGGCGACAGTCCCGGCGGGCAGGACAGGCACTTCTGGGTGCCGGAATAGACGGCATCAAGCCCCCAGGCATCCACTTCCAGCGGAATGCCGCCGAGTGAGGTCACGGTATCGACAATGGTCAGCATGCCGTGCCGCTGCGCGAGCGCGGCCAGCGTCTCGGCGTCGCTGCGCGCCCCGGTGGAGGTCTCGGCGTGGACGAAGCCCAGTACGCTGGCTTCAGGATGCGCCTTGACGGCCTCTTCGACCGCAGCAACATCCACCGCGCGACCCCAGGGACTGGTCACCATGACGACGGTAGCGCCACAGCGCTCGGCCATTTGCTTCATGCGACCGCCGAAGACGCCGTTCTGGCAGACGATGATGGTGTCGCCGGGCTCAAGCAGATTGACGAAGCAGGCCTCCATGCCGACCGAACCCGGACCGGAAACGGGAAAGGTCAACGCATTCTCGGTCCGGAAGGTCTGGCGCAGGAGACCACAGATCTCATCCATGAGACCGACAAAGGCCGGGTCCAGATGGCCGATGGTGGGACGCGCCATGGCTTCCAGCACGCGCGGATGGACATCGGAGGGACCCGGTCCCATCAGGGTGCGGCGAGGCGGCTCGAAGGACTTCATGTGAGGCGTGCGCAACCTTTTCAGTGCGCAACGATGGTGCAAATCGGGCGCGCGAGTATAGACAAGGCCCTGACGAATCGCACCTCCGTCCGTCAGTCGGGCGCGGTTGCCGCCAGGTTGTCGCGCGCTGTCTGCAGGTCCGGATTCAGGCGCAGCGCATCCTGCCAATAACGGCGCGCTTGCGCGGTGTCGCCCATCGCATAGTGCGCGTTGCCAAGCGCGGCGTGCGCCAGCGCCAATTCCGGCCAGCGCGTCACGGCTGTCGTGAAGGCGGCCAGCGCCAGCCCGGTCTGGCCGGCAGATTCCGCCGGCGCGGCAGCGCGCAGCCATTGCAGCGGTTGCGCGAAGGGGGGCGCCGCGTCAGGCGCGCTCACCACCATCCCCCAGTAGTCCGACCGCGCCCAGGTGCGTAGGAAGATATCGATGGGGGCATGGCGCCTGGGTTCGCGGCCGGAGCGCAGCACCACGGTACCGCGCTCTGCGTCGACGCCGACGACCACCGCGTAGTGCCATCGCGGAATCCAGCGCACGCCAAGGTTCTGCAGCACCAGCACCGGGTAGCCTGCGTCCAAGGCTGCCAATAGGCCGTCCATGCTGCCGTTGATGGTCAGCGGTACGCGCCCTTGCGCACGACTCACCGCGAGCAATTCGGTACGTAGCGTCCCAGCACGCTCGGGTACGAACAGGACCGGCGACAGCGCATCCGGCGTCAACTCGGTGCGCCCGCTGTCCACCAGCAGGGTCGCCAGCGCCGCTGGCCCGCAGTGGTCCACCCGCTGCTCGAAGAAGGGGGTGGCGGCCAACTCGGCCGGCGCCTGCGCGAGATCGCCAGGCGCCGGCCCGCGCAGGGCACAGCCACTGAGCGCCACCACCGCCAACGCCGTAGCGGAGCGCCAGGCGCAGCGCGACACGTGGATCAGATGGCCTTGAAGACGTCGGTGACGCCGACGGCTTCCAGGATCAACAGCACGACGAATACAACGCCAACAACCGCCAAGGCATCGCCACCGGCGGCGGCATCCTCAATATTGGCCGCAAGATGGGCGGCTTCGGCATCCGACAGTCCGGCCACACGCTCTTCCGCTACCGCCGGGTCGATTCCCAACGCCTGCATTTGTGCACGGACGTTGTCGCGGGCCAGCATGGCGTCGATAGTCTGCCGGTCATCGGCATGCGGTGCCGCTTCGGCTTGCAACATGGCTTCCGTCCCCACGACACCAGCCATGGCGGTGGACTGCCAGGCAAAGGTGGCGACGAGCAAAGGAAGGACAAAGCGTGTCAGCAAGTGTTTCATGCGGGACTCCATCAGGAATGGCTGATTCCCATCTTATGCCGCAGAGTTGAGCACGCGCTGAATCAAGAGATCGGTCTCGGCATCAAGGCCCGCAGCCCGCTCGCCACGCAACGCAGCATCGACATCGTCCGCCAGGCGCTTGCCCAGCTCTACACCCCATTGATCGAAGGCATTGATGCCCCACAGGACGCTCTGCACGAAAGTGCGATGTTCGTAGCAAGCCAACAAGGCGCCCAGATGCCAGGCGTCGAGACGCTCCAGAAGGACCGTGGAAGACGGTCGATTCCCCGGCAGATGGCGGTGCACGGCCGCCCGCTCGGCCGCTTGCGGTGTCATGCCCGATGCCTCAAGCGCACTTTGCACCTGCGCGACCGAACGACCGTGCATCAGCGCGGCAGACTGCGCCAGGCAGTTTGCGATCAGCAGCCGTTGTTGCTCGTGATCGTCGTGATCGGGCTGAATAGGAAGGATGAAATCCACCGGGTGCGCGTCGGGCCCTTGATGCAGCATCTGGAAGAACGCATGTTGGGCGTTGGTGCCCACATCGCCCCACAGCGCGGCGGTGGTGGCGTCCGGCACCGGCGTGCCGTCCATGCGAACCCCCTTGCCGTTGGACTCCATTTCCAACTGTTGCAGCCAGCCGATGAAGCGCTGCAGGCGTTGCGCATAGGGCGCGATGACAAGGCTTTGCGCCCCCAGCAGATTGCGGTTCCATACCGCGAGCAGCCCCATCATCACCGGCACATTCTGTGCGGCTGGCGCGCAGCGAAAGTGGTCATCCATGGCGTGCGCACCGGCCAGCAATTGCTCGAAGGCCGCACGTCCCAGTGCGAGGGCGATCGGCAGGCCGACCGCCGACCACAGCGAATAGCGCCCTCCGACCCAGTCCCAGAAACCGAACACGCGGGACGCCTCGATACCGAAGGCTTCGGCTGCGTCGATCGCCGTGGAGACCGCCGCAACATGTCGGGCCACAGCGGCTTCGCCCAGGTTCGCCACCAGCCAATGCCGCACCGACTGGGCATTGGCCATGGTCTCCTGCGTGCGGAAGGTTTTTGAGGTGACGATCACCAGCGTACGTGCGGGATCCAGACCGGACAGCACCTGCTCGCGTTCGGCGGCGTCGACATTGGCGATGAAATGCACCCGCGGTCCATGGGCCATCGGCGCCAACGCCGCGCACACCATGCGGGGCCCGAAGTCCGAACCTCCGATGCCGATATTGATCACATCGCTGAAGGGGCCGCCATCGGTTGCCAGGATGCGGCCTGCCCGCACATCCTCCGCAAACTGCAGAAAGCGCTCACGCGTCGACAACACCGCCTCGTCGACCCGCTCGCCCTGCGCCATCCAGATCTCGCCTGGCTGGGCACGCAACGCCATATGCTGCGCCGCCCGCTGTTCGGTGCTGTTGACGGTTTCGCCATCACACAGAGCGCGAATGCGATCGTGCAAGCCACACCGCGTGGCAAAGGCAACCAAGGCCGCGATGGCGTCGTCATCGACGCGCTGCTTGGCGTAGTGCAGATCGATCCCGGCGCCGGCACATTGCAAGCGCTGCGCACGCTGCGGGTCGGCTTCGAATAGCGCCGATAGCGGTCGTGCTGCGAGTGCATCGCGTGCGGCACGGAGGGCAGGGTCATCCGAGAGTCGGGGTACGGCGCCGGCCATCGCGGCTCCTGGTCAGAAAGTCCCTTGCAGTGTAGCGAGCCCGGTATCCCCCGGTCTGCGCAGCCCTACTCCCAGACGAAATTGAAGCTGAAGCTGATGCGGTCTTCGCTCACCGCGCTGGGCGGCACTTCGTGGCGTAGCCAGCTCTCGAACAAATAGAGACGGCCACTGCGCGCCGGCAACAAGACATGCGGGCGCAGGTGCTCGGGGGCTTCGGCGGAACGCGGCGGCGCGGCCATGAAGTTGGCGAGGCGCGGGTCTTCGAAGCGCAATCCGGAAGCGCCCCTGGGCGCGGCGGCGTAATAGGTGCCACTGACCACGGCCAGCGGGTGCAGATGCCCCGGATGGCCGCAGCCTTCACCCATGATGCTGACCCAGCAGTCGCTCATCACCAGCGCGCCTTCGCCGATGTCCCAGTGAAGACGCTGCGCGAAGCGCTGGGCGTGGCGTGTCAGATGGCGCGCCAGGGTCATTACGGACGGCGACATCCGATGCAGCTGATCGAGCGAGCTGTAGCTGGTGTAGCCGCCGGGGTAGCTTTGCGCGGACCAGTCCTGCCCGGCCGTGTCCACCTCCGCGATCTGATAGGCCTCGCGGACCAACTCCTCGTTCAGGGCACGCACGCCGCGGGCCCCGAGCGCCGCGTCATAGACGAGCGTTGGGAACAGCGCGCGCGTGTCCGCGTCACGCTCCACCGCCGAGCGCCCTGCGCTCAAGCGGCCTGAACGGGGATCGTGTTGGCGGTACGAACGACGCGATTGGCTTCGTCGAGGTAGATCAGGCGCGGCTTGAAATTGCGCGCGCTGCCGGCCTCGAGCTGCCCGTAGGCGCAGATGATGACGCGATCACCGACGCGCGCCTTGTGCGCAGCGGCACCGTTGATCGAGATCACACGCGAGCCTTCTTCGGCGCGGATGGCGTAGGTGGTAAAGCGCTCGCCGTTGGTGATGTCGTAGATATCGATCTGTTCGAACTCGAGAATGCCGGCCGCATCCAGCAGTTCACCATCGATAGCACAGGAACCGTCGTAATCCAATTCGGCGTGCGTGACGCAGGCTTTGTGCAGCTTGGCCTTGAGAAGGGTCAATTGCATGGCGTCGATTTTTCGGGGGATCGCGGAATGGGGTGGCCCACTAAGACATGCACCCATGCACTCCGCCAGCGATTTCTTGGTCAGGGTGGCCCACTAAGACATGCACCCACGCAGTCTGGCTCCGCTGGAGCCCTAAGCGGGGGGGAGTGTAGCGGCCATTACGCCGGGCAGCAACCTTGTTGTCACACATGCACCATTAGGTTATCGATCAAGCGCGTGTCGCCCAGGCGCGCCGCTGCGACAATCACAACTTCTCCTGGAATTTCAGGGTCTTGCAAATCAGGAGAAAGGATGCGCAAATAGCTGGGCGCCAGGCCCGCCTGTTCAAGCAGCGCCCGCCCGCGGGCCTCCATCGCATCGATGTCGCGCTCCCCGGCCGCTAATGCCTCGGCAAGCATGCGCAGGGTGGCGTGCAAGGCAGGCGCACGCACACGTTCCTCCGCACTCAGATACTGGTTGCGCGAGGACAAGGCCAAGCCATCGGCTTCGCGTTCAATGGGGTGGCCAATAACCCGAATCGGGAAATGGAGATCGCGCACCATGCGCTGGATGAGCTGCAACTGCTGATAATCCTTGCGCCCGAATACCGCGGCATCCGGCTGCACGAGATGAAACAACAGCGCAACGACGGTGGTGACACCATCAAAATGGCCAGGACGGTCGGCACCGCACAGGTGGTCGCCCAAGTGCGGCACGTGAATGTGGGCGATGTCGCGCCCATGCGGATACAAGGTGCGCTCGGAGGGTGCGAAGACGGCATCGCAGCCCGCGTCTTCCAACGCCGCCACATCCGCTTCCAGCGTGCGCGGATAGCGGTCGAAATCCTCGTTCGGCCCGAACTGCAGCGGGTTTACGAAGATCGACGCGATCACCACGTCGGCGTGGGCGCGCGCACTATCCAGCAGCGCCAGGTGGCCGCGATGGAGGTTGCCCATGGTCGGTACCAGAGCCACGCGGCGGTTGTCTTGCCCCTGCGTGTGGCGCCAGGCGCGCAGGGCCGCCACATCGTGTAGCCGGGTGATCGCCACCGCCTAGAAGCAGTGCTCGGGGGCCGGGTAGCTGCCGTCCCGCACCGCCGCCACATACTGCTCAATGGCCTGCGCAATGCCCGGCTGCCCCTGCATGAAGTTGCGTACGAAACGCGGCGGACGTCCACTGCGCGCCTGCGCGGAAATACCCAGAATGTCGTGCAGCACCAGAATCTGCCCGTCGACCTCGCCGCCAGCGCCAATGCCGATGACCGGCACCCCCGCTGCCTGCGTGATGCTCGCCGCCAATGCGGCCGGCACGCACTCCAGCAGCAGCATGTCGGCCCCGGCATCCTCCAGCAGGCGTGCGTCGCGCCGCATGGCTTCGGCGGCGGCGGCCTCCCGTCCCTGCACCCGGAAGCGGCCCATCTTGTGAATCAGCTGCGGCTGCAGACCGAGGTGCGCGCATACCGGCACCCCGCGCGTGCTGAGGAATTCCACGATCCGCGCCTGTTCACGCCCGCCTTCGAGCTTGACCATGGCGGCGCCGCCTTCCTGCATGAGACGCTGCGCCGCATCCAGTGCCCGGCTGCGCGTGGCATAGGACAGGAAGGGCATGTCGGCCACTGCAAAGGCGCGCTGCAGCGACGGCACCACGCACCGGCTGTGATAGACGATATCGTCGAGTGTGACCGGCGTGGTCGTACTGCCGCCCTGGATCACCATGCCCAGCGAGTCACCGATCAGCACCACATCGACGCCCGCAGCGTCGAGCACCTGCGCAAAGCTGGCGTCGTAAGCGGTCAGGCAGGCGATGCGCTGACCCTCGGCGCGCATGGCGCGCAATACGGCAAGGTTGACGGGGGGCTGCTGGGCGCTCAAGGCGGGGTCTCTCTGCGGGCATGAGCGCTCATGGTAAATCAGGCCACAGCGCCAAGCCCTCGCGACTGCATGCCTCCGCCAGCGTCGCCACCACGCCGAGTCCGGGGATTTCCAGCCGCGGGGCGATCTCTGCAAGCGGCAGCAGCACGAAGTTGCGCGCCGCAATGCCCGGATGCGGCAAGGTCAGCCCAGGAAGCGCCTCGACCCGGTCGCCGTAGAACAGCAGATCGCAGTCCAGTTCGCGCGCGCACCAGCGTTCGCCATCGCGGTTGCGCCCTGCCTGCACTTCCAGCGCCTGTAAGGCACGCAGCAGCGACAGCGGTGCAAGACGCGTTTCGATCACAGCCACGGCGTTGCAGTAGTCCGGTTGCGGCGGTCCCATGGGCGCACTGCGGTATAGCGCCGACGCTGCCATGAGGCGCGTATCCGGCAGCGCCCCAACCGCGGCAATGGCGTGGCGAATCTGCTTGTCCGGCTGCCCCAGATTGGCACCGAAGCCGACCGCCGCGGTGACCGCAGCGGTCACTGGCC
This sequence comes from Algiphilus sp., assembly GCA_022763315.1. Lineage (GTDB taxonomy): Bacteria > Pseudomonadota > Gammaproteobacteria > Nevskiales > Nevskiaceae > Algiphilus. The sequence goes on from JALEHA010000141.1 coordinate 38,834, forward strand.
GGCGCTGGAGCCGCGCGCGCCGCGCGACCGACGGCGACGTCGACGCTTGGGCGCTCCCTCCGAGGGACTCTCTGGAGCCGGAGGCAGCGCGTCGGGCGCCTCCTGCGCTTCGGTCCACCACTGCGCAACTTCCGGGTCTTCTTCCCCGGTATCGGCGCGCAGACAGAAAAAATCGTAGGCGGCGCGAAAGCGGGGGTGCGCCAGCAGTCTCTCCGCCTTCTTGCCCCGCCGGAAAGCGAAGCGCGACTGCAGCATCCAGATCTCCCGCGCTGGCGCCGAAAATCGCTTGGGGATGGCCACCCGCTGAACCTGATCCGACAGTACGCTGTCCGCCGCCTGCGCCATCGCCACGGCCGGTGGCAGCCCCTGCTGATCTCGCAGTTCGGCGGCGTAACGCACCACCCCCGGCCAGAGCAGCGTGGCGTAGAGGAAAGCGGGCGTCACGGATTGCTCGTTGCACAGGCGACGCGCGGTATTGGCCAGAGCGGCGTCTATCAATGCGCGTACACCCGGCTCGTGCAATACCGCATGCAGACTGGGGATGAGCTCGGCAAGCAGTCCGGTATCGACCAGTCCCTTGAAATTCTCCACCGCCTGCTGCGACTGCAGCAGCTTGAGCACCTCGTCGAACAGTCGCGCTGGCGGGACCTCATTGAGCAGCGCGGCCAGTCGTGCGATGGGCTCGCGCGTCTTGGGCGCAATCTCGAAGTCGAGCTTGTTGGCAATGCGCACCGCGCGCAGCATGCGTACCGGGTCTTCGCGGTAGCGAAGTTCGGCGTCGCCGATCAGGCGGATGGTGCGCTGCTGCAGGTCCGCCACGCCGCCGACATAGTCGAGGATGCTGAAGTCCGAAATATCGTAATAGAGGCCATTGACCGTGAAATCGCGGCGCAGGGCATCGGCCTCGATGTCGTCACCATAGACGTTATCGGACAAAATCCGGCCGGTTTCATCCCGCTCGTGCGAATCCGTCAGCGCGCCGCGGAATGTGGTGACTTCGATCACCTCCCGCCCGAAGCGCACATGGGCGATGACAAAACGCCGCCCCACCAGGCGACAACTCCTGAACAGCGCCTTGACCTGTTCCGGATGCGCGTTGGTCGCGATGTCGAAATCCTTCGGCTGCAGCCCGGCGAGAATGTCGCGCACGCCGCCACCGACGAGATAGGCCTGATATCCGGCTTCATTCAGGGTGTAGAGCACCTTGAGAGCGGCGGATGAGATGAGCTTGCGCGAAACCGGGTGGTTCTCGCGAGGAATCCGTGGAGACACGCTGATAGTGATGTTTCCTCAACTGACACAGGTCGAAGGGGCATTGGGCAGTGCGAACTGCTTGGCGCACAGCTGCCGAATGCCGCATAATTCATCTATTGTAGGTGAAGCAAGGCTCCCATCGTCTAGCGGTCCAGGACGTCGCCCTCTCACGGCGAAAACCGGGGTTCGAGTCCCCGTGGGAGCGCCACATGACAAGGCGAGGCGAAGGTCTCGCCTTTTTTATGCCCGTCGTGCCGCGCCTATGCGCAGCGGCGGCCCTCTGGCATCGGTGCCAGACAGCCACCAGCAGTGTGTTCAGCCGCGCAGCTGGGGCGCGAAGGCGTGCTTCAGCTTGTCGAGCTTGGGCAGCGCCACGACGCGAATGTAGCCGGCATCGGGGTGCCGTTGCGCGAAGTTCTGGTGCTCATCCTCGGCTGGGTAGAAGCCGCTGTGGGCTTCCAGGGTGGTCGCAATGGGCGCACTGAAGACGCCACTGTCGTTAAGTTGCTGGATATAGGCTTCGGCCACGACGCGCTGCGCCTCGTCGAGGTAAAAAATCGCCGAACGGTACTGCGGCCCGACATCGTTGCCCTGCCGATTGCGCTGCGTGGGATCGTGGGCGACACCAAAAAACACCTTGAGCAGCGCGCCGAAGGAGATCATTGCCGGATCAAAGCGCACGCGAACCGCCTCGGCATGCCCGGTCGTACCGGAACAGACCTGGCGATAACTGGCCGTCGCCTGGTCGCCGCCGGCGTAGCCGGACGTAACCTCGTGCACGCCCTGCAGCGCCAGGAACACCGCCTCGACACACCAAAAGCAGCCGCCTGCCAGGATCGCCTCGGCCACTGCGCCCTGGGTTGCGGGATCCAGATCCGTCACTGGATCCGGCAGCGGCGACTGGTTGGACTGACCGCCCGGCCAGCGACACACAGCCCCTTGTCGCGTCTCACTCATTGTGACTCTCCGATGGACATCGATTGTTGACCAAGGCCCGCACGCCCCGCCGGGCGCTCCCGATGCGTTGCGCCAACAGCGGTCTCGACGCAACGCATCACAAGGCGGACGTCCGGCGCTCGGAACGTAGGCGCACGATATGCTATCCCCATGACTGCTTCATCGCTCATCCTGCCCGCAACACTGTGGCGGCGACTCGCCGTCAGCGTCTATGACGGCCTCCTCATCCTTGCCATCTGCATGGCGATTTCCGTGGTGGCCACACCCTTGCTCAGCTATGTCGGTGGGCCGCAGCGCAGCCTGCTTCAGGTGTTGATGGTGCTGGGAAGCTGGTTCTACTTCGCGCGTTCCTGGACGCGTGGTGGACAGACGCTGGGCATGCGCACCTGGCGCGTGCGCCTGCGGCGCTACGACGGCGAAGCGCATCTATCGCTGACCAATGCCAGCGCACGCTTCTTCCTAACCCTCGGCCTGTGCATCCTGCCGGTCGTAGTGGGAGGGTTGTCCCTGGTCCGCAACGGCTGGGGCCCTGCCGGCTTCCTCCTCGCGCTACCGCTGATCGTCATGCTGCCGGTGGCCATCGGCAGTCGACGCAGTCTGATCGACCGCCTGACGGCCAGTGAGATGGTGCGCGAACAAGCGCCCGCGCCAGCAACGGAAAACGGTTAGGACGGCGCGAGCCGCCGTTCCAGGGCCACCATGGCGATGATCTGATCGCCCTCGTCGCTGACGCTGACGTGTGCCTGCCCGGCGCCGCAGCGTGCTGCAACGGCATGCCCGCGTTCCGACAGGGTCACTATGGGCGCGCCCGAGTCTGGGTCGCGGTGCAATGCGATATCGCAGGCATAGATGCCTGAAAAACCGGTGCGTAGCGCCTTCGCGTAAGCCTCCTTGGCCGCCCATCGCTTGGCCAGATCACGCGCCGGATCGCGGGCGGCCTGATGCGCCTTCCATTCGCTGGCGTGCAGGACGCGCTGCGCGAAGGCCGCGCCGCGACGTGCCAGCAGCGCGCGAAAGCGCGCCACCGAGACCAGGTCCACTCCCACGCCATAGAGCATGGCCGCCGCGCCTAGTCGCCCATCTGGCGACCGGCCAGCATCGCCCGACGCATGCGGGCAATGGCAGCGGGAAGCCCGTGGAAAACCGCGTCGGCAATGATGGCGTGGCCGATGTTGAGTTCCACGATCTGCGGGATGGCGGCCACCGAACCCACATTGGCGACACGCAGGCCATGACCGGCATGCACTTCCAGCCCGCGCTCGGCGGCCGCGCGCGCAAAGCCGCGCAGGCGGCTGATTTCGGCCGAACGCTGCTCCCCGCTGGCCTCGGCGTAGGCACCGGTGTGGATCTCCACCGCCGGTGCGCCCGTCGCCGAAATGGCATCCAGCTGCGCCACATCCGCATCCACGAACAGCGAGACGCGGGTGCCCACCGCCGCCAACCGGCGACAGGCTTCGGTGACGACGGCGTGTTGGCCCACCACATCCAGCCCGCCCTCGGTCGTGACTTCCTGACGCTTTTCGGGCACCAGACAGGCGCGCGGAGGCGCCACGTCCTCGGCCAGCGCCAGCATGTCATCCACCGCCGCCATCTCCAGATTGACCGGCACCGTGGCCGCGGTCATCAGGCGGCGCACGTCCTGCTCCTGGATGTGGCGGCGATCCTCGCGCAGGTGCACGGTGATGCCATCGGCGCCCGCCGCGATGGCGACCAGGCCCGCTTCGACCGGATCTGGATAGTCGGTACCGCGCGCCTGCCGCAGCGTGGCGACGTGATCGACATTCACGCCCAATCGCAGCGCTGGAGGAGGATGACTCTGGCTCATGAAAGCTCGGTGCGGTTGGCGCGAAGCCGGCGCAACATGGCCGGCGTTCGCAAAGGTTGGTTCCCGATCAATTCTGGCAGATGGGCACGGAAGACGGCGCGCCCGGCGGCGCATGCCGCTGGCGTGTCGAAGCGGCCTTGTAGCGCATCACGCAAGCCGGTGGCGCTCAAGCGCCCGCCGGCAGCGGCATGCGCACCCAGCTCGGCGTCGTAGGCATAGCCCTGCGCTGCGTCCGAGCCCGGCACCACCCCCTGCGGCTGGTAGCCCAACGCACACAACAAACTCCATTCAAAGTGCCGCAGCAGCGGCTCTGCAGCAGCGTCGCCGCCTCCGGCTTGCTCCGCCGCACGCGGTGCGCGCACCAGCCCGGCGAGCAGGGCTTCATAGGCGTCGAAGACCGGTGCGTGCGGATCGTCGCGCGCCAGCGCGCGCAGCAGCAACTCGTTCGCGTACCACACCCAGAGCACCCGTTCGCCCACCAAAGGATGTGGGCTGCCTTCGGCTTCGATGGATTGCAGCGTGCCCAGCTCGCCGCGGCGGTGCCATTGCATGCGATAGCGCTGCAGCAGGTCGATACCGCCGCTTCGCCGCTTGCTCTGCCCACGCGCACCGCGCGCAATCAGGCCGACGCGCCCATGCTCCGGGGTCAGGGCTTCCAGCAGAAGACTGGTTTCGCGATAGGGCCGCTTCTGCAGAATGTAGGCCGGCACGTCCTGGACGCGGTCGGCACTCACGTCGGTTCAGCCCTCATACCCCAGCGCACGCAGCGCCGCCGGGTCGTCACTCCAGTTGGCGCGGACCCGAACGTGGGTCTGCAGATAGACCTTCTTGCCGAGCTGTCGTTCGAGCTCGCGCCGGGCGGAGGTCCCCACCCGCTTCGCCGTCTCACCGCCCGCGCCGATCACGATCTTCTTCTGGGCCTCGCGCTCCACCCAGATCACCGCGCGCGTGCGCAACAGGCCTTCGCTGTCCTCCAGCATCTCGACGCCCACCGACAGCGCATAGGGCAATTCCTGATGCAGCATGCGGGTCAGCTTTTCGCGCACGCACTCGGCAATGGTGAAGGCCAGGTCATGGCCCTGGACCTGGTCCGGCGGAAACAGCGCCGGCCCCTCGGGCATGAAGCCCGCCAGCACGTCAGCCAGCTTGTCCAGGTTGTCGCCGTGGGTGGCTGAGACCGGCACAATGTCGGCGTAGTCGTGGCGTGCCCCCAGCGCGGCCAATTCGGGCAGCAGCTTGCTCTTATCCGCCTGGCGGTCGACTTTGTTGAGCGCCGCCACCACAGGCAGGCCGGATGCCTTGGCGCGCGCCAGCGCCAGATCGTCGTCGCTGCGCCACTGGCCACTCTCCACCACGTGCAGCACCACATCGACGCCTTCGATGGCGCCGGTGGCAGCCCGATTGAGCACCCGGTTCAGCTCGCGCTGCTCGCGCTCGTGCAAGCCCGGGGTATCGACAAAGACAATCTGCACGTCATCGCGATTGCGCACGCCGTGGATGCGGTGACGCGTTGTCTGTGGCCGCCGGCTGACGATGGACACCTTCTGCCCCACCAGCGCGTTCACCAGACTGGATTTGCCCACATTGGGACGCCCTACCACGGTCGTCATTCCGCTACGCATCGAGTTGCTCCAGCATCGCCCGGGCCGCATTCTGTTCTGCGCCGCGCCGACTGGAGCCCTGGCCCTCGGCACGCAATTCGTCATCGCCCAGCACGCAGGCCACACGGAAACGCTGCCGATGCGGTGGTCCGGTCATTTCAATGACCTCGTACTCTGGTCGCGGCCGTGAACGCCCCTGTAGCCATTCCTGCAGCCGGGTCTTCGGATCCTTGAGGGAATGCGGGTCCGGCAAGGCCTCGAGGCGCGGCCCCCACCAGCGCTCGACGCACTCCGTCGCGGTGGGGATATCGGCATCGAGCAGCACCGCGCCGATGAGGGCCTCCACCGTATCCGCCAGTACCGAACGCCGGCGATAGACCCCACTCTTGAGGGCGCTGCCGCCGAGCTGGACGGCGTCGGCCAGCGCCAGGTCCTGCGCCACCGACCCCAGGGTTTCTTCGCGCACCAGCGCCGCGCGCATGCGCGTCAGGTCGCCTTCGGACAGCTCCGGGCAACGCTTATAGAGCATCTGAGCCACCACGAAATTCAGCAGCGCGTCGCCCAGGAACTCAAGCCGCTCATAGTGGCCCTGCCCGGCACTGCGGTGCGTGAGGGCCTGATCGAGCAGCGCCTCGTCACGGAAGCGATAGCCGAGCCGGCGTTCCAGGTGCGCCCGGTTCACGAGCCCCGGCCAACCATGACCTGCTCTTCGAAGGTGAACAGCAGATCGATGTTGTGAATCAGGGGAACGCGGGCCTCGTACTGGTATTCCAGATACCGCGTCTCGCCATCGCCCCGCACCAGATCCACGTCTTCCGGATCAAGATGCCGGATGCGCTCGATGGTCCAGTAGCGCTCCAGTGCGCTGCGCATGGTGCGTACGCTGGCGGCGGGGTTTTCCGGGTCCTTCGCCACGCGCTCCACGGCGCCGCTGACCTTCATCTGGTTGAGATAAACCGGCACGCAGCGCATCACCAGCAGGGCCGCGAAGGCCACCAGCGCCACGGTCACCATGAGCATCCAGATCGTCATCCCGCGTTGTGCCGGCCGCATCGTCGCCTCCTCAGGGAATGGTGTTACCAATCCGCGAAAAATCCGGGCGCCCGCGCTCGCTGTTCCAGTTCATCCAGATGAAAAAGGCGCGCCCCACCAGATTGCGTTCCGGGACGCTGCCCCAGCGCCGGGAATCATCGCTTCCGTCGCGATTATCTCCCATCACGAAGTACTCGCCCTCGGGCACCACGAAATCGATGGCGCGCGACGGTGCGTTCGGATTCACGATGATCGGGTGACGGTCCGAACCCAGCGTCTCGATATAGCGCTCAACCACCCCACCGGGCAGGCCAGGAACCCGCGCCACGCCGGCGGCTTCCAGCGGTATGCGTTCGCCGTTGATGCGCAGTTGCTTGTCGCGATAGACGATGTGATCACCGGGCAGGCCCACCACACGCTTGATGAAATCCTTGCTCGGATCGAGCGGGAAGCGGAACACGGCAACATCACCGCGCTCGGGCTTCGACCCCTCGGTGATCTGCCAGAAACCTACCGGCGAACGCAGACCGTAGGCGCGCTTGTCCACCAGGATGAAGTCGCCCACCAGCAGCGATGGAATCATGGAGCCGGAAGGAATCCGGAAAGGCTCCACGACAAAGCTGCGCAGGATCAGCACCACCAGAATGACGGGGAAGAAGGAGCGCGAGAACTCCACCGCCCAGTTGCCGCGCTCGGTGCCGGCCGCACGGCGTGCACGTGCGAAGAACAGCGCGTCGACGCCATAGATCAGCCCCGTGGCGAGAGCCGCCACGGAAAGAATGACCGCAAAGTCCCAATGGAAATCGCTCAGAAACTGCGCCATGAAGGTTTACTTTCGGTCGACGTTCAGAATGGCCAGGAAGGCGGACTGCGGAATCTCGACGTTCCCCACCTGTTTCATGCGCTTCTTCCCCTCTTTCTGCTTTTCCAGCAACTTGCGCTTGCGCGAGACGTCGCCACCGTAGCACTTGGCGAGCACATTCTTGCGCAGGGCCTTGACCGTGGTCCGCGCCAGGATGCGCGAACCGATGGCGGCCTGGATGGCGACATCGAACATCTGGCGCGGAATCAGCTCCTGCATGCGCTCGCACAGCGAACGCCCGCGATCGTAGGCCATGTCGCGGTGACAAATCGTCGACAGTGCGTCCACCCGCTCGCCATTGACCAGCACGTCCAGGCGTACGAGATTCGCACCAACAAAGCATTTGAAGTCGTATTCGAAGCTGGCATAACCGCGCGACACGCTCTTCAGACGGTCGAAGAAATCGAGCACCACTTCGGCCAGTGGCATGTCGACCACCATCTGCACCTGACTGCCGTGGTAGTGCAATTCCGGCTCGCCGGCACGCTTTTCCATGCACAGCTGCATGACGGCGCCAATGCAGTGCTGGGGCATGAGGATGCGTGCTGTGATGATCGGCTCGCGCAGCTCGTCCACGCTGGAGATGTCCGGCAGTTCGGCCGGGTTCTGCACACTCTTGGTGGTGCCGTCACTGAGCGCGCATTCGTACACCACCGAGGGCGCGGTGGTGATCAGATTCAGGTCGTACTCGCGCTCCAGGCGCTCCTGCACGATCTCCATGTGCAGCATGCCCAGAAAGCCGCAGCGGAAGCCGAAGCCCAGCGCGCTGGACGACTCCGGCTCGTAGGACAGCGCGGCATCGTTGAGGCGCAGCTTGCCGAGGGCGTCACGCAGATCCTCGAAATCGTCTGATGACACCGGGAAGATGCCCGCGAAGACGCGCGGCTGGATCTCCCGGAACCCAGGCAGGCGCTTGGCGCAGGGGCGCTGCGCGTCCGTCAGCGTATCGCCGACCGGCGCGCCGTCGATATCCTTGATGCCGGCCACCACAAAGCCCACTTCACCGGTTTCCAGCGCATCGAGTTCGACGCGCTTGGGCGTGTTTCGCCCCAGCATGGTGACCTCGTGGTCGCGGCCGGTCTCCATGACGCGAATCCGCTGCCCGCGATGCAGACGGCCGTGCATGACGCGTACCAGCGAGATCACGCCGAGGTAGTTATCGAACCAGGAATCAATGATCAGCGCCTGCACCACTTCCTGCGGGTCGCCCTCGGGTGGGGGCACGCGCTGCACGATGGCCTCCAGCACCTCGGTGACGCCCTCGCCCGTCTTGGCGGAGATACGCAGGGCGTCCTCCGCTTCAATGCCGATGATGTCCTCGATCTCGTCGATGACACGCTCACAATCGGCATTGGGCAGGTCGACCTTGTTGAGCACGGTGACCACTTCGAGGTCCTGATCCACCGCCGTGTAGCAGTTGGCCACGGTCTGCGCCTCGACACCCTGCGACGCATCGACGATCAGCAGGGCGCCCTCGCAGGAAGCGAGCGAGCGCGACACTTCGTAGGAGAAGTCGACGTGTCCGGGCGTGTCGATCAGGTTGAGCTGATAGGTCTGTCCATCGCGCGCGTCATAGCTGAGGGTGATCGCCTGCGACTTGATCGTGATGCCGCGTTCGCGTTCGATCGGGTTGCTGTCCAGCACCTGATCCTGCATTTCCCGCTCTTCCAGCCCATGGCAGAGCTGAATGAAGCGGTCGGCCAGGGTCGATTTTCCATGGTCGATGTGCGCGATGATGGAGAAATTGCGGATGTGCTTCTGCTGCATGGACTCCAGCGCGGTACTACCGGGCGGCGGGCAAAATAGCACGCGATTATACGCACAGATGCGTCCCGACCCTGTGCTATCGGCGCTCCTTCAGGGCCTCTACCAGGGCCGCGCACGTCTCCCGGTCGAAGTGCCCCTCGCACACCACCGCATCACTGCCGTCGAGCAAGACAGGGATGCGCGCGCCATAGACGGCGCGTAGCTCCGGCCAACGATCAATATCCACCGCGTCGAGCCCGACGCCCGGGAATGCGGCGCGCCATTCCTCGTGAAAGCTGTCACACAGGCAACAGCCCGGACGGGTCAGCAGACGCGGTATCACTGCTCCGGAATCGGTACCGCGATGAACAGCGGCGAACCGCCGCGCTGAATCAGGAAGGGCGCGGACGTCCCCGGCGTCAAGCGCTCGACCACTTCACGCAACCGGGGCACGGAATCCACCGCATTGCCGGCCACGCGCAGGATGATGTCGCCCGGACGAATACCGGCGGCCGCAGCCGGGCCGCCCTTGACTTCGGCGACCCGCACGCCGCCATCCAGCACATCCTCGCGCTCGCGCGTCTCGGCATCCATCGGCTCGACGCGCATCCCCAGCACGCTGGGTTCACTCAGTGGCTCTGGCAGCGGGCCTGGACCGTCCCGCATCGCTTCCTCGTTGAGCTCACCGACGGTGACGTCAAGCGTCATGCGCTCGCTGTCACGCATCAGTACTACCTCAACCTCTTCGCCCGGCTTGATCGCCCCCACCACGGCGGGCAGCGCCGCCGAGCGCGGGATATCCTCGCCGCCGAAGGAAAGAATCACGTCTCCTTCGCGGATGCCGGCCTTGGCTGCTGGGCCATCCGGCAGGACGCGGGAGACCAGCGCGCCGCGTGGGCGGTCGAGCCCGAAGGAAAGCGCCAGTTCGCGCGTCACCTCCTGGATCACCACACCCAGCCAACCGCGCGCCACACTGCCGTCGTCGCGCAACTGTTCGGCCACGGAGATGGCCATATCGATCGGAATGGCGAAGGAAATGCCCTGGTACCCGCCGGTTCGGCTGTAGATCTGCGAGTTGATGCCAACGACTTCGCCATCGAGGTTGAACAGCGGACCGCCGCTGTTGCCCTGATTGATGGCGACATCCGTCTGGATGAACGGGACATACTGCCCACTCGACAAACTGCGGCCCTTGGCCGAAACGATGCCGGCCGTCACGGTCTGCTCGAAGCCAAAAGGCGAGCCAATGGCCACGACCCAATTGCCGACTTCCAGCGCATCGCTGTTACCCACCTTCACCGGCTCCAGATCCTCGCGTTGAATCTTGAGCAGTGCCAGGTCCGAACGCTCGTCGCTGCCTACCAGCGTAGCCACTTCCTCGCGGCGATCCTTGAAGCGGACGATGATCTCGTCGGCGTTGCGGACGACGTGGTGATTGGTCAGCACATAGCCCTCTTCCCACAGCACGAAGCCTGAGCCCAGTGAGCGCGAGGGCATGCCGCCCCCTTCGCCCTGGCCGTCACCGAAATGATCCCGAAACCAGTCGCCAAAGGGACTTTCTTCCAAACCAAAAGGCAGCTGCTGCCCATCCTTGCCGCCGTTGCGGGTCACGGTGGCGATGTTCACCACGGAAGGACCGGCATTACGAGCAATGTGGGAGAAGTCGGGCAATTGGCCAGCGGGTGGCGCCGGCTCCGACGAACAGGCGGCGAGAACAACCAACAACAGGGGCCAGCATTTGCGGAGCACGAAAGACTCTCCCTAAAACTTCACGATGATTCGGTGAGACGCGGACAGCTGTCCGCGCCGAAACGGTCCTTGCGCAGGATAACCGGGCGGAAATGGCGCGCATCCAGGCTGCGGCTCTTCCAGTGCACCAACAGCAATCCGGCTGCCAGACCGCTGACCGAGAAAGCAGCCACCAGCAATTCACCCGCGTTGAGCACGATGCTGGCGAAGGCGCCGAGCGCAATCATGCCGATCAATGGCAGCAGATAGACCATGGCGGATGCGCGCAGCAGGGCGTCACCGCCAATGCCCACGACCACGGCGTCCCCCGACCGCAAGCCCTTGATCTGACTGGTGGCGGGAATGGAGTACTGACGGTGGCGCGCCAACCGGCCGAGCAGGCCGCCGCCGCAGCCGCGCCCTTCGGCGCACCGTTGGCAGTTACCCATATTGAGGGCCTGAATGAAGACTTGGTCTCCGTCCACGCTGGTGACGATGGCGCGCTCTTCAATCATCCTGCGCTTCGAGCATCTCCTGTTCCTCGGACGCACCTTCTGCGCCAGCGGCCGGCAGTGCGGGTTCTGTCGCGGCTTCGGCGTGCGCCTCCACCGAGGCCAGCCGCAACCGATCCGCCACCCACTCTACGGTGCGCGCGGGAACTTCACCAACCACCGTCACTTGATGTCCATCAATGACGCGCGAGACCACGTTCAACGCGCCCATACGGGAGTGGGCGGCGCCGACATCCTTGAGGCTGCCGTCCGCGCTGTTGGCGCCATAGACCGAAATGGTGGCTAACCCGTCCGTGAACAGGAAATGCTCCACCGGCACACGGTCATCCGCACCCTTACGGACCGAGTGGGAGATCTTGCGAAAGCCTGGCGGCACTTGATCCACAGACCATCGCGCGGGAACGCGCAGCCGCGGCGACTCGTCAGCGTGGCGCACAATGCGAAAGCCCTCGGTATCCGCATCGCGCTGGAACAGCGCATCGTCGAAGCGGTCGGCGTAGGCCACGTCGGTGAACATCATCTGCTCGATGCGCTGTTGCTCGGCGTCCAGCACCACCACGCGCAACGGCAGGTGGGTTTCCCGGTCTAGCCAGTACTCGTAGCCGTAGCGCATGTCGTCGCGTGGCGATACCAGCACGCCGACACTCAGCCGACCGGCAATGCGTTCATCGCCCAGGTGCTGAAAGTCGTAGCGGTCGTTGAGCGATCCGATGTTATCGCGCCGCAGCGAAGGCAACAGGCTGGCAGCCTGATGGGCACGCTGGTCGATGGTCACCATGCGCTGCTGGGGCAGCACGCAGATCACTTCCTCATTGTTGCGATAGATCTCGCGCGCATCGCCGGTCAAGGACACCAGGCGCTCGCGTACCGAGCCATCACGATATTCGTGGATGACACGCAGACTCTCCATGCGTGTATCGCTTTGATAGACCACGGTGCCGGCGTAGGTGGTCTGCCGTACCGCCTCGCTCATGCGAACGAGCAGCTTTGCCGGATCTCCGTCGTCGTCGCTGCTGAATCCACTGGTGGCTGCCAGCGCCAGCAGTATCGCGACCGTAGCGCGCATCATCGATTGCGGTGACTGAGATCCGCGTTATGCGCAGCGTAACGTGCATAGCCAAGCGGACCGCCAATGCCCTGTGCACTGCGGTGCCCAGCGTATTCAATGTAATAGGTGTTCAGCCGCTCGTCACCGACCGGTAGCACTGCGCTATCGCGATTGCCGACGCGCAGTCCCGCGGGGCGTTCCTCCAAGCGCGCTTGCGCGACGCCACTCTGCAGCGGGCTGACGCTCGCGACATTGGCACTGCCTCCCGCAGGCGCGGCCTCTTGCACCGTGCCGGCCGGCGATCCCGCCTGCCAGGCTGCGGGCACCACCACTGCCGCAATGGCGAGACTCGCCGCAGCGGCGAGGCCGGTTGCAGGCAGCGCCCAACGGCGGACGCGCCGTCGGCTGGCGAGTGCAACGACCTTGGATTTGGAGGGTTCGGCCGCCTCGGTGGCGATCGCTTCGCGTACGCCTTCGAGGAGGTCGGTCCGTGCGGACAATCGGCTTTGGCCGCGCATCATCACTCCGATGGCGCTCCATCGGGTGGCGGCTTCTGTGCTCTTGGGGTTGCGATCGAGGCTTTCCATCAGGGCATCGATCTCTTCCAATGCCAGTTCGCCATCAAGCAATGCCGAAAACAGTTCGTCAGTTTGCTGCATACCGCCTAGCTTCCTCGCTGAAGACGCGCACGTGCGGATGATGTCAGATAAACCACATCGATGCGATAAAGTTCCGCCGTGACCGGGAATTTTTGTCCGCCTATCATCCGCCGCGCCTCATGTCGATCGCTGTGACGGCCGATCAATGAGCGGCGCCAGCACTTCATCGACAACGGCACGGGCCCGGAAAATCCGTGAGCGGACCGTTCCGATCGGACAATCCATGGCTTCGGCAATCTCCTCATAGGAAAGCCCTTCGAGCTCCCGCAAGGTGATGGCCTGACGCAGATCGTCCGGCAGCTGGGCAATCGCGTCGGCGACCGCCTGCTGAATTTCGCTGGTGAGCAGATGGGATTCGGGGGTATCGATATCACTCATCTGTTCGGTATGGCCGTAGAGCTCGGCGTCCTGCACATCGATGTCCTGTGCCTGCGGACGCCGCTTGCGCGACACCAGCTGGTTCTTCGCAGTGTTGATTGCAATGCGGTACAGCCAGGTATAGAAGGCCGACTGCCCCTTGAAATTGGGCAGCGCGCGGTAGGCCTTGATGAAGGCGTCCTGCGCCACGTCAGGGGCGTCGGCATCGCCGACGAAACGCGAGACGAGCTGCAGCACCTTGCTCTGATGCCGGAGGACGAGCAGGTCGAAGGCGCGTTGCTCTCCCTCCTGCGCCCTTCGTACCAGTTCCTCATCAAGTAGCTCTTCTTTCATCGCGCGCGGTTGGTGTGACGCGCACGTTGTGCGTCAGCGTTCATGGAAAACCTGTCAAAATGCTGCAACAGTGCCGCCCCCCTGCGGACTGCAGGCGCGCTAGAGTGTAGCAACTCCTGCTGGCGCAACCGCCCACCCTTCGCATCATTAGCTCCGTGCAGACGACAGACGTCCTTATCCTGGGCAGCGGCGCGGCCGGCCTGACGTGCGCCTTGCGACTGGCCCAGGCCGGCATGCAGTGCACCGTCGTCTCCAAGAGCCGGTTGCGCTCCGGCGCCACCCTATGGGCCCAAGGTGGCATCTCCGCCGTGCTCGACGCCGC
>JALEHA010000142.1 GCA_022763315.1 Algiphilus sp.
CAATCGTCCGATCCGGCCAGCCCGCACTATGGTGACGCCACGCGCGCCTACGCCGACGGCGCGTGGCTGCGGCTGCCTTTCACGGAGCGCGAGATCGCACAGTCGCGGACCCGCAGCGTGATGCTCTCAGAGTAAGACAGGCGAAGTGAACAACGGGACTCGCCCCCTCCGTGCAGCGGCAGCACGTACGAATCAGGGCGTAGAGCAAACAAGGAGGAGCGTGGCGAGGGATCAGTAGGATCGATGGCGATCTCACATTGTCGGGTGCCAACCGTGCTGCGCCCGCTACCATGAGTATGTGAACCCACGATTCCATCAAGACTCTCCGGCATGAGTACGTCGGCGTCTCCGTTCAGCCTGAATCACGCCCACTGGCAGCGCCTACAACGCATCTACCGATCTGCGGGTTGGCCCTGCCAGGACGCGCTGGAGCTGGACCTGCTTGCCGCCGGCCTGCTGGAGCGCATCACGACAGCCGGGGGACAGGTATTTCTGCAGCCCAGCTCCGCTGGTCTTGTGGCGCTGCACGACCAACGCCGACGCAACCAGGCGACGCGCAGCCGACACGACGAGCTGGTGCAAAGGGTCGCCGAGCAGCTGGCGATGGAGGGACGCATCGCCTATGCCGAACTGCCGCTGCGCGCGAAGCCTGGTGCGCGTTGGCTACAGCTGCGGCCTGATGTCTTCTCCATCCGCCACACCACCCGCACCGATGCGCTTGCGCCGATGGTTCACGAGATCAAGACCACACGCGCCGACCTGCTCGGCGATCTGCGCAGACCGGACAAGCGCGCCGGCTATCGCGCCCTCGCCGGCTGCTGCTACTACGTCATCGCCGAGGGCATTGCGGACGCTTCGGAGATTCCGGAGGAATGCGGTGTCCTGCAGACGGAAGGAGAGCGTTTGCGTCTGTTGCGCACCGCACCACGCGCACCGGTGACGCTGGATTTTGGCACCTGGATGGCCCTGGCCCGCGCCACACCCGTTCCGGTCGCCCCCGACCCGCAGGCCGCGTTATGAGCGAGACGCCCACAGCGGAGCGCGCCGCGCCCTTCAGCGTTGGCGTGCGCGCCTTTTGCGCCTTTGTGGCCAAATCCGGGGATCTCGATCACCGCTTCACACCCGCCCCGAGCGCCGAGGAAGGCATGGCCGGCCACCGTTTCGTGGTGGCGCGACGTGGCCCCGGCTACCAACAGGAGGTCGCCCTCGAAGCCACCGTCAAGGGTCTGCGCCTGCGCGGCCGTGTCGATGGTCTCGACGCGGACGCCGACGCGCTGGAGGAAATCAAGACCTTCCGCGGCGACTTAGCCTCGATGCCCGACAATCACCGCGCGCTGCATCGCGCCCAGCTCCAAACCTACGGCGCTCTCTACTGCCTGATGCACGGACGGCAAGCGGTGGACCTGCGGCTGGTGTACTTCGATGTCGATCGCCGCGAGGAGCAGATCGAAACCCTTGACGGGGACGCCGGACGACTGGTCGCCATCACCGAAGCACGCGCGGCAGAGTACCTGGAGTGGGCGCGTGCCCTGGAGGCCCACCGCCAAGAGCGCGATCTTGCCCTGCGCACGCTGCCCTTTCCCCACGCCACGGTACCCGCCGGGCAACGCCAGCTCATGGAGGCAGTGGATGAAGCCATGGAGCAGGGCCAGACGCTGCTTGCGCAAGCTCCCACCGGCGTCGGCAAGACACTGGGTGTGCTGGTTCCGGCGCTGCGCGCCCTCGGTCGGGGCGCCGTCGACCGCCTCTTCTACCTCACGGCCAAGACCAGCACCCAGTTCGAGGCCCAGAAGGCGCTCGATCAGCTCCAGCCGGCCAACAGCGTGCTGCCGCTGCGGGTACTCACGCTGACATCGCGCGAGAAGGCCTGCGAGCATCCCGACAAGGCCTGCCACGGTGCCTCCTGCCCGCTGGCGCGCGGCTTCTTCGACCGGCTCCCGGCAGCGCGCATCGCCGCCCGCGCCTTGCCGGCGCTGCGGCCTGACACCCTGCGCGCTACTGCGGCACGGCATCAGCTTTGCCCCTATTACCTGGGCCAGGAAATGGCGCGCTGGGCCGATATCGTGATCGGCGATCTGCACTACTACTTCGACCGCAGCGCCCTGCTCTACGCGCTCAGCCTGCAGAATCGCTGGCGTCCGGGGGTGCTGATCGACGAGGCGCACAACCTCATCGAGCGGGCGCGGAGCATGTATTCGGCGGCCATCGCGCAGACGCCGCTACGGGAAGCGGGACGCGGCGCCCCGGCCGACGTCCGTCAGGCACTGGCACGGCTGGACCGCTGCCTGGACGACCTTGCGCCGCAGGATGAGGCCGCTGCCGAGAACGCCGATACGGCTCCGCCGGAGACCCCGCCGGAGCCGCTGGTCCAGGCCCTCAACAAGAGCGTTGCGGCGCTCGGCAGCCACCTCAACACCACAGGCTCCCACACCGAGCCGGAGTTGTTGCAGCGCTACTTCGAATTGCTGGCGGTGCAACGCCTCGCCGAGGGGTTCGGCCGCCACGCGCTGTGCGACATTACGGTCGAGGCCGCACGCAGCAGCGATCTGTTCGGCACCGTCAATACACAGTTCGCCATCCACAACGTCATCCCGGCACCGCATCTGGCACCCGCGATACACCGCGCCCGCGCCCTGGTGGGCTTCTCCGCCACGCTGACGCCGCCCGAATACCACCAGCGCATGTGGGGATTGCCGGACGCACGCTTTCGCTGGTCCGATGCGCCTTCCGCCTTTGCCGATGGACAGCTGCGTGTGCGCACCGTTACGCGCATCCCCACCCGCATGCCACAGCGCCGCGCCTCGGCGCCGCGCATCGCCACGCTGATCGCGACACAGTTCCACTACCGGCCAGGCAACTACCTGGCTTTTTTCAGCAGTTTCGCCTACCTGCAGGCGGTTGCCGAAGCCCTGGCGCGACTACATCCGGACGTGCCGCAGCGGCGGCAGTCTTCCGCGATGTCCGATGCGCAGCGCAGCGCCTTCGTGCAGGATTTTGAGCACGGCGGACGTGGCGTGGCCTTCGCGGTGCTCGGTGGCACCTTCGGTGAGGGGATCGACCTGCCCGGTGACCGCCTGACAGGCGTTTTCGTGACGACCCTTGGCATTCCACCGGTGACGCCTTTCCGCGACAGGATGGCGGCGCAGGTGGAACGATCCTTCGGCGAAGGCAGCGGTTGGCCCTTCGTCTATCTCTACCCAGGTCTGCAGAAAGTGATCCAGGCCGTAGGGCGCACCATCCGTACCCAGGACGACGAAGGCGTCGCTATTCTCATCGACCCACGCTATGGTCGCCCCGATATCCGAGCGCTGTTGCCACCAGCCTGGCAGGCACCGGCGGCAACCGGGAACGTCCACAGCGGACAAGTCCCTCTGAAGGGAGAGTCTGGTCGGCTCGGCCGTACAGACAGGCAGGCTTAAGGCGGCGTGCATAGCCTTTGGCGGGTCTGCACCGACGCGCCACGCGTCCAAGGAGATTTCGCCCTGACAGAGCACGCATCGCCGTCAAAGTCACTCGCCGTGCCTGAAGATGCACGCAGCAAGACCCTCGAAGGCGTTCTGAATCAATTGCTGGCCGCCGATCTCGACGGCGACGGTGCGGTCTCGCTGGGCGAGATCTTCTCCGCCTTCGGCACCCGCTCCTTCGGGCCCGTGCTGCTCATACTTGGCCTGATCCAGGCCCTGCCCACGGGCGGCATACCACTGATGCCGGACGTGATTGGCTTGCTCACCATCCTGCTGTTCGCACAGATGCTGATCAAGCCCAACCGCCCCTGGCTTCCCGCACGCCTGATGCGCATGTCGATACCACAGCCTCTGCTGGATCGCTCGATTCACCGTGTGCGCCCGTGGATACGCAAGGCAGACCGACTGTTTCGCAAGCAGCTCGGATTCCTCTACAACAACCGCCCGGCACTTGCCGTGTTGTCGGTTGCTGGCGTGGCCACTGGAGTGATGATCATCATTCTGGGCTTTGTACCCTTTGCCGCTGCAATCCCCGCGCTCAGTCTGATCTGCTTTGGCATCGGACTCACGGCGGAAGATGGCGTCCCCATCCTGATGGGCTACGCGATCCTGGGCGCTTGTATCGGCCTCGGCATCTATTGGTTCGGCTTGCTGTAGGGGACGCGACGGCCGCGTCAGCCCGGTGGCGCCTCATCTGCCGTCACATGGGCCGGGCGCACCGACCGGCCCGCCCTACCGGCGGCTGCCGTGAAGCGCTGCACTCTGAGCTGCCACCCAGTCCTGTCGGCATCGAGCACCAGGCAGCTCGGGCCACCAAAGGTACGGCTGCGCCCCGCTGCACCGGGGTTCAACACCCAGGGCGTAGCCGTGTCGTCCACGGTCAGGCGATGACTGTGGCCGTACACCACGGCGGCTGCCTCCGGAAAGGCGGCGCGCAGACGCCGGTGTCGCTCCCTCGCGGGCCAGGCATCACCGTGCACCACCGCCAGCGTGCCGCCGGGCAGCGCCAAGCGCAGCGTCCGCGGCAGGGCGACGCACGCGGCAGGGTCACCCCGCCATCGTTCCTGTCGATCGTTGTTGCCACCGACACAATGCACGGTGGCGGCAGCCGCCGCGCATTCGGCGAGCACCGCGTCTGCGCCGATATCACCCGCGTGCACCACCTGGTCACAGGTAGCGGCCACCGCCGCGATGCGCGGGTCCAGATAACCATGGGTATCGGCGATCAGGCACAACCGCGTAGCGTCCATGACGTGCCTGCCACCTGCACTAGACAACGGGAAGAAAGCGGAGCAACACCCAGCCCGCCAACAGGATGTGCACCACCGTGAGGGCGACGGACAGGCTGTGCAGCCACCGAAAACGCGCCTGCGCACCGCGGTCCGTGGCACGGTTGATGGCCGGCATCAGCACCTGACGCGCCGGAATCGTCGTGAAGGCAATACTCAGCAGCAAAAGAGCACCGAGGCGATCCTGCGGCCATAGCGAGGCGCCTGCCAGTGCCGCGCAGGTCATGACGAAGAGGTAGAAGTGCGGGAAGGCGCGACGTATGGTCGCTCCTGCAGTCTCCGCCGGCAGCACCTGAAACAGAAAGGCGGCGAAGCCAAAGGCATACAGCACCATGCCGCCAAACAGCAGGGCCGTCGTGAGCAGCGCCAGGATCGTCATCGCTTCTCGCTCCGCAGGAACAGACCGATCGTCCCCGTGCTGCCGTTCGAAGCAGCCGCACAAGACGCTGGCAGGGCAACGGTCATCATATCGGCCCCCTTCATGACAGACCCAAGGTCACCAAGATGTCGGGAATCTGCTTTTTGACCTTGAAAAAGCCCGCAGTGGCGTGCGGCCAGATGGCGCCATCCCAGTCGCGCCGCCATTCAGCGAGCGTGATTCCCTCGGGCGCCAGCGCAGCGGCGGCCTCGTCGAGCCAATCACGGAGCGGGCCGCAGGGGACGTAGGGCGTGACGATCTGGCCCACGCCAGCGGCAGTGGCCCAATGTGCAAGCGTCTCCGGCAGGCCAGCGCGCATGGGGCTGGCGCGCAAGCCCGTGCGTTGGGCGGCATCCAACAGCGCCTGCCTCTCAAAATCCCCCACCTGGGCCGCGACCTCCCGCGGCGAGCGGAGATGGCTGGCTTCCAGGGTCGCCACAGCGCGCAGATCCAGATCGGCAAGCGGAAAATCCTCGACGCTGCAGTCTTCCTCGGTGATCAGCAGCGCCGTCGGCAGCGCAGGGTCCGGCGCCTGCACGGAACGTATCGGCTGCACATCGGGGAGGCCCTCCGGCTCCAGATGTTCCAGACCGTGGACGTCCGTCGCCAGATCGCTTTCGCGTGGGTTGAAGCGTCCGTTAGTGAACTTGGCGATGTTCCAGGCCCGGGCCGCATAGGGCTTGCCGCGCGTATGCAGCCCCGCCACCCAGCGCCAGCTCAGCGTGTTGGAGGCCGGATCGCCATCCAGGAGATGACGGTAGAAGAAATCGGCCCCCAGCCGCCAGGGCAGCCCGAAGCTGAAGATCCAGATGGAGGCGAACCACATCCGCGCGTGGTTGTGCAGATAGCCGGTTTCGACCAGTTCCTCGACCCAGGCGTCGAAGCAATCGAGGCCGCTGGCACCGGCTTCGGCCCGCTCGACTTCGCGGCGCAGGCGGCGGTCTGAATCCAGGGCTGCCAGATCCTGCGCGAGTCCATCACGATACCCCGACCAGATCGCAGGCCGGCGTTCCAGCCAGCCCTTGAAGTAGCCGCGCCAGAAGACTTCCTGGATGAATTTCTCTGCATCCGCCAGCCCATGCGCTTGCAGCGCCGCCGCCACCACTTCGTCTTCCCGCACCAGACGCCGGCGCAGATAGGGTGACAACAGCGAGACGTCGCGATGCGCGCCGGGACCACGGTCGCTGTTGCGGCCATTGGCATAGCGCCGACCCATGCGCGGTGCGAAATGCTCCAGGACACGCAGACCGGCCGCCCGCGTTGCCTCGGGTGGCGTTGCGGGTTGCGCTGCGACGATGTGTTGCGTGCGATTCAAGACCTTCACCCCTGATGCACCCGCGGCCGCGCATCGGCCGAAAGATGCTCGCATATGGAGGCCGAAAGTCTGGCGCCACCCTGCGTGCGCGGTCCACGCTCACCAGTGCGTGTAGAACTTGCTGCGCCTCAAACGGATCACATGGCCATCGGCCGACGTGCTGGCCTGGTCGATAGCCAAAAAAAAGCCGCCGCATCAAGATGCGACGGCTGTCTGACTGGCCATCAAGGGACGGCGCCGACTTACTCCTCGTCGGTAGCGTCGTCGATCTCGTCCTGGGCTTCTTCGATGCCTTCGTCAATGTCCTCGCCCATTTCCTCGGCAGGGCCATCGGGTTCGCAACCGGTCAGCGCCAGCGTGGAGCCGGTGGCCAGCAGGAGCGCGAGCGCGGCGTTACGCAGAGCGGGGTGGAGTGTCATGCGCTTCATTGCTTCATCCTCTCGATGATGTTGTTGACTTTCTCCGCCACGACATCACGGGTTTCCCCGTATTTCTGCTGAATCTTGGCCTGGAGTTCTTCGAGGTTGCCTTCGGTCTGGCGGACTTCGTCATCGGTGAGATCGCCCCATTCCTGCTTGACCTTGGCAGTGAACTCATCCCACTTGCCTTCCAGCTGATCCTTGTTCATCTGCTGTTACTCCTGTGTACTACGATGTGTGTGCCGACACCCTAGAGGATTCATCGTGCAGCAGCTTTAACCCAGGTTAATGTCGTCGACGGGGGCACCGCGTAGCTTTTGCCCTTCACACGCACACGAGGACGACACCATGCTGCATTGGGCACTGATTTTCTTGGTCGTTGCCATCATTGCCGGCCTGTTCGGCTTCTCCGGCATTGCCGGCACCGCCACCCACATCGCCTGGATTCTGTTCGTCGTCGGGCTGGTCCTGGCGCTGGTTTTCCTGATTGTGGGACGTCGACCTCCTGTCTAGCTGGCTTCACACCCCTTCTGCAGCGGCTTGGCGCACCCAGGCGACCTGCCGCTGCAGATAGGTGGGGTTGAACTCGGCGTAGTCGACGAGTGCCTGGAAATCCCCGACCTGTATACGGTTGCCCTGGCGCAACACCAGGCCCAGGGCCTCAAGGGACTTGAAGGTGCGGCTGACGTGCACCGACGAAAGCCCCAGGGTGTCGCCAATGACTTCCTGGTTCATGGGGAGTTCAAAATCGGGGTCATCCGGCGCCGCGCGCAGCTTCATCTCCACCACGAAGTGGGCGAGCCGCCGGTCCGCAGGTCGGCGGCCGATGTTGACGATACGTTCCACCAGCATGGATTGCTCGCGCGCCAGGGTCAGCATGAACAGGTCGGCCAGGCGCGGCGCCTGATCAAACACCTCGGTCAAGCGCGTTTTCGGAAAGGGGCAGGCCCGGATTTCGGTGAGCGCGACGAAGTCGGAAAGGGAGTCGTCATAGCCTAGCTCGCGCAGGCCCATGATCTGCCCCGGAAGGAACAGGTCCAGTACCTGCCGCTCGCCGTCCGACAGGTTGCGCGCGGCGTAGGCCCATCCCCCATTCAATGTGAAGAAGACATCCGCGCGCGCACCACTGCTGCGGATGATCTCTCCGGCCGGATAGGTGCGCGGATTGAGCTCCAGGGACTGGAGCAGCTCGACTTCCGCCGCCGTGAGATCCGCAAGATTTCCAAAATGCTGGATGATGCAGCTGTCCTGCATGGCCACTCTCTCCCGAAGGCCCCCGAGCAAAGCCGGAAGTCTTACACAGTCCACCGCGCTGAGCGCCATGAAGGCCCCGCATGGCTGTGCGTCGCACCGCCGCCTTGCGCCGGAAGCGACAGCCTGCCGCGCTCTCCACATCCCTCCCGAACGCACCCTCTCAAGCGACGTACGGCCTTGACGTGGCGAACGATCGCAGCCTTGACGTGGATCAACGCACGCCGGCCGTGCGCGGCGCGATGCTCTGCGGGCCGAAGGGAGCGTCTTGCAAGCGACGGACCTCGGCAGATGGTCATCCGCGCGATCGGGACTGGTGGGCGTGGAGACCGGGCACTCGCGAACCGACACAACGAAAGGTCAAACCATGAATACGCAATACCCAATCGCCCGACTCATCCCGGCCATCGGCCTCGCCGCCCTTCTGGGCATGGCGCCGGTCGCGCATGCGCACGAAGCAGGCGACCTGATCGTGCGCGCTGGCGGCGCCTGGGTGTATCCGAATGACAGCAGCGGCGACGTTGGCGGCTTTCCCGGCAATGGCGTCGAGGTAGAGGATGCCTTCTCCGCAGGGCTTTCGGTGACCTACATGCTGACCGATACCTTCAGCATCGATCTGCTGGGCGCGCTGCCCTTCACGCACGACATCAAGGCCACCGGCCCCGATCTGGGCGCGCTTGGCAGGATTGCGGAGGCCACGCATCTGCCGCCGACGCTGCTGGCGAACGTGCACATCCCCCTGCAGACCGAGAAGTTCCAGCCCTACGCGGGCGTCGGCATCAACTACACCTTCTTCTTCGACGAAAGCACCTCGGCGAGCCTGGAAGGTGCGCTGGGGGAATCCAAGATCGATCTCGATGACAGCATTGGGCCGGCCTTCCAGGTGGGTGCTGACTACCTGCTCACCGACAAGTGGCTGCTCAACGTTGCCGTCTGGTACATCGACATTGACACCGAAGCCACCATCAACTTCAAGGGCGATCCGAACGACCCGAATGACGATGGTTCCACACGGGTCAATGTGGATATCGACCCCTGGGTGGTGATGGTCGGCGCGGGTTACCGCTTCTAGCTTGCGGAGCGCCGCAGTAACGACGGGCGCCGTTGGGCGCCCGTCTTCGTTATGCGCGCCTCAATCCGTGTCGCTTTCGTGGCCGCCTTCCTTCGCGGCCTCGATGCTGGCGCGGCGACGCTGCAGCCAGCGCGCAAGCACGGCGGAACCCCCAGCGGCCAAAGCGGCGGCGCCCAGCGCCCCGCTTCCCGAAGCAGTGCTGTCCGGTGCCGGTGCCGGCGCAGGCGCGGGTGACGGCGCGCCGATCGGATCCATGGCGCCGTCGTCGTCCATCGGCAGGCCTTGGCGGAACGGTCCGGTGATCTCGAAGATCTCGCCGCGCACCTCCTCCCCGGTTTCTTCATTGACGGTATGGCGCTTGCCCTGACTGGCAAAGTAAAGGCGCGTGCCATCCGCGGTGAAGGCCGGGCCTGCCAGCTCCGAATGCGGCAACGGATAGCGCAGGAAAGGGGCCACCGTGCGCGTTTCGTGCGTGATCAGCACCAGCTCCATGTTGCCGCCGTCCTCGGCCACCAGCAGATCCTTGCTGTTGGGGTGCACGGTGAGATTATCCACCCCGCGCAGGGGCGTGTTCTCACCCGCGGTGGCGGCGTCGTAGAGTATGTCGATGCGCTGCGTCACGGTGTCATAGACCCAGACGCGGTTGGTGCCCTTGGTGGTGAAATAGACCTTGCCCGAGTCGAACCAGCAACCCTCGCCGCCGTCGAAGACCGCGGCGTTGCGCACCTGATAGCGTGTCGGCAGCGGAATACCCAGTGGATTGCGGATGCGCTCCCAGCGCACGCGGCCCGTGCGGGACTCGCGCAGCTCCGGCATGATCGAGCGCCACGGGATGTCGTGGTGATCGGCGCCCGGATTCTGCGCCAACCAGGCATCGATCTCCCGCGAGTAGTCGCGCCGTTCCGGGGCATAGTCCTCGTCGAGAACCAACACCTCCAGCGTACCGCGTGACAGATCCGGATAGTTGTCTGGCGTGTAGCGGTAGAAGGCGCCGTCGCCGGTGTCCTCCGTCATGTAGACCTGCTTGCCGACCGGATCGACCGCGGCGGCCTCGTGGTTGAACTGCCCCATCGGGACGATGCGCCGCGACGCGTTCAGGCGCGTCGGGTCACACTCATAGACGAAGCCGAGGAAGTTCTCCTCGCAGGACAGCCAGGTACCCCAGGGTGTGGGGCCGCCGGCGCAATTGTTGTTGGTGCCCTGAAGGATCGGGTAGGCGTCCACGAGATTGCCTTCGCTGTCGAAGCGCAAAGCGCCAACACCACCTTGGTCCTGACATAGCCGGGAACGGAGATCATCGGTGCATTCATCAGCAATGATGGGCACCTCTGAATTGGAGACATAGATCCAGCCCCCATCCTCCTGGGGGAACAC
>JALEHA010000016.1 GCA_022763315.1 Algiphilus sp.
CCCTGCGCCGGATTGCGCTCGGCCACGCCGGTTTCGATCAGCCATTGGTAGAAGCTGCGCACACTCGACAGGTAACGCGCGATGCTGGTCGGCTTGTGGCCGGCCCAGGCGCAATCCGCCACGAAGCGGCGCACCAGGTGCACATCCACCTGGCCGACCGTGCTAACACCCTGCCCTTCGGCGAAAGCCCCGAAACGCGCCAGGTCGCGCTCGGCGGCCGCGACACTGTGCGGCGAGGCGCGCCGCAGATGGCGCAGGGCGTGCAGGTACTCCGCGCCGCCCGCTGCCAGATTCATGGCTCAGGCCAGGCGGGCACGCAGGCTGGCGGCGACGAGCTCGGCCAGCATTTCCAGGAAAAGCTTGCCCTGCTCCTCGGTGAAGCGCTTGGCATCCTGGGTTCCCAGCACCAGCAGGCCGATGATCTCCTGCTTGTCGAGCGGCACCACCGCCGCCGAGGCGGGCAGCACCTTGGCGCGCGGAAAGACCAGGCGCGCCCGGGCATCGTCGAGAGGCCCGGTCTCGATCAGCCGGGTTCTAAAGCTGTTGTCGAAGGCGCGCGCGACGCTGCCCTTGGCGTCGATGCGCGTCAGGCCATCGATGTCGTTGCGGCGCAACTTCGGGGCAAGCACGCCGAGAAAGATATCGTCGATATCGAATTCCTCGCGCAGCAGCTTGCGCAGCTGCACCACCATGACCGCCAGCGTCGGTGCGCGCAGCAGCATCTGCGCCACGCGCAGGATCTTGCGGGCGCGGGTTTCGTTGTCACGCGCGGTCTCCATCAGCTGGTGCAGCCGGGCGTCCAGCCGGGCGTTCTTGGCGCGCAGCCATTCCACCTGGCGTTCGATCAGGGAACTGGCGCTGCCGCTGGCGTGGTGCAAATCCGCCGCTTCGAGGACATCCGGGCGATGCGAAAAGAACTCGGGATGGGCCAGCAGCCAGGCATGCACGGCGTCCGCGTCGAGTTCGGGCGTGTCGGCGTCGGTGCGCGGTGCTACGGATTCGGCCATGTCAGACAACCATCAAATACATGAGTAGCGGCACCGGTCATCGCGATCGGCGCATTCGGGGAGGATAGCGAACCCTCCCAGCCGATGCGCAGATCACCGCCGCGCAGATGCAGGGTCGCCTCCGCATCCAGCACGCCGCGCAGCATGCCGGACACGGCGGCGGCGCAGGCGCCGCTGCCGCAGGCCAGGGTCTCGCCCGCCCCGCGCTCGTAGACCCGCAGACGGGCATGGCGGCGGTCCAGCACCTGCAGGAAGCCCACATTCACCGAGGCCGGGAACAGCGGCATGGCCTGCAGGGCCCGCCCCAGCGCCTCCACTGGCGCCTGCTCCACATCATCGACCAGCAGCACGGCATGCGGATTGCCGACCTGCACCAGGCCGAGTTGCTGTACGCCGTGGCCAGGGACCTCCACGCGGTATTCGGCGGCAGCGGGTTCGCGCAGCTGGCTGGGCAGGGCGGCCGGGTCGAGCGCCGGCGGCGCCAACTCGACGCAGATGGGGCCGTCATCGCAGCGCCGCAGCCGCATGGTGGTATCGCTGGTGCGCACCTGCACCTGGTGCGCATCGGACAGCCCACGGTGCTCGATAAAGCGCATCAGGCAGCGCGCCCCGTTGCCGCATTGACCGGAAGGACTGCCATCGGCGTTGTAGATGCGGTAGTCGAAATCCACATCGGGCTGGCCGGGCGGGTCCAGCACCAGCACCTGGTCCGCGCCGACGCCGCGATGACGGTCGCACAGCCATTGCAGCTGCGCGGCATCCGGCGTGAAGGCCTGGACGGTGGCGTCCACGACGACGAAGTCGTTGCCTAGTCCGTGCATCTTGGAGAAATGAAGGCTGCCGCTGGCGCTCATGACGGGAGTTCGGGTGTGTGCAGGGTGGTGTCGCGCATCAACGCAAGAATACGCTGTGCCAGCACCGGACCCTGGTCCTCCTGAATGAAGTGCCCCCCCGGCAGCCGATCGTGCGGCTGCCCGGCCGCGCCCGGCACGTGCCGCTGCAGCGCGCGATCGGCGTGACCCAGGATGGGGTCGCCCTTGCCGAAGACGGTCAGAAAGGGCTTGTGGAAGTTGCCCAGCGTCTGCCACGCCGCGCGGTTGGCGGGCACGGCAGGGTCCTTGGCGTGGGTCGGCACCAATGCCGGGAAGGCGCGCGCACCGGCCTGATAGCGCGCCGACGGAAAGGGCGCGTCGTAGGCCTGGCGCTCCGCCTTGCTGAGCTTGCGCGCCGAGCCGATATCGACGATCCGGCCGGCCGGAAAGACCGGCGCATACAGCGCGAAGGCGCGCCACAGATGGAAGGCCAGCGGTACGCCGCGCTCGGCCGTGGGCAGCATCCCGTTGCCGACCACGATGCGCGCGAAACGCTCTGGGAAGGTACCGGCCAGCCGCAGCCCGATCAGTGAGCCCCAGTCCTGGCAAAACAGGGTGATGTCCTTCAGACCCTGCGCCTCGATCCATTGCCACACCCAGTCGACATGGCGTTGGTAGGAGTAATCCGACACCCGGGTGGGCTTGTCGCTGCGGCCAAAACCGATCAGATCCGGCGCGATGGCGCGCATCCCCGCCTGCGCCAGCGGCGGAATCATGTGCCGATACAGAAAGCCCCAGGTGGGCTCTCCATGCAGCAGGAGCACGACCGGTCCATGCTTTGGCCCTTCTTCCACGTGGGCCATGCGGACATCGTCCAGATCGGTGTACTGCGGGACGTAGGGGAAGTCCGGCAGCCGCGCGAAGCGCTCCTCGGGGGTACGGAGCAGTGTCATGGGCATTCTCGTCGGCGAGGCATGGGAGGGCATGGCGCGTTGGCGCAGAGGCAACGCGCGTGATAGAAGGCCTCATCCAATCGCAAGGGGCGCAGTCATGCAAGTGGTGGGACTCGATATCGGCTTTGGCTTCACTAAGGCCACTGATGGCCGCAACCAGCAGATCTTCAAATCAGTGGTGGGCGAAGCGGCCGAAGCCGCCTTCACCAATCCCATCTCCTTGGCCACCGAGGCCGCGCGCGCGCATCGCCAGATCAGCATCGGCGATGAATCCTATTTCGTCGGTGAGACCGCCGAGGCCGGCTCGCGCGGGCGGGGCTTCACCCTGGACCAGCAGCAGCTACTGACCCGCTATGCCCGGGTCCTGGCCTCCGCCGCCATTGCGCCGATGGTCCCCTCGGGCGAACCGCTGCGTGTGGTGACCGGTCTGCCAATCAGCTTCCTGCGCCGGCATCGCGATGGCCTGGCGGCGCTGCTGCAGCAGCGCCACCAGGTCACGCTGACGCACGCCGACGGCAGCAAGGAAAGCAAGCAGATTCATGTGGAGAAGGTGCGCGTGATTCCGCAGCCCTTCGGCGCCCTTTTCCGTCACATGCTCAATGACCAGGGCAAGGGCGCGGTGCAGCGCTTCGTGACCGACAAGATCGGCATCATCGATATCGGCTTCCGCACGGCGGACTACGCCATCTCGGACCGCACGCGCTATTCCGAGCGTGGCTCACAGTCCTCGGATGCCGGCATCTCGTTGGCCTATACGGCCATCGCCAACAATCTCACCGAGCAGTCCGGGGTGCAGGTGGAACTCTATCGCCTGTACGAGGCCATTGATCGTGGCAGCATCAAGATCAAGGGCAAGCGCTACGACCTCAACAAGCTCACCGAACGCGCCTTTGGGGCGCTGGCGACGCGCGTAGCCACCGAACTGAACCGCCTGTGGGCGGACGACTGGGATCTCGATGCCGTGATCATCGCCGGCGGCGGCGGCGCCGCCCTACTGCCCTATCTGCAGCCGCTGATCGAGCACGAACTGATTCCGGTCGACGCCGACGCCGACAGCCGCATGCTGAATGTGCAGGGCTACTACCGCTACGGCCGGCATCTCTGGCCGAGCACGCCGGCGCAGCCCAACGGCTAGCCGCACAGGCGCTCGAGTTCGTCGAGCGCCTCGCTGGTATAGACCGCCAGCCGCTGCATGCTGGGCAGCGTGTCGCGGCAGCCGGTGAAGCCGAAGTTGAGCGTATCGACGTAGCTGACACAGGTGATATTCAGCCCCTGTCCGTGCGAGACGAGGGAGACCGGGTACATCGCCTCCAGTCGTGCGCCGCCGATGTACAAGGTCTCCTTGGGGCCGGGCACATTGGAGATGGCGAGGTTGAACATCGGCGGCGTGCGCCCACCCAGATGCATCAGCAGCTGCCAGATGTAAGGCCCCATTAACAGCATGGTGTACTGATCCAGCGCCTCCTTGGGCAGCGCCTGCAGATGCTTCTTGGCGCGATCGGTGGACGCCACGATGGCTTCCAGACGCTTGCGCGGATCGGCGATATCGGTGGCCAGCGACGAGATGATGAAGCTGATGGCCGTGCCGACCGCGACATCGTCCTGCGGACGGATCGAAACCGGAATGCCGGCGGTCAAGGATCGTCTCGGCAGCTGGTTGGCTTCCTTCAGATAGCGGCGCAGCGACCCTGCACAGATGGCGAGGACCACGTCATTGATGGTGCCGCCGCAGCCTTCGGCCACCTTCTTGAGCCGGCGCATGTCGTACTGCTGGGTGGCGAAGCGACGCTGCGCCGAAATGCGCTTGTTGAGCACCGAGCGCGGCGCGTCAAAAGGCGCCACCTGAGGGTCGCCATCGCTGGAACCGGCGCGATAGGAGTTGACCAGCGCCCGCGTCGCCGACGGAATGCCGCTGGCGAAGCCGCGCAGACTCGGCGTTGCCAGCGCGGCGCTGGACGCGGTTCCCGTGTCGCGCTTCTTGCCGTAATCGGCGCCGACGCTCCAGGGCGGACGAAAGGGCGCGGATGGATCGGTACTCATCGCCCGCTGCACCATGCGCATGCCGCCCACACCGTCGACCAGGGCGTGATGCATCTTCGTGTAGAGCGCAAAGCGCCCGCCTTCCAGGCCCTCGATCAGATGGCACTCCCAGAGCGGCCGGGAGACATCCATCGGATGACTGTGCAGGCGCGAGATGAGCACGCCGAGCTCGCGCTCGCCGCCGGGCGCCGGCAGCGCTGAATGGCGGAAGTGATAGTCGATGTCGAGATCGTCGTCGCGCTCCCAGGCCGGGAGCACACCGCGCAGCGGCGAGGGCTTGAGGCGCAGATTCCACGGCGGAGCGAAACTGCGCGAGGCACGCGCTTCTTCGGACAGGTTGCGCAGAAAATCCTCCGGCGCGTCCTCCGGCAACGAGAAGATCTGCAGCCCGGCCACATGCATCGGCGTATTGGCGGTGTCGACGTAGAGCCACGCCGCATCCATGGGCTTGAGGCGTTTCATGTCTTCTCCCTGCGCGCTGAGGCGTACCTTATTTATAAGTATGCAAGTGTATGCAGCTTGGAAAAAAAAGTGCAGATGCTTTCTCCTTGACACCAGGCAATGGCATACTCATTGAACAAGCGTTAAGGCCGCATTGCAGGAGACCCGCATGAACAAGGCTGCCCAAGCCCTCGAAACCACCCCCGTCGCCTCGGCGGACCACGACGAAATCCGCCGCATCTTCGCGCAGCAGCGCGACACCATGCTGGCCTGGCGTCAGTCCACCGCCGAAGAGCGTCTGGCCCGCATTCAGCGGCTGGTCGACGCGGTCGAAGCGCATACCGACGAAATCGTCGCGGCCGGCGCCGCCGACTTCCGCAAGCCGGCGGAAGAGGTGCATATCACCGAAATCCTCCCCATCTACATGGAGGCCAAGGACGCCAAGCGCCACCTCAAGAAGTGGATGAAGTCCAAGAGCGTGCCGCCCACCCGCATGATGCTCGGCACCAAGGCCTACATGCAGTACGAGCCGAAGGGCCGCGCGCTGATCATCTCGCCGTGGAACTACCCACTCAATCTCAGCTTCGGTCCGCTGGTCTCCTCCCTCGCCGCGGGCTGTCCGACGATCATCAAGCCCTCCGAGATGACGCCGAACATGAGCGCGCTGATGGCCAAGATCGTGCGCGAGACCTTTGATCCGAGCGAGGTCGCCCTGTTCGAAGG
>JALEHA010000017.1 GCA_022763315.1 Algiphilus sp.
GCGCCAGATCAATGCGATCGCCTGCAGCGGGGCTTCCTTCCAGGGTCAGCTGCCAGCCGGCGCCGGTGATGACACCATCCGGATTCAAGCTCTGCACTGGACCGCCGTCGATCTGGTAGCTGGTCGGCCCCAGAAATTCGATGCTGGCGGCCGTGCGCGCCCCGGGATTGGTGGGATCGATGCTCTCCACCGATCGCACCGAGAAGTCCCCCGTATTGGTGGGCGGAAGACTCGGTGACAGTGCGCCGGCGGCGGCGATGCCGCGGGCACCCAGGTTGTTGAGTTGCATACCCGCCACGGCATCGCTACCCGGCTTCAGGGAGAAGCGATCGCCTTCGGAAGGGACGCCACTGACGACGATGGACAAGGCACCGGCGCGAAAGGGATCGCCCGGCGTGCCACTGCCCGACAAGGGCAGCGCCCCACCCTCCTGCGACTGCAGCTGCCAGCTGCCGCTACTGAAGCGCAGCGTGAGGGCACTGTCCGGCACCTTGCCGTCCGGGCCGAAGGAGACGTCGACACTGGCAGTGCCGTCGTTGTTGGCATTGGGTACCGCTACCGGGTTGCCGAGCTGGAACAGCGGCTGCCCCGGCTGCCCATTGAGATCCGTGGCCGCGCTCTGGACCTCGTTGACCGCGCGTGCCAGATTGGCGGTCAGCGCGCCGAGGCGCTCGCGGGTCGGGTCAACCACCTGCGTACGCGCGCTGAACAGACCGCCCAGTTCGCCATTGGTGGGTGTGGGCAAGGGAATGGCGCCCGGACCCTGCCCGACCGTGAGCTGCAGACGCGAGCCCCGCTCCGGATCGTCGCGCAGCGCCAACGGCCGGACATCGGCGCCAAGGAGCAGCGCGTGGCCGTCGCGGGTGTAGACATTGAGCTGATCGCCGTCCTGCAGGGTGGTGTTGATGCCAATTTTTTCGGACAACTGCCGCGTCAGGCGGTCGCGTTCATCGCGCAGATCATTGGCCGGGCCGGCGCTGGCGGCGATATCGCGATTCACCCGCGCCAGGCTCTCCAGGATTTCGTTGGCCTCGGCGACCGTGGCAACGGCGCGCTGGTCGATTTCATTGTCCAGCCGCGCCAGCTGGCTGTTGAGCGTGGTGGCACGCGTGGTGAGATCGCGCGCACTGCCCAGCAATACCTCGCGCGCGGCCAGACTGTTGGGGCTGGCAGAGACATCCTGCGCCGCCTGGAAGAAGGCGTTGATGCTACCGGACAGACCACTGTTGCTGTCGGACAGCAGGGTATCGACGCGGGTGGCGAAGTCAGCAAGACGGGCGTTGGCGGCGAGACCGGCGCCGTCTTCGATCAGGCGATTGTTGGCGTAGACATCCTCCAGGCGCTCGACGCCCACTACGCGCACACCCGCGCCAAAGGGCGAACCGGTGACCTGGGCGCTCAATTCGACCCGCTGCCGGCTATAGCCGTCGACGCCGGCATTGGAGACATTGTGCGAGGTGGTGGTGAGCGCACGCTGATAGGCCAGCAGGCCCGAGGTGCCTACCCGTAGAAGATCGCTCATACACGAAGCTCCCAAGCGCCGCTCGCGTGTGGATCGAGCGCGGCATCAAGGAATGGCGAACGGAACACCCGCTCCAGCTTCTGTGCGTAGTCCGGATCGGTGGCATAGCCCGCCTCGGCCACGCGCTGCAGGAAGGCGAGGCCGTCGCGTGACTGCAGCGCCTCGCTGTAGCGCGGATTGCTGCGCAGGAAGTCGACGTAGTCGCCGAAGGCGGCGCCCACGCCGGAGTAATTGCGGAAGCTTTCGTGCTGCGGACGTAGCGCCGTGCCATCGAATTCGAGGGTCGCGCGCTGGCTGGCACTACCTGACCAGCTGGTGTGGGCCTTGATCCCAAAGAAGTTGTCGCCTGGCGCGTGCGCGCCCCAGCCGGATTCCAGCGCGGCGTGGGCGATGACGGCGCGTACCGGTACGCCCAGCGCAGCGGCGGCCCGCTCGGCATGCGGCAGGATGCGATCCACGAAGGCCTGCACGCGCTCGTCGACACTTTCGACCGCACGCACAGCGGGCGCCGTCTGCGCGGCCTCGGCTGCCGCGGGACGCTGTGCCGTGACGCGCTCGCTGGGAAGGTTCATGGCGACGTTATCGGCGCCCATGGCCTCGCCTTGAGCACGGCTCCCGCGCAACTGCGCCACCAGCGCCTCGGCAATTCCCAGACCACGGTCACTGCTCGCCAGGGTTTGCGCCAACTGGCCGTCGAGCATCTGTCGATAGGTGGCGCCGTGCTTGCCGGCGCCGTCATCGCCGAAGCTCGTCGCGCGCATGGCGGACAGCATCTGCTGCGTCAGCAACGCCTCGAACTGCTGTGCCGCCTTGTGCAGGGCAGCGTCCGGATCCCGCGCGGCCTGATGGCGCAACGCGCTCAGGCCACTCAGATCGGTATGCAGGGGCGTGGCGTTGTGAACCATCAGATCACCACAAGTTCAGCGCGCAAGGCACCCACCCGCTTCAGCGCCTCGAGAATGGCGATGAGGTCACCAGGGGCCGCGCCCACTTCATTCACCGCGCGCACCAGATCAGAAAGCGTGACGCCGGGGTCAAAGAGAAACATGCGGCCATCCTCCTGTTCCACCCGGACCTGGCTCTGCGGCGTCACCACGGTTTCGCCCTGGCCGAAGGGCGCGGGCTGTGACACGCCAAAGGATTCCGAGATCGTCACGGATAGTGATCCATGCGCCACAGCCGCGGGCGAGACACGCACATTCGAGCCGATGACGATGGTGCCGGTGCGGCTGTTGACCACGACACGCGCCGCCGCCTGACCGGGATCGACCTGCATACTTTCCAGTTCCGCCATGAAGCGCACGCGGGCACTGGGATCACGCGGCGCCGCGACTTCGATGGAGACGGCATCAAGCGCCTTGGCGGCACCAGCGCCATAGACGGCATTGAGGCTCTCGACGATGCGCGAGGCCGTCGTGAAATCGGCGCTGTGCAGGTTCAGCGTGACGCTGTCCTTGGCCGAGATATTGCTGGGCACGGCGCGTTCGACGATGGCGCCGCCGGGAATGCGCCCGGCCGAAGGAATATTCACCGAAACCCGTGAACCGTCGCGCCCCTCGACACCAAAGCCGCCCACCACCAGGCTGCCCTGGGCCAGCGCATAGATCTGGCCATCGGGGCCTTTGAGCGGCGTCATCAGCAGGGAGCCGCCGCGCAGGCTGCCGGCGTTGGCCAGTGAACTGACCGTGACATCGATCTGCTGGCCGGGCTTCACGAAGGGGGGCAGGTCGGCGTGTACCGCCACGGCCGCCACATTCTTCAGCTGCGGATTCACATTCGGTGGGATGGTGACGCCGAGCTGGGTCAGCAGGCTTTTCAGTGACTGCACCGTAAACGGCGCCTGCGAGGTCTGATCGCCGGTGCCATCCAGGCCAACAACCAGTCCATATCCGATCAGTTGGTTGTTCCGGACGCCTTCAATGGAAACCAAATCCTTCAGGCGATCGGCTTGGGCTGCGGTCGTAACGACCAGCAAGACGAAGAGAACCAACGTCAATCGGAAAGCGCGTTGTCGGATCATGGCAGTGCCTCAGAAAGGCCAGAGCGGCGAATTGAAGAAGCGACCCAGCCAACCCTGCTGATTGGCCTGACCGAGCTGGCCGCGCCCGCGATAGCTGATGTCGGCATCGGCCACGCGCAGCGAGGGCACGGTGTTGTCCGGGCCGATGTCTTGCGGACGGACCAGGCCGGTGAGGACGATGGTCTCGTCGCCACGATTGATGCGCAGCCGCTTCTCGCCATGCACCCGCAACAGACCGTTGGGCGTGATGTCTACGACCTGTGCGGTGATGAAGCCGTCGAGCTGGTTGGTCTGTTCGCTGGCGCCACTGCCATTGAAGGCGTTGTCCGACGCGACATCGGTGGTGAGCAGCGGATTACCGCCGCGCGTGACCGGCGCGCCGAACAGGGTCGGATTGGGCAGCGAGATCTCGGTGCCCTTGCTGGTTTCGGTGGAAGAAGAGGTGCGTGCCTGGGTACGCTCTTCGAGACGGATGGTCAGCACGTCGCCGAGCTGACGCGCGCGCTGATCGGCGAACAGCGATACCGGCGACTGGGTGTGGAAGAGGCTGCCATTGCGCGCCTGTACCGGCTCCGGATAGGGCACGCTGACCGGCTTGCTGGGAGGCGGATCGGCCGTGGTCGCACATCCGGCGAGGATCAGACTCATCAGGATCAGGAGGCGCTTCATAAGAACACCTAGAGCTGCTGGTTCACGAAGCGCAGCATCTCGTCCGCCGCGCTCACTGCCTTCGAGTTCATTTCATAGGCGCGCTGGGTCTCGATCATGGCGACCATCTCCTCCACGATGTTGACGTTGGAGGCTTCCAGTGAGCCCTGCACCATCGAGCCAAGGCCATTCAAGCCGGGCGTTCCCTGCTGCGGCGGCCCGCTGGCGGCGGTCTCGACATAGAGGTTGCCCCCACGCGCCTGCAGACCCGATGGATTGACGAAATCCGTCAGTGTCAGCCGGCCCAACTCCAGCGGCTGTGCCTGATCGGCCAGCTTGGCAGTGACCGTGCCGTCGGCGGCGATAGTGATGCTCTGCGCACCCTGCGGGATATTGATTGCCGGCTGCAACAGAAAGCCCTGGCTATTGACCAACTCGCCCTGCGCCGAGAGCTTGAAGCTGCCGTCGCGTGAGTAGGCCAAGCTGCCATCGGCCATCTGGATTTCGAAGAAGCCTCGGCCGTCGACGGCAATATCCAGCGCGTTGCCCGTCTGCTGCATATTGCCCTGGGCGTGGTTCTTCTCGGTTGCGGCCACGCGCACGCCGGTACCCAACATCATCCCGGTGGGCATGTCGCTTTGCTGAGTGGTGGCGCCGCCGGGCTGGCGTACGGTCTGGTAGAGCAGATCCTCGAAGACCGCGCGGTCCTGCTTGAAGCCGGTGGTGTTGGCGTTGGCCAGATTGTTGGAGACCACGGACATGCGCGTGTTCTGCGCGTCGAGACCGGTCTTTGCGACCCAGAGGGCTTTCATCATGGCGCTATCTCCTAGCCACGGCGGAGCAGGCGCGAACCCGCGGCGGCGTTTTCATCCACGCTGCGCATCAGGTTCACGTTGAGTTCGAATTGCCGCGCCAGCTCGATCATCTTGACCAGCGACTCGGCGGTATTGACGTTGGCGCCTTCCACGGCGCCGGTTTGCAGTGCATCGCCGACAGCGGGGTTCGCCACCGCATCCTCGGCCAGGCGCAGCAAGCCATCCGCACCGCGTTGCAGATCCTGTGGCGCGATTTCCATCACGCGCAGGCGGCCGATCTGCACAAGCGTTCCGCCCGCACTGCCTTCGGGCACGATGCTGATGGTGCCGTCGCTGCCGATGGCAGCGCTCTGATGCGGCGGGAGCGCAATCGGGCCATTCACGCCCATCACGGGATGGCCGGCACCATTGAGCAACTGACCGTTGGCATTCAGACGCAGGTCACCCGCGCGGGTATATGCGGCCTCGCCATCCGGCCCCAGAACTTCCAGATAGTGGTCGCCCTGCATGGCAACGTGCAGCGGATTGCCGGTGTGCTGGATCGCGCCGTCGGCCGCGGAGAAGCCCGCCTCGTGGACCCGCGAATACTGTCGAGCGTCCGACAGCGGCATGGCCTCGGAGGCCACCATCTCGGCGCGGAAACCGGTGGTGGTGGCATTGGCGAGATTGTTGCTGTTGGCCGCCTGCGCCCGCAATGCGAGCGTGGCGGCGTTGGCGGCAACGTAGAGGGCGCGATCCATGATTCAGCGGCCGGCTTAGCGACGGATGTTCAGAACGGTCTGCGTGACCTGATCCGAAGTCGTGATCATCTGCGCATTGGCCTGGAAGCTGCGCTGCGCCGTGATCATGTTGACCAGTTCCTTGGTCAGGTCGACGTTGGAGGCTTCCAGGGCACCGGATTCCACCGTGCCGAGATTGCCGGAGCCCGCCACACCACGGATTGCCGGTCCGGAGGTGAAGCTTTCGCCCCAGGCGGTGTCACCCAGCTTGGACAGCCCTTCCGGATTAGCGAATTCGGTCAGCGCGATCTGTCCCAGCTGTTCGGCCTGACCATTGGTGAAGCGGGCCTGGACAATGCCTTCCTTGGTGATTTCGATACCCGTCATGCGACCGGTGGCAAAACCATCCTGGCGTAGGGCATTGACCGCGAAGCCGCCCCCGAACTGCGTGATGTTGGAGACATCCAGGGTCAGGTTGAGATCCTCGGCGCCGCCCGTCACAGGCGCGGCGGGCAACGTGATTTGACCGCCGGCAGGCGCGGCGATCTGGCCGCTGCTGTCAAAGGTGATCGTCTGGGCAGCGCCTACCGGCTGGCCATCGAGCTGGGTACGCAACTCCCATTCACCGTCGGTGGCGGTGCGGGTGAAGTACAGCGAGGTCGTGCGCGGCGTGCCCAGTGAATCGTAGGCCGTTACCGAGGTGGTGTGACTGAAGGTGGAGGCATCGCTCGGGTCGAAAGGCGTGTTCACTGGAATATCGCCCTGTGCTGGCAGATTGAGAGATGTCTCTATGCTCTGGGTCGCTCGCGGAGGGTTGTCGGCGGTAGAAACCCTTAGATCCTGCAACTGACCGGTATCAAAGCCATCGGCGCTTGCGGGGAAGACCTGCAAGCGCGCGCCCTGGGCGTTGGTGACGAAACCATCACGGTCGGTACCCAACGCACCATTGCGCGAGTAGACCAGTTCATCCCCCTTGGCGAAGGTCAGGAAACCGTCACCGGAAATGGCCACGTCCAGCGCCTTGTTGGTGAACTCGATGGAGCCCTGATCGAACTGTTGTCGCACGGACGACAGACGGACGCCACTACCGATCGTGCGGTCGGTCAAGCCCTGCCCGCCATTGGCGAAGACATCGGCGAATTCGGCGCGCGAGCCCTTGAAGCCGGTGGTGTTGGCGTTGGCCACATTGTGGCTGGTGACCTTGAGGTTTTCGTTGGCGGCATTGATGCCAGTAAGCGCTACGGTGAAGGACATGTGATGCTCCTTGGGCGAACCCGGTGATCAGGCAATGCGACGGATATCCGACATGGAAGCCGGCGGAAGTCCGTCAA
>JALEHA010000143.1 GCA_022763315.1 Algiphilus sp.
AATCTGCAGTTCCTCGAAAACGTCATCAATCATCCGGTCTTCCAGAAGGGTGAGGCCACCACGCGCTTCATCGACCAGACGCCCGAGCTGTTCCACTTCAGCAAACGGCGTGACCGCGCCACGCGACTGCTGCGCTTCATCGGTGAGATGACCGTCAACGGCAACCCCGAGATGAAGGGCAGAGAGCCCCTGGGCGAGCGCCCACCGACACCGATCATGCCCAAGGCCGATCTTTCGATGGAGCCACCACCTGGCGCCCGTCAGCGCCTGCAGGAACTGGGACCGGAAGGCTTCGCGCAATGGATGCTGACGCAGCGTCAGGTGCTGCTCACTGACACCACGATGCGCGACGCCCATCAATCGCTATTCGCCACGCGGATGCGCAGCGAGGACATGCGCCGCATCGCGCCGTACTA
Organism: Algiphilus sp.; assembly: GCA_022763315.1. GTDB lineage: Bacteria > Pseudomonadota > Gammaproteobacteria > Nevskiales > Nevskiaceae > Algiphilus. The sequence continues at coordinate 417 of JALEHA010000143.1, forward strand.
CGCCCGCCTGCTGCCGCAGATGATGTCGATGGAATGCTGGGGCGGGGCGACCTTCGATGTGGCGATGCGCTTCCTGCGTGAGGACCCCTGGCAGCGCCTGCGCGAGCTGCGCCAGGCCATGCCGAACATCCTCACGCAGATGCTGCTGCGTGCCTCCAATGCGGTCGGCTACACCAACTATCCGGACAACGTCGTCAAGTATTTCGTGCAGCAGGCCGCCGACAACGGCATCGACCTGTTCCGCGTCTTCGACGCGCTCAACAGCGTCGACAATATGCGCGTGGCCATCGATGCCGTGCGCGACACCGGCGCACTGTGCGAGGCCGCCATCTGCTACACCGGCGATCTGCTCGACCCCAGCCGGCCCAAGTACAAGCTCGACTATTACCTGCGGCTGGCGCGAGAGATGGAAGCCGCTGGGGCGCACATCATCGGCATCAAGGATATGGCCGGCCTGTGCAAACCGGAGGCTGCGCGCGAACTCGTCACCGCCCTCAAGGACACCGTGAATCTGCCGGTACATTTCCACACCCATGACACCAGCGGCATCAGCGCCGCCAGCGTGCTCGCGGCTGTCGAGGCGGGTGTGGATGCCATTGATGGCGCCATGGATGCGATGAGCGGGCTGACCTCGCAACCCAATCTCGGCGCCATCGCGGCCGCGCTGCGCGGTGGCCCGCGCGACCCGGGTGTAGACACCGAAGCCATGCGCGCCATCTCCCAGTACTGGGAAGGCGCGCGCCGCTACTACGCCGCCTTCGAGCCGGACATCCGCGCCGGCACCGCCGATGTCTATCGCCACGAAATGCCCGGCGGGCAATACACCAATCTGCGCGAGCAGGCACGGGGTCTGGGGCTGGAATCGCGGTGGCCGGAAGTCGCCCAGGCCTATGCCGATGTGAACCAGCTGTTCGGTGACATCGTCAAGGTCACGCCCACCTCCAAGGTTGTGGGCGACATGGCGCTGTTCCTGATGGCCAACAATCTCAGCACGACCGATGTGCTCGACCCGGAGCGCGAGATCGCTTTCCCGGAATCGGTGATCTCGCTGATGCGGGGCGAGCTCGGCTTCCCGGAGGACGGCTTCCCCGAGGCGATCCAGAAGAAGGTCCTCGGCGACGAAAAGCCGCTCACCGAGCGCCCCGGCGCAGTCCTTCCCCCCACGGATCTTGAGGCCGAACGCGGCGCGCTGATCGAACGCTTTGGCGAGGAGCACATCAGCGATACCGATCTCGCCTCGCATCTGATGTATCCCAAAGTCTTCGCGGACTACGCCGAGCAACGCACGGCCTATGGCGACATCTCCGTACTGCCCACCAGCGTCTTTTTCGAAGGGATGCTCGAGAACGAAGAGATCGCCGTGGATCTCGAGCCCGGCAAGACGCTGCTCATCCGCTTGCTCGGGCGCGCCGATTCCGCCGAGCAGGGCGTGGTCAAGCTGTTTTTTGAACTCAACGGCCAGCCACGCACGGTGCGCATCCGCGCCGAAGGGGCAGGGCCGGTGGAAGACGTCCCCGTCGCCGAAGCGGGCAATCCCGCCCACGTGGGCGCGCCCATGCCGGGTATGGTGGCCACGGTCAGCGTGCAGGTGGGCACGAAGGTACGCAAAGGCGACGCGCTGCTGTCCATCGAAGCCATGAAGATGGAAACCCAGATCCGCGCCGAGCGCGATGGCACCGTCGATAGCGTGCACGTGCAACCGGGCCAGACCGTCAATGCCCGCGATCTGCTGATCGTCTACCAGGACTGAGTTTCGCCCAAGCCTCTTTCCCCCGTGTCAAATAGCGGATGCGAATCATGCGCATTCGCCTTGACAATCTATTCGCGTTTGCATTTAATGCGAATCGTTTTCATTCAAGGGCGGAAGGATGGGTATCGCGCCGGCACGCGACACACAGAACATCGAGCGCGGTGTCCGCGTCATCGCTGCACTTTGCATGGCGATGGGCTGGGCCGGCTCCCTCCAGGCGGCGGGGGAAGTCGCGGCCTTGGACCAGGTTGTGGTGACCGGTTCGCGCATCGAGCGACCGGTGCTCGACGCGCCCTTGCGCACCGAGGTGGTCGGCAGGGCAGAGCTGGAGCGCACCCACGCGCGCAGCCTCAAGGAAGGCCTGGAGAACGTGCCAGGCCTGCAATTGCGCGAGATCCACGGCAAAGCCGGGCATGAAGTCGTGCTTCAAGGGCTTTCCGGCGATCAGGTGCTGGTTCTGGTCGATGGGCTGCCACTGACTGCCACCACCGGGTCCACGGTCGACGTCAGCCAGCTGGCCGTACTGGACATCGAACGTATCGAGGTGGTGAAGGGCGCGCTCTCGGCCCAATACGGCAGTGCTGCCATGGGCGGCGTCGTCAACGTCATCACCCGCCGCATTGAACCGGGGTTTTCTGGCGAAATCCGCGGCGACTTCGGCAGCTTCGGTGAGCAAAACCCTTCCGGCACGACCGCCGATGCCGGCAATCGCCATACCGGCCTGCGTCTGGAAGGCGGCAGCGAGCGATTCCGGATTCGGTTGACGGGCGATCAGCGACAGCGCGATGGCATTGACCCCGATCCCGAAAGCTGGGCGCGCCCGGGCGATGCCACGGATCGCCAGCAGTACGACCTGCGCGGCGAATGGCATCCCAGCCCGGGCGGGGCCTTCCATCTGCAGGCGGGACGTTTTCAGGAGGACATCGACAGCCGGTACGACCTGCGCCTGCCTGGTCGCACCGTGGCGCAATCCCGCTTTGAGGACGTCACCCGGAACCGCTTCCAGGGCGGCGGCCACTGGCATTGGCGCAACGGGGTGTCTTTGCGCGGCCAGGTGCTCGACGAGCAGCTCTCCATCGACACCATCAAGCAGTCCAGCGATCAGCGCTTCGACGACCGCGATGCCGACATCGGCCTTGGACAGCTCAGTGTGCAAGGGGATGTGCCCTTGACTGTGGGCCAGCATCTACACATGGGTGTGGATCTGCGCCGTGAGGATCTGCGCCAGTTGAAGGATGGCAGCAGCGAACTGGAAGGCAGCGCGGTGGAGCGCGACAGCCAGGAGTTCTGGAGTCAGCTCACGCTCACTCCGCCTGCGCAGTGGTTCGGCGGCGGCTTCCCGCTCGCTGCCGACCAAGCTGAGCTGCTGTTGGGCGTGCGCGCCCAGGACGACTCCGACTTCGGACAGCACGTGGTGGGCAGCGCCAACCTGCGGCTGGAACTCTGGCAGGGCGCAAGCAGTACCGGCGCGCTGCGCCTGGGATGGGGCCAGGGTTACCGCGTGCCCAACCTCAAGGAACGGCATTTCCGCTTTGACCACAGCCAGCTCGGTTATGTCGTAATCGGAAACCCTGAACTGCAGCCGGAGGAATCCAACAGCTTCCAGGCGGGCTGGACGCATAGCTGGGGGCGCTGGTTGTGGCTGGAACTGGGTCTCTTCGACAACCAACTGCGCAATCTCATCCAGGTCGATGCTGACAGCGCCGAGGTGGATGCCCAGGGAATTCAGCAGTTTCGCTACGACAATGTCGAACGCGCCCGCACCCGGGGCGTGGAGCTGGGCAGCCAGGTCCGGTTGTGGGAAGACGTCCGGCTGGTCGGCGGCTACACCTTCATGCAGACGCGCGATCAGGACACCGGCGGTGCGCTCACCCGCCGCCCGCGTCATCAAGGCCGTCTCGGCCTGGATTGGTCCCTATGGCGCGCGACGGAAATCAGTCTGCGTGCCCGCTACCAGAGCGACGAATTGGTGGATAGCAATAGCGGTGCGCGATCGCCGTCCTGGACGGTGCTGGATTTCCGTCTGAACTACACCTTGACCCGGACCCTCGGCCTGTTCGCCGGCATCGACAACCTTTTCGACCGTCAGCGGGATTTCGCTGACCCCGCGGATTTCAGCCCGGTGGCTGGCCGCTTCGTGTACCTGGGCGCCCGCTACCGCTTTGGCGACCGCTAACCCATCCTCTGAAGGAGTCCGACATGTCTGATCATTCCTGCTTTCGTCCAACGCGCCTTGCTCTAGGCGCGCTCGCCCTGCTTACCTTGGCTGCCTGTGGCGGCGGAGGGGGCGGCAGTAGCGCCAGCGACGGCAACGGTGGCGGTAATGGCGGCGGCAACGGCGGTGCCAATGGGGGCGGTAATCCGTCCGTCAATCTGCCGGCTGGCGTCGAGCAGCGCCGCTTCGATGCCACCAATCCGGAGCAGTGGACCTATATCGATCTCGCCACCGGCGACGTGCTGGAAATGAGCGAAGCCGACGCGGCCGAATCCACCGCTTGGCACATCGCCCTGCGCCGCTTCAATGTCGCCGTCAACGGCGGCACCTCGGGCCCCGGCACGGCTGCCGCCGGCCTGATCGGCCCGCAGGACGCGTTCTACGACGAGAGCGG
>JALEHA010000144.1 GCA_022763315.1 Algiphilus sp.
GCCGCGGTCATTGACACGGTCAGCCCGCATCGCCCGATCCACCTCGTCGGCCATGACTGGGGCTCCATCCAGTCGTGGGAAGCCGTGACCACGGCCCGGCTGGCGGATCGCATCGCCTCCTACACCTCCATTTCCGGCCCGAGCCTCGACCATGCCGGTCACTGGGTGCAACGACGCCTGCGCGCTGGCACCGCCGAAGGCTATTCGGCCGTCGCGCGCCAGCTGGCCCATTCATGGTACATCGGCCTGTTCCATCTCCCCGCCCTCGCGCCTACCTTCTGGAAGACCTCCGGCGAGCGCATCTGGCCCGGCGTGCTGGCACGCATCGAAGGCATCCGTGAGGCGGCACCCAATCCGACGCAGGCCGCTGATGGCGCGTACGGCGTCAAGCTGTATCGCGCCAACGTCCGCGACCGGCTGACCCGACCGCGCGAGCGCCGCACGGCCATCCCGGTGCAGCTGGTCTGCCCGAGGCACGACCACTTCATGGTCCCGGACATCTGGGACGATCTGCCACAGTGGACCGAGGGCCTATGGCGCTTTGACGTCGACGCCGGACACTGGCTGCCGCTGTCCCATCCCCTCCTGCTCGCGCATCGCATCGCCACCTTCGTGCGGCACATCGAGGGCGCACCGGAGTCGCCGGCGCTCGCCCGCGCACGGCGCCACCCGGTCCGGCAAGGCGACGCACTGACCGGGCGGCTGGCGCTGATCACCGGCGCAGGCTCCGGTATCGGCCGCCAGACCGCACTCGCGCTGGCGCAACGGGGGGTCGACATCATTGCCGCGGACATTGACACCGACGGCGCTGAGCGCACCGCGGAACTCTGCCGCATGCTCGACGTCGAGGCCTGGTCCCGGACCGTGGATGTGGGCGATGTCGATGCCATGGAAGCGCTGGCGGATTGGGTCGGCGAGCACTTCGAGGCACCCGATATCGTCGTCAACAATGCCGGCATCGGCATGGCCGGTGGCGTCCTCGACACCACCGCGGACGACTGGGAGCGCATTCTGCGTATCAACCTGGGCGGCGTGATCCACGGCGCGCGGCTGTTCGCCCGACAGATGGTGACGCATGGCAAGGCCGGGCACATCATCAATGTGTCCTCCGGGCTGGCCTTCTTCCCGTCTCGCCAGACGCCGGCCTACGCCACGACCAAGGCGGCCGTGCACATGCTCAGCGACTGCCTGCGCGCCGAGCTGGACGCACGCGGGATCCATGTGGCCGCCATCTACCCCGGTGTGGTGAACACCGGCATCGTCACGCGCACCCGCTTTGCCGGTCAGGATGCGGAACGCGAGGCGGCATCGCGCAGCCGCATCCAGAAGCAGTACGAGAGGCGCAATCTCAAGCCGGAAGCCGTCGCCCGCGCCATTGTCGATGCCATCGTGCATCGCCGGCCCGAGGCCATGGTCGGCGTGGAAGTGCACGGCATCCGCTGGCTGTCACGTATCGCTCCCGGCATAACCCGGCGCCTCGCGCGTCTGGACATCGGATAGGTGCGCGCCATGGTGACGCTCTTCAAACGCGGAAACCGTGCCGCAAGCCGAACGCAGGGTGCGCTACAGCCGCGCAAGGTGCGCTTCGACTGGTCAGAGACACCCCTGGAGTGGATTCCGGGGCAACCCTTTGCCAGTCACTTCATCAACGAGATCAACCTTCTGCTTCCGGCCGGGGAATTCTGGTTCTGTCGCCTCTATAACCAGGCACTGCCCTACGTGCAGGACGACAAGCTGCGCGAGGACGTAGAGAACTTCATCCGTCAGGAGGCCATGCACGCACGCGCGCACGGTGGCGCCGTGGCCGATTACCTGAATGCCCACGGCATTGAAACCGAAAGCAATACGCGCCAGGAAGACTGGATCTTCGAGACACTGCTGGCGGATGAGCCCTTCGGCAAGGCTTTGCCGCGCGCGCTGCAGTACCGATGGCTGGTCTTCCGACTGGGGCTGATCGCGGCCATCGAGCACATGACCTGCGTACTCGGCAAGTACGCGCTGGAGAACCGCGTCTGGGACGAAGCCGGCGCCGATCCGACCCTGCTGGATCTACTGCGCTGGCACGGCGCGGAGGAAGTCGAGCACCGTAGCGTCGCCTTTGACCTCTACTGCCACCTCGGCGGCGGCTATCTGTCGCGCTACTACCTCGCCAGCATCGCCATGCCGGTGATCTTCGGGCTGTGGGCGCACGGCGCGGCGCACATCATGCGCCAGGATCCGCGCTTCCAGCCGCGCAAGCCGAGCGCCTTTCGGCCCTGGATCTGGCTGGAGTGGCAACGACAGGCGCGCGGCGGCCACCTGCCGTCCTTGTTCTGGTTGACGCGCCAGCAACTGTCGTTCTTCCGCCCGAACTATGACCCATTGCACGAGGCGTCCACCGAGGATGCCCTGGCTTACCTCGCGGCATCACCGGCGGCCGCGCGGGCAGCTGCCTGAGACGCACGCTGTCGGATCGCGGTCGGCGTGCGCCCGAACCAGCGGCGACAGGCGCGGGTGAGCGCCGACTGCTCCGACAGACCCACCAGTCCCGCCACCTGCGATAGCGGCATCGCGGTTGTGGTCAGATAGCGCAGTGCGGCCTCCCGCGCCACGCTGTCACGAATGGCCTCGAAGCTGGTGGACTCCGCAGCCAGCCGGCGACGCAGCGTCCGCGGGTGCAAGGCCAGCATATCCGCAATGTGCGCCCGGTCCGCCGGCCCCGTACCGAGGCTGTGCGTCACCGCCAGCCGCACGCGGGTCGCGAGACTGTCGCCAGGTCGGGCGTAGTGCAACTCCAGATGATCAGCGGCCAGCTGTCGCAGCGTATCGTTAACCTCGGCCAGGGGCGTCGACAAGTCGATCGGGCGCAGGAACAGGGCCGCGATCGGCTCCGCTGGCCGCACTTCGGCGCCGAAGAAGCGTGCATAGCGGGCCAACGGCGCCAAGGGTGCATGCGGCAGCGCCACCGCATGCAGCCGGTAATGCTGACGGCCGAGAAACTGCAGAATGCGATGCAGCACCCCGAGCGTCAGGTCCATGCCCTGGCGCGCGGTCGGCAGGCCTTCGATGGTGTAGGCGACGCGGATTTCGGCCAGACCGGGCTCGCGCGGACTGTCGAGCACCGGCTCCAGCGCAATCGCCGGGCTGTGCACGAAGAGGTAGCGGCGCGCGCACTGCAGCGCGTCCGCGACGGTGGCGGAGTGCTGCATGGCCACCGCGAGCGGGCCGAGAATACTGATGTCCTGCGTCCCCGCCAGGCGCAGCCCGA
>JALEHA010000145.1 GCA_022763315.1 Algiphilus sp.
CGATGTCTCCCTGCGCGTGCGCACCGGCGAATGCCTGATGTTGCTGGGCCCCAACGGCGCGGGCAAGTCCACCGTGCTGCGCGTGCTGGCCGGTGAACTGACGCCCGATGCCGGGCAGGTACACATCCTCGGCCGCAGCCTGGAGCAGTGGCCGGGCCGCGCATTGGCGCTGCACCGCGCCGTGCTGCCGCAGCAATGCGCCGTGCATTTTCCGGTGACGGCGGGCGAGGTGGTGGACCTCGGGTTACCCAATACGCTCCGCGGCCAGGCCCGGGCCGCGATCCGCAGCGAGCTGATGGAGTGGCTCGCCGTCGGCCCGCTTGCGCGCCGGCTCTATCCCAGCCTGTCCGGCGGCGAACAGCAACGGGTACAGCTCGCGCGCGTGTTGGGGCAGATCTGGAATACGCCTGGCCCGCGGCTGCTGCTGCTCGATGAGTGCACCTCCGCGCTGGACCCGGCCCAGCAGCACGCCGTTATGGGCATGCTGCGCAATCTGAGTCGTGCCGCCGAGATCGGTATTGTCGCCACCGCCCATGATCTGGGACTGGCCGCCACCTATGCCGACCGCATCTGCCTGATGCGCGACGGCCGCGTGCTGGAAGACGCCGCCCCACGCCAGGCGCTCACACCGGAGCGTCTCGCTGAGGTTTACGATCTGCGCGCGCAGGTGCGCTGGGAGCCCGTGCCGAGTGTGGAAGTAGAGGGCACGCTGAACCCGCGCAGCGCCATTCCGCCGGCGAGTCTGGCAACTGGCCAGCGCGCAGCCGCCTGAGCGGCACGCGGGCGCGGCCAGACGCTAGCGCGAGAACTGCGTCAGTTCGAAGGTGCGCGTGCCGCCGGTAAAGGAATGCGTCCGCAGCGGCTCGCTGCGCTCCAGCTTCACGAGCCCCACGCCAGGGGCATACCACTCGCGCGAGATGATCGGCACATCGGTCCAGCCGTCGACGGCATCGGTGTAGATCGGCAGGGTGCCGCGGCCCACCACCAGCACGCAGTTCTCGAAACGGCCGGCCGGGACCTGCACGCTGGCCGCCGTGTCCTCGATCTCGAAGGCCATCTCCACCGTCATCGTCCGGCGCAGCACATCCTCGGCCTCGTACATGCGTTGCAGCACATAGGGGTGGCTTTTCAGCGTCCAGGCCGTGCCCGGCTGAATCGGCTGGCGCAGCACGTAGCGGGGATGCGGGTCCGGCACCGGCTCCAACTGCACCACCAAGCGCTTGGCGATGCGATAGATACCACTGTCGTCCTCGGCAATGATGTAGTCCGTGCCCGAATCAGTGCGGCGGACGGCGCGGGTGATGCCATCCTCGCGCGTGCGTTCCACATTGCGAATGCGAAACAGGGCGCTGCTGCGCTGGCCGTCGCGTTCGGTGGTCACGCGGTAGGTCCAGGACAGCCCTTCATTGAGCGGGAAATAGCCTTGCGGGGCCTCGTTACAGGCGGCCAGCAGCAGGGCCAGGCCCAGCCAGAGCAGGGTGCGCATGCGCTACTTCTCCGGTAGCCGCGGGTCGGGCAGATCCTCGACCGTGATGCGCTGGTCCGGTGTGGCCATATGCGTCTGGTCGGTCGGGCGCTCGTCGCGTTCGCCGTCGAAGGTGGTCGCCAAGCCGATCTGCACATTGCCGTCGCGCCGGCGCTTGTCCGCCTCGGCCAGGGTGTTGTGGATGACCGCGTCATAGGGCAGGGCGTAGGCCCGAGGGCGCAGGGCGGGGCGGTCGCCTTCCAGCGAGGTGGCCCAGATATGGATGCTGCCCGCGGTGCCCTCGCGCTTGTCTGGCTCGTTGATGCTGGAGGCCAGCAGGATGAAGCGCTCCGGTAGCGGGTGCTGGGTCGGCCAGCCGAGCATGGCGGTGAGGCTGCTGTAGGTCACGAAGTACAGCCCCGTCACCATCAGCACGCAGCCGGCGCGAATCCACAGCGCCCAGTGGCTGAAGATCACCAGCCCGGCCAGGATGGCCATCACAGCGCTGTAGGCCAGGGCCAGTCCGATCACTGCTTCGTTCATGCGGTCCTCATAGGGCTTCGACGGGCGCCAGGGATTTGTAACGGCGGTTGACGTTGATGATGCTGCCGTCGCGGGTCACCGTGAAGCGCACCGCGGTTCGCTCGTTGCCCACGTGCGGCAGCTGCAGGGTGCCGTAGTAGATGACTTCCAGTTTCGGGTTCACGCGCACCACCTTCACCTCCACATCCACCGGCAGATCGCTGGCGGCATAGAAGTAGTGCGTGTTCACCACGTACTCGCCAGGCGAGGTACCACGGATGGTGACCACCTCCTGATTCAGCGGATTGGCGATCTTCTCGCCGTCCACCAGGATCATGTCGTTGGCCATGCCGCGGTCATCGCGGTCCAGGTGCATCAGGCCGGCCTCGGTGTTCTTGAACCACACGATGCGGCCCTTGGGGTCTTCCACCCACAGGTCGATGTCATCGTCGGTATTGTCCGGCCACTGCATGGTGATGATGACCTCGGCCTTGGGGTCGATGATGCCCTGCTTGGCCGGCGGGTTCAGAAACATGATCGCCACCAGAAACAGGAAGGTGAAGGCCAGCAATGAGTTGAACAGCAGATCGGTAAACGGGTCCTGCTCGGTGGATCGCCGCTGGCGGAACATCGCCATCTAGGCCACGCCTTCCAGCAGATGCACTTCGGCGTAATGCACGGCATCGGCCACCAGCCGATCGGCGGCGCGGTCCAGCATCAGGTACTGAAAGCCCAGCAGCATGCTGCCCAGCAGGCCCACCAGCGTGGTGTTCAGGGCCACGCCCATGCCCACGGTCATGTCCTGCAGCACCTGCTGCACGTTGTCCACGTCAAAGGACTCCATGCCGGACACCGAGCCCAGCATCAGCACAAAACCGATGACGGTGCCGATCAAACCAAGCTTGGTCAGCATGCCGGTCACAAACCAGCCCGTCTCATGCGGCCCGCGTGCCTGTTCGGCCAGCACCTGCGTCAGCTGCGCGTTCTCCAGCTGGTAATCCTGGTGGCGCGCGTCGGACTGCCCGTACTTCTGCACCAGCGCGTGGAAATAGCCGGCGGGCAGGGAAGGCGCGCGTTCATGCGCTGAAGCCGGCCCTATCCATTCGCCCGTCAGCCGGATGGCGCGCATTTCGTTCAGCTGCTGCGACAGAAACCAGGCGCGCAGCGCGCAGTGCCCGGTCGCGCCCAGGAACAGTGCCACGATCACCTTGGAGAGATGGGTCGGGTCCTGCTGGAAGACCGGCGCCAGAAAACCCTGCGCCCAGGCAATCCACACCGCGAAGCTCACCAGCCCCGCGAACAGCATCCATTGCAGAAACAGCCGATGCGACGGCTCAGGTTGCGTCACGCTGCGTCGTCCTCCATGCCCCCGGTGTAGCCTTGCACCCGGGCGTCCTTATCGTAAGCACACGCATGAGAAAGCGCACCCAAGCGCGTGGAATAGCAGCGCATTCAAACCGTTCAATGCGCCGCAGGCAAGAAATATTGTGCGGTCTGCACAACTACTGCAGAGTAGCCCACAAAACAATTGGCTAAGGTGCAGTAATGGACGGGGAGAACAAGGCCAGCCTGGAGGCCGCCATCGCAGACCTGAAACACGCGCAGCGCGTGCTGGTCATCACCGGCGCTGGTATTTCCGCCGACTCCGGCCTCCCCACCTACCGCGGTGTCGGCGGTCTCTACGACCGCGACCTCACCGAAGAAGGCTTTCCCATCGAGGAATGCCTGTCCGGTGGCATGTTCCGCCAGCGGCCGGACATCACCTGGAAATACCTCTACCAGCTCGAATCCACCGCGCGCGGCGCTGGCCACAACGCCGGCCACAAAGCGCTGGCCGACATGGAAAAGCACTTCGAGCGCTTCACCATCCTCACCCAGAATGTTGACGGCTTCCATCGAGACGCGGGCAGCACCGACGTCATCGAAATCCACGGCAACATCCACACCCTGTTCTGCACCGCCTGCGGGGCAGAGGAGTGGGTGGCGGACTTCTCCCACCTGGAGGAAATCCCGCCCAAGTGCGAAGCCTGCCAAGCCATCGTCCGCCCCAGAGTCACCCTGTTCGACGAATGGCTGCCCGAAGAAGCCGTCGGCCGCCTGGAACACACCATGGCCCAAGGCCCGGACTTTGTCATGAGCATCGGCACTATCGCCGGCTTTCCCTACATCGCCGCGCCGATGATTCATGCGGCCAACAGCGAGATTCCTACGTTGGAGATCAATCCCAGTGAGACCGAGGTCTCGGCCTTCGCCAAGCATCCCATCCGCCAACGCGGTATCGAAGTTCTACCCAAACTCCAGCGAGCGCTGCAATAGGAAAAGACCCATGCCCCCAACCGAGATACACACCGAATCCTACGAAGGCCAATGCTTGTGTGGCGCAGTGCGCCTCAAGACCCAACTGAAGTCCAACCATGTCGATGCCTGCCACTGCAGCATGTGCCGCAAGTGGGGCGGGGGGCCATTTCTCGCCGTGCAATGCGAGGGGGAATTGCAGTTCGAGGGTGGGGAGCACATCGCCACCTACCAGTCCTCCCAATGGGCAGAGCGCGGCTTCTGCAACTCCTGCGGCACCCACCTGTATTACCGGCTACGCGAGGGAAATACGTACGCCCTGCCGGTGGGTCTTCTTCAGGAGCAACAGGCGTGGGCGTTCACCGAAGAAATCTTTATTGACGAGAAGCCAGACTTCTACTCGTTTGCACAGGAAACCAAGAAGCTGACGGGCGCAGAGGTATTTGCCCAGTACTCGAATGAATAAACGTCTTTACGCCGAACGGTCCGGACGCCGTTGCCTCATGGAAATACGGCGAGTTACCGGTAATACCTTATCGAACATCGCGGAGTTATGAAGTGCACGCTATGATTCAATCAAGACGCACGCTAGCTAATCGCTGTTGAACTAACAAGGAGGAACCATGGCACATCCCTACATATCAGGGCCCGGGAACATCGCCACTATGGTCCGCAATCTGCGAAAGTCGTTTCCGAAGTCTGTGACCTCCGAAACAGTGAAAAAGTACGGGTTGGCTCCCAATAACGAAAGCTATCTGATCAATGCTCTCCAGTTTATCGGCTTGTTGGATGATGACGGCAACAAGACAGAAGCTGCAACTAAGGCATTCTCAAACCACAAAGATGAAGCTTTTCAGAAGGCCTTCGCTGACTTAATTAAGGACGCCTATTCTGATCTATTCGACCTTTATGGAGATCAAGCGTGGGCTTTAGAGATTGACGATTTGATTACTTTTTTTCGATCGAGCGATCAAACTAGTGATGCTATCGGTCGCCGCCAGGCGAACACCTTTAAAGTGTTTGCTGGCCTTGCAGGGCAGGCTGATCTTCCGGAACCGCGCTTAAAGAAAACAAAGTCAGAAAGCTCAAAGAATGCGTCACCGAAGAAGAACTCCACCGCTACTAGGAACAAGGCACCTTCCACTTCGACGTCTGGCGGCGGTGCCGGCAGTGTTGTTTCGACTGAAAAACAGCTTGGCCTTACCGTGCGCATTGAAATCAACTTGCCAGCGGATGGTGATAAAGAGACCTATGACAACATTTTTAAGAGCATTCGGGAAAATCTAATTGACTCGTAAGCCTCTAAAAAACTTCGAAAACCTTGTTCGTTCCGCTGGAGCATTAGGCTACACACCGACAGAGGATGCGGATCTACATCCGTTTGATGAGCGAAACATCCATCCTGCAATAGTAACCGTATCGAAGCGGCTCTTCGATGATGGACACTATGCTCAAGCCACTTTTGAAGCCTACAAATACATCGACAAAGAGGTTCAGAAACTATCGAAGCTGAGCGAAACGGGGTTTAAGTTGATGATGCAGGCCTTTTCTGATTCATCGCCGTCAATAAAGCTGACTAACCTTTCAACGGCGAGTGAGATAGACGAGCAAAAAGGGTACCAATTTATCTTCGCCGGATCTGTAATGGCGATTAGAAATCCGAGGGGACATGAGTACGCGATAGCAGAGACTCCCGACGAGTGCCTTGATCACCTAAGCTTGGCATCGCTTCTTAAGCGGCGCTTGGATCGACGTATAGCATGAGGGTAATAGGGGACAGACCACGGTTTACGGGAATTACAGTTAATCAATGCCAATCACATCAAGTTAATCGGTGCGCCCGCAAATCCTGGGTGGTTGGGTGTGTTGAATAACGTATTGCCGTATTACTGCTAAGCCCCACAGAAGGCGTGTGCTAGGCGCTCAGGCGCCTGCGTTTTCGAATGCCGTACCCAGCTCGCGTACAACTTCTGCAGCGGGGCGCAGTTCGGTCATCTCTGACACGCACTCGCCGGCATAGAGTGGGGACACCTCGCAGCGGTCCGCCGGCATCTGCCGGGTCAAGGGGAAGGGCCCGAAGAATGGCAGGCTTGGGCGCTCCCAACGGATCAGCGTTTCTCCGGCACTGAGCGGCAGCAGGCGGCTCGGCGCCTCGAACAGACTGTTCATGCTGGAGAGCCAGCGCGGCGCCTGGGCATCCTTGCGGCACCAGCTTCGAGTGGCGGCATTCGGCACTACGCGGTGTGGTGCGTTCCAGCCGAATCCGAAGAGGTCGGTGAGCAGGGTTTCGCGGGCTTCAAGGAGGGCCTGCTTGTAGTTGTCGTGGGCGTTGCTTTCCGGGGTGAGCAGGAAGCGTGTTCCTGCTGCCACGCCATCCGCGCCCATCGCGCGAGCGCGGGAGACGGAGGCTGCGTCGAAGATTCCGCCGGCGGCGATTATCGGCACTTCGGGGTGCCGATGACGCACGGCCGGAAACAACTCTGCCAGGGGCTGGGTCGAACGCACGTGGCCGCCAGCCTCGTTGCCTTGCAGGATCAGCGCGTCGGCACCGTCGCGGAGCACAGAGTCGGCTTCAGCGATATCGCCCACCTGATAGATCACGTAGCAGCCGGCTTCCTTCAGCTCGCGCAAGATCGCGGCGTCGTGGCCGAAGAAGACTGAAACCACCGGTACGCGCTGTTCGATGCAGGCGCGTACGTGCCCGCGCCGCAGCAGTGGCATGAGCAGATTGGCGGCGAACGGCACTCCGTCTAGTTCTCTTTGGGCGCGCTTGATCTCGTCCGCGAATTGGGTTTCCGGCATCAAGCCGATCGTGCCGAGTCCGCCAGCGCGCGATACCGCGATTGCCAGATCGGCCGTCGATATACCGCCGCCCAGCGCTGCCTGGACAACCGGCCAGCGCAGCCCCAGTGCCTTCGTCCATGTTGTGCTCATCGCGTGCCTCTCTTCGCAGCTTCCACGGGCTTACGGTGACACATCACTTGTTCCACCACGCGTGCTGCCCCCATTTGCCAGCACTCCAGGGCCGGCCCTCGCCGAAAAGGTTTCAAAGCCAAAGCGAGCTCGGGCATTGACGCTTAGTGGCACGACTTGATGGATCGTTGTAAGCCAATCACCGAACCTTTTGAGCTGTCATGCCGCGCGAAACTCGACCTTTTCCACCCCATCCAAGTTGACTGACTGCCGGGCCTTCCAGAGGTCATGGTTGTCCTGCATCGTGAGCCAGCTCTCCGGACTGCGACCGAGTGCCTTCGAGAGGCGCAGTGCCATTTCACAACTCAGGCCACTGCTTCCGTTCAGTACACGGTTAAGCGTGGACGGGGAAACCCCGAGCTTGGCAGCGAGGTGCCGGCCGGTGATCTCGAAGGGCTCCATGTACACCTCGCGGATGAACGCACCCGGGTGCGGGGGATTGTGCATAGCCATCAGTGATAGTCCTCATGATCCAGTACGTAGGCGTTGCCATCGCGCAACGCGAACGTTTCCGGCCAGTTGCCACTCAACCAGAATGACCAATGTTCAGCCTACGC
>JALEHA010000146.1 GCA_022763315.1 Algiphilus sp.
ACCGCCGCAGAGTGCCCTGCCCGAGACCATCGAAGTGCCGGTGGTCGACGAGCGCGATGGCGCCGAGTGGCTGGCCTGGTGGCGGGGTTTTGACGACCCGGCGCTGAATGCCCTCATCGCACGCGCGCTGGCGGACAATCTTGACCTGCGCGATCAGGCGGCGCGGATCCGTGCCGCGCGCGCGCGGCTGGGCTTTGCCAAGGCGGAGCAGCTGCCTACGGTGGATCTGCAGGCGGAAGCCAGCCGCCAGCAGCAGCCGGGCGCGGCTTTTGGCATCGAAGGCGTACCGGGCACCACCCGTTCCCTGTTCTCGGTCTCCGGCGTGCTCGGATTCGAGCTGGATCTGTGGGGACGGCTGGCGCGCGAACGCGAGGCGGCCGCCGCACAACTCGCCGAGAGCGTCTTCGCGCGCGAGGCGCTGCGCCTGGGCCTGATCGCCGATGTGGCGACCACCTACTTCGAGTACCGCGCCGCGCAGCGGCAGCTCGCCATCACGCGTGACGCGATCGCAACGCGGGAGGCGTCGCTGGAACTGCAGCGGGTGCGTTACGAAGGGGGCGTCATCGATCGTCTGAGCGTACTGCAGGCGCGTGGCGAACTGGCGACGGCGCGCGCGCGGCTGCCGGATCAGCGGCAGCGACTGCTGCAGCTCGAGCGGGCGCTCGCCACCTTGGTCGGCGCTTCGCCGCGGACCCTTTTTGAAGGACTGCAGCTGCCGGAACAGGCGCTCTCCGCCATCGATCCCCTGCAGCACTTTCCCACCCTGCTTCCGGCCGAGCTCCTGGTGCGGCGCCCCGACATTCGTGCCGCAGATGCGGCGCTGCGTGCGGCCAACGCGGCCATCGGCAGCGCCAAAGCCGCGCGGCTGCCGAGTGTGAATCTGTCGGCTCTGGTCGGCAGCACAGCGGCGGATGCGGATGCGCTCTTTACCGGCCCCGCCGAAGCCTGGAACGTCGGTGTATCGGTGCTGACCCCGTTGATCGATTTCGGGCGCAACGCCGCCCGGGTGGAAGAAGCGGCGGCCCTGCGCGACCGGGCGGCATTGCAGTATCGCGCAACTGTGCAGACCGCCTTTGGCGAAGTGCGCGACGCGCTGGTCAGCCTGCAGGCCGCCAACAACCGCGTCGAGGCGCTGCGTGCGCAACGTGACGCGGCCCGTGAAACGGCCGAATTGGCCGACATCCGCTACGACGCCGGGGCGACGGATTTCCTCACTGTGCTCGACGCGCGCCGCAACCGGCTGGATGCACAACTTGCGCTCAGCACGGCGTTGCAGCAGCGCCTGACCGCGGCCGCGACCCTGTTCAAGGCGCTCGGTGGTGGTTGGCAGCCTCCAGATGAGGGCGCGGCGATGGCGCAGTCCTGACACTTGCCGCCTGCCGAGCCGTGGCCGTACATTGGCCTCAAGCCCTTCGGGCGGAGGACAGGCAATGGCAGAAAGCGCAGTCGCCGCCCGGTGCGGTGCAGAGGGCTCCCCGGCCTTCATTCCACGGCGTCACGGTGCCGATGTCGCCGCACAGCGCCGGCTGACCGCCGGCCTTCGCTGGTCGATTCGCGGCGATGCCGAACCATCGGCCGAACGCTGGCGCGCCATCGGAGAAGGGCTGATGCACGGTGATGCAGCGGCCGATGCATTGGTGGCATGGATGCAGGGCGAGGGGATGGCCAGCACCTGGCCACTGTTCCAGCGCGCACTGACGAAAGGCATCGCATCGCTGCCGGATGCGCCGCCCGCGCTGCGCGCATTTTTCGCCGCGGTCGACACGCTGCCCGACTGGGTCGATCCGGCACTGTGCGCCCGAGGCGCGCGCGTCACTCATGAACTCGGCATGACTTCGCATTACGCACTGCGCGACGTGGCCCTGATGGGCGGTTATCAGGCCTCCGCACTCAACAAGCCCTTGATTCTCACCGGTGCCCTCGATGGCGGCACGCCGCGGCGTATCGCCGAAACCATGAAATGGGTGGTTGCCGCGACCGCCCAGGACGGCATCCAGCGCTATTCGGAAGGCGGACGCGCGACCTTGCACGTGCGCCTGCTGCACGCGATGATCCGCCGTCGTCTGCTGGCGCGGGACGACTGGTCGGTGCGCGACATGGGTCTGCCCATTAACCAGACCGATATGACGGCGACTTTCCTTGGGTTCTGCGTGGTGCAGCTGCTCGCCGTGCGCTTGCTGGGCGTGCCGGTGACCAGGGGCGACGCGCATGCGGTCATGCACCTCTGGAAAACCATCGCCTGGCGCATCGGGGTGGATCCGGTATGGCTGACCGACGATGAACAGGAAGGTCGACGGCTGCTCTACCACTTCACGCTGGCGCAAACGCCACCGGACGACAGTACGCGCCAGCTCGGTCGTGCCCTGATGGCGGAGAGCCTCGATGTGCCCCAGCCCTTTCCCGGGCGACTGCGCGCACGCTTCGAGCAAGCCCGGCACCTCTCTGTGACGCGACTATTCGTAGGGCGTGCCGGCATGCGCCATCTTGGTTTGCCGGTCTGGATGCCACCCTGGTACCCCGCCCTCTCGGCACCGTGGACGCTCGGCTGGCATCTGGCGCACAGGCTGCTGCCCGGCGGACGCCAGCGCTTGGCGACGCGCGGGCGGCGCGCTCATGAGGCGCTGGTCAGGCAGCATTTCGCAGGCCGGCGCCAAACGCTGGCCGACCCCGCGGCACAGGACTAGCGCGGTCGCGCGCGCGTCTGCCTGCGGACGGCGGCAGGCGGCTCGGCCGGCACCACGCGGCCCAGGGCCTGTGGCTTGGGCAGACGGCGCTGCAGCCAGCGCGGCAGGCGCGGCATGCCCAGCACATTGGTTTCGTGCCGGTCCGCCGCCATGAACTCGCGTGTGCCCATCACATAATCGAACCAGGGGCGGGTCACGCACCAGTTGGCATTAGGGTTGCGGCCCATGTGGTGGTCGTAATGCCAGCGCAGGTGCTGCCGACCCCATCGCGGGTCCTGATGTGCGCGCTTGTGCACGCGGTAGTAGTTCGCCGCCGAATACCACAAGGTGCCGACGAAGAAGGGCGCCACCGGAAACAGCGGGGCCACCGCCGCGGAGCCGGCGATCAAGGCCCAGGCCTCTTTGCCCTGCGCGTGCAGGCCCAGGGGAAAGCGCTGGTAGTTGGGGTCGCGGAAGTCGTGCTCGCGCACGGCGCGGTGGTGCTCATGAAAGTGGAAGGCCCAGAAGGTGCCGCGTCGTCGGCCCCAGCCGTGCAGCACGTGCTTGTGCACGACCCACTCCACCGCATTGGCGGTGATCAATCCCACCGGTATGCCCAGCATCGTTAGTGCGCTCCTTGGTCGGCTGCATCGTGTGCGTCGAGCAGGGCCTCCATGGCCTTGCTGCCGATCTCGATATGCGCGCACGCCAGGCGCTGGGCGTCCGCGCTTCGGCCATCGCGCACGGCTGCATTCAGAGCCTCGAGGGTTGCGGTATCGCGAAACTCGGCATCCAGTACCGGACGCAGCAGGGCCCAGATCGGACGGTAGGTCTGTTCCAGGGCGTTGAAGGCGAGTCGGAAGCCAAGGTTGTTGCTGCCGTCGACCAACACCGACCAGTAACGCAGTGCCTGTTCCTGCCGCTGCGCGGCATCCGTTGCCGCCTGCAACGCGCGCAGTGCTTCGTCCAGTCGATCGGCGGTATCGCCGCCGGCGCGCCGGGCCGCGGCGGCCGCCACGCTGGGCGCCAGGGCCTGTCGGAGCGCGACAATGCCGCGCGCCGCAGCGGTGTGTAGCTGCCCATCGGAGCGCACCAGCAGGTGGGGCAGCAGTTCCAGGCCCGCGCTGCGTCGCCAGTCCAGCACCTCAGTGGCGCCGCCATGACGAACCCGCACCAGCTGCGCCTGCTGCAGCCGCTTCAGACCTTCGCGCACGGCGCCGCGATTGACGCCCAGCTGCTCGGCGAGCACACGCTCGGAAGGCAGAGTCTCGCCGTGCGTCATCTGGTCGGCAAGGATGCGGTCTCGGAGCTGTTCGAAGACGCCTTCGGACAGTGAGGCGCGTGGCAAGGGGGTGAGAGACATGGCGGTGCTCGCAAGTGGTCAACTGATCGTACCAGTTGTGGAGGTTGCGAGCGTAAAGCGCTGCGGCCGGTGATAATTCCGTGTATCACCCATTCCCGCGGAGCGGCTTTTGTCCCGCATCGACCCTCGCGACCGGCTCATCGTCGCCCTCGATCTCCCCAGCGCCCAGCAGGCACGCACGCTGGTCCATCAACTCGGCGACAGCGTCCGTTTCTACAAGATCGGCATGGAGCTGGCGATGGCCCCCGGATTCTTCGATCTGCTGGATTGGCTCAAGGCGGAGGGCAAACAGGTCTTCGTCGATCTGAAATTCTTCGACATACCCGAAACGGTGGGGCGCGCGGTGCGCAATCTGTCGGAGCGCGGCGCCGATCTGTGCACCGTGCACGGCAACCAGTCGATCATGGAAGCCGCGGCTGCGGCCAAGACGGGCGGCACCCGCGTTCTCGCGGTGACCGCGCTGACCAGTCTGGATCAGGGCGATATCGACGATCTCGGCTTCCAGGTATCGATTGCCGATCTGGTGCTGTCGCGCGCCCGTCGCGCCCTGGAAGCGGGCTGCGATGGCGTCGTCTCGTCGGGGCTGGAGGTTGCGCGGCTGAAGGCCGAGGCCGGCGACAAGCTGATCTGCGTGACGCCCGGCATCCGTCCCGTCGAGAACCGCGTGGAGGCCGATCAGAAGCGCATCATGACGCCCACTGACGCCATTCGCGCCGGTGCGGACTATCTGGTTGTTGGCCGGCCGGTGCGCGATGCCGCCGAACCGCGCGCCCTGGCGGAGACGATCATCGCCGAGATTGCAACCGCTGCCGCGTCGTGACGCCGGATCGCTACCATGGTGCTCCGCTTCGCCGCGGCCTGACCACCGTCGGAGCGCACCGCGGGCATCGCCCCTCTTTCTTGCCCCGCCGCGCCCTATCGGGTGTGGCATGCACGCTTTCCAACAGGAGTCTGACTTGAGCGCGCCCCTGCAGAACGACCGCTTCCTCCGCGCCCTGGCGCGGCAGCCCGTGGACCGCACGCCGATCTGGATCATGCGCCAGGCGGGCCGCTATCTGCCCGAGTACCGCGCGACGCGTGCCCAGGCCGGGGATTTCATGAGCCTGTGCCGCAACCCCGAGCTGGCCTGCGAAGTCACCCTGCAGCCGCTGCGCCGCTTCGCGCTCGATGCCGCCATCCTGTTCTCCGACATCCTCACCGTGCCGGATGCCATGGGTCTGGGCCTGTACTTCTCGGAAGGCGAGGGGCCCCGCTTCGAGCGCCCGGTGCAGGACGAAAAGGCCATCCGCGCCCTGGGCGTACCCGACCCGAACGACGCCCTCGGCTACGTCATGGATGCAGTGCGCACGATTCGCGACGCCCTGGCCGGGAGCGTGCCGCTGATCGGCTTCGGCGGCAGCCCCTGGACGCTGGCGACCTACATGGTCGAGGGCGGCTCCAGCAAGGATTTCGCGCGCATCAAGACGCTGATCTACGACCGCCCGGAGCTGGCGGACCAGCTTCTGTCCACCTTGGCCGAGGCCAGCGCGCAGTATCTGAGCGCCCAGGTCGAAGCCGGTGCACAGGCGATCATGGTGTTCGATACCTGGGGTGGCGCCTTGCCGCCGGCGGCCTACCGGCGCTTCTCGCTGCAACCGATGGCGCACATCGTGCAGCGCATCCGCCGCGATCATCCCGGCGTGCCGGTGACGCTGTTCACCAAGAACGGTGGCCAGCATCTGGAGATCATGGCGGATACCGGCTGTAATGCCCTCGGTCTGGACTGGACCACCGAGCTGGGTGACGCCCGTCGGCGCGTCGGCGATCGCGTCGCGCTGCAGGGCAACCTGGACCCCGCCATGCTGCACGCCAGCCCGGAGCGTATTCGCGAAGGCGTGGCCGAGGTGCTGGCCAGCTATGGGCAGGGACCGGGTCACATCTTCAATCTGGGCCATGGCATCACGCCGGGCGTGGACCCGGAGCACGCGCAGGCCTTGGTCGAAGCCGTGCACGCGCTGTCACCGGCTTACCACCAGCAGGGCTGAGCCATGGGGCGCGGGCTGATCATCGCCGGTCTGCTGCTGGTCGGTGTCGGCCTGCTGTTGCACTTCGCGCCGGGGCTGCTGAGCTGGTTCGGAAGGCTGCCCGGGGATATCCGCGTAGAAAGCGAGAACGGCCGGGTCTTCATTCCGATCACCTCGATGATCCTCATCAGTCTCGCCCTGACGCTCATCCTCAATCTGTTCAACCGCTAGGCCGTCGGCTCGGCCAGGGGCTGGCGTCGATGGTCTGCTTGTAGCCGTGCCAGGTGGCGTGGCCGATCCAGGGCAGCAGCAGGGCAAAGCCCAGGTAGCCGGTGAGTGTGCCGATCGCCACGAAGCCGCCGATGCAGAGGGCCCAGAACGCCATCGCCGGCTTGTTGCGCAGGGTGGCGTTCACGCTGGTGATCACCGCAGTCACCGTATCCACCCTGCGGTCCAGCATCATCGGCAGCGAGAAGGCGCTGGCCATGAAGACGAAGGCGCAGAACAGCGCGCCCACGCTGGTGCCGATGCCAAAGAAGGTCAGCCAATCGCGCCAGTCGGGTTCGCCGCCGACCGGAAAGAAGACATGGATCATGGTCGCAGCCCGCGCCCAGACCAGAAAAACCACCAGCAGAATCAGAGCGAAGACCGCAGCGTCGCCCAGGGTGCGACCGGCGTCGTGGAGGCTACGCCGGATCGATACCGGTGCGCCGCCCGCCAGTCGCGCGCTGGTCGCATAGAGGGTCATCGCGAGAATGGGGCCGAGAAAGACGAAGCCGCTGAGCACCCCGAGATACAGCCCCAGATTGCCCAGATACCACGCCGCCGCGGTGATGGCGTAGCTCAGCAGTACCATGATCAGGCCGAAGCTGATGCTGGTGCGCGGCGCGCTCCGGAGATCCTGCCAACCGAGGCGCAGCCACTGCAGCGGCGCATTCCAGGGCAGCGTGCGGTGGTCCGCACAGAAGGGCAGGCCTTCGTCACTCTGTTGTGGTGCTGCCATGGCGTCATTCCCCCCGCGTCGCATGCGCCTGACGGCATCATATGCCGCATCGCGGTGATGCAGTGCGCGTCGCGATGCTACGAGGCTTTTTGGCTGTCGCGTGCCTCGACCGGCGCTTCAGTGCCGGAGCGCGGAGAGAAATTCGCGCACAGACGCTGGAAATCCTCGTTGTCGAGCAGGGCCCCGGTGCAGCGGCATTGGAAAGGGCAGCCAGCCTGCTCCGCCGCGCCGAGGAAGCCGCATTGACCACAGCTGCCGAAGGCCTGGCTGTCACGGTCGCGGGCCAAGGCGGTGGCGAGTTGCTGCAGGCTTTCAGCGAGGGTGTCCTGTTGCGCCGCCGGCAACGCCGCGATGGCCGCACTGAGATGGTTGAGCGGATCGGCAGCCAGCCGCGCCCAGCCCGCCGAGGTGAGGTCGAAGACCACGCTGCGGCCGTCCGCATCGGCGCGGCGGCGTTCAACATAGCCCGCGGTCTCCAGCGATTTGACGGTTTGTGACGCGGTGCCCCGCGTGGTGGCATGGAAGCGCGCAAAGGCCGAGGGCGTGCGCGACATGCGATTGGCATGGGCGAAAAAGCGCAGCGCCGCCCATTGCGCCGGCGTCAGGCTCGGTGTCTGTGCTTCGCAGCGCGCGATGCGCCCGACGTGCACCAACATCTCGGCGGTGCGTTGCGCGGCTGCGGCGGCGGTCGTTTCGTCCATGCCCGGATGATCGCGTTTCGAAACCATATTGACAAGGCAGCCCCTGGCCCATAGTGTCGTTTCGCTATCAGTCCGGCGTCGTCCGGCCTCGACCTCTTTCCCCGAACACGGAGCCTGATCCATGAGCGAAGCATCCACCCACGAACGCATCGACGCCCTGGTGCGTTCCGACGACGTCGTCCTCTTCATGAAGGGCACGCGCGATTTCCCGCAATGTGGCTTTTCCGCCGTGGTTGTGAAGGCCCTCAAGCTGCTGGACCAGCCCTTCACCGAGATCAACGTGCTGGAAGACCCCGATGTGCGCGAGGGGGTCAAGGCCTACGCCAACTGGCAGACCATTCCGCAGCTCTACGTACGCGGGGAATTCGTCGGTGGCTGCGACATCGTGCGCGAAATGTACGAATCCGGCGACTTGCAGACCCTGCTCGCCCAGAAGGAAGGCAGCGCGCAGAGCTAGGCGCCATAGCAGGCGCACGGCGATCGACACCATGCACGACCAAGCCCTGCAAGGCGAAGCGCTGCGCTTCGATAACAGCTATGCGCGACTTTCCGAGGCGCTGTTCCAGCGTCAGTCGCCGCACCCGGTGCGCGCCCCCGAACTGCTGCGATTGAACCGACCGCTGGCCGAGACCCTCGGTCTCGATCCGGATGCCTGCAGTTATGCGGAGTGGGCGGAGGTCTTCGCCGGCAACCGTCTGCTGCCTGGCATGGAGCCACTGGCGATGGCCTATGCCGGGCATCAGTTCGGCAATTTCGTGCCGCAGCTCGGCGACGGTCGTGCGCTGTTGCTGGGCGAAGTGATTGGGCGCGACGGCCAACGCCGCGACCTCCAGCTCAAAGGCTCCGGTCGCACCCCCTTTTCGCGTGGTGGCGATGGCCGGGCCGCACTCGGACCGGTGCTGCGCGAGTACATCGTGAGCGAGGCCATGCACGCGCTGGGCGTGCCCAGCACCCGCGCGCTGGCGGCCGTGCGCACCGGCGAATCGGTGATGCGCGACCGCATTCTGCCCGGCGGCATCGTCACGCGCGTGGCGCGTTCGCACATCCGCGTGGGCACCTTCGAGTACTTCGCCGCTCGCCGGGACCAGGACAGCGTGCGCCTGCTCGCCGACCACGTCATCCAGCGCCATTATCCCGACGCGGTCGAGGGCGACAATGCCTATCTGGAACTGCTACGTGCTGTGGCGCGGGCGCAGGCAGAGCTGGTCGCGCAATGGCTGGGTGTGGGCTTCATCCACGGCGTGATGAATACCGACAATGTCTCGCTGGCGGGGGAAACCATCGACTATGGCCCCTGCGCCTTCTTGGATGCCTACCACCCCGACACCGTTTTCAGCTCCATCGATCAGCACGGCCGCTATGCCTTCGGCAACCAGCCGCGTATTGCGCAATGGAATCTGGCGCGCTTCGCCGAATGCCTGCTACCACTGATCGACGGCGACGAAGAGCGGGCCATCGCCCGCGCGACCGAGGCGCTCGAAGCCAATGCTGATGTCCTTGATGTGGCCTGGATGGGCGTGATGCGCGCCAAGCTCGGGCTGCAGCAGGCCGAGGAAGGCGACAAGGCCCTCGTCCAGGACCTGCTCGCCCTGATGCGCGATCAGGCGGCGGATTACACGCTGGCCTTCCGCGGGCTGGCAGAAGCCGTGGGTGCCGACGGACCGGAACAGGCACCCGCCCTGCTCGAAGGCTTTCCCGAGCCACAGGCGCTGACGGACTGGCTGCTCGTCTGGCAACGGCGACTGCACGCCGAGGCGCAGCCGCAGGCCAGCGTGCAGGCCACTATGCGTGCGCGTAATCCACGCTACATCCCGCGCAACCACCGCGTCGAACAGGCCATTGCCGCTGCGGTGGATGACGGCGATCTGGTGCCCTTCCATCGGCTGGTCGATGTGGTCTGCGACCCGTATACCGAGCGCAGCGCGGCGGAATACTGCGCGACGCCGCCGGCGGATCATGAGCGCGTCACGCAGACCTTCTGCGGTACCTGAGCAGCGCGTCAGGCGACTGACTTCCGCGCCCCCGGCGCGCGGCCTATCATGCGCGGCATAGACCGAAGAATGGCCAAGCCATGCTGTCATTGCTCCTGCCGCGTGCGCTGATCGGGGTCCTGACGCTGCTGGCGTTGTGTACCTCGCTGCTGCTGCATTTTCTGGTGTTTCTGCCCTTCGCGGTGTGCAAACTGTGCATGCCTTGGCATGCCGCGCGCGTGTTCTGGACCCGGGTCATGGTCGCCATTGCCGCGCAGTTCATCCGCAACAACGCGCTGCTGATGCGCGCCCTGATGCCGGTGCGCTGGGAGCTGCGCATCGACGGCACCCTCGACCCCGCGCGCAACTACCTGCTGATCTCCAA
>JALEHA010000147.1 GCA_022763315.1 Algiphilus sp.
CGTCGGTTGTGGAACGAGTGTGTTGCGAAACCGCATGCGCCTGGCCCAATGCCAGCAGTGCACACAAAGCCACGCGGGCGGGCCTTCCCAAGCGAATATTCTTTGCCATGGACATCCTCCACCGGGACCGGCGGCTGCGCCGGTCCCGGAACTGTAGGGTCAGTGCTAGACGCGGCCGAGGGCCTGCTGCGCAGACGTCGTGAGATAGGTGTCGTACAACCAGTCCTGGTCGATTTCGAACAAACTGCGAATGCCGGACGCCTCATAGGCGTGGTCAAGGCGACTCATGCGCTTGTTCTGCATGTTGTAGCTCATGACATAGGTCCAGGACCACGCCGGCGTCTTGCCGTCATGCCCCATCACGACACGGTCCCCATCCTGGTAGTAACCGAAGGCCGACTCGAAGTTCACCCATGGCTTGCCTTGCAGGTCATATCGGATGCAGCCGGTATAGGTGCAGTTCCGGACATCGAACCAGGCCAGACGCTTGCTCACTGGCGCACGCGGATAACCGGTCGGCGTTGATTCGACGACGGCCACATCTGGGCTCATGGCAAGGGCCACGTCGAAATACTTTTCGTTGCCCGGAATGGTGGGCAGCTGCCAGTTGTCGTCCTTGATGCCGAAGTTGCCGGTGGTTGCGGTCAGCATCGGCTTGCGCTCGACGATCTTGTAGTTGCCCCAGGTCAGCATGGGATCGCCAGCGGCCCACGGGTCGGTAAGGAACCAGGTCGCACCCGGGATCAGCGGCTCAAAGCGCTGGTTGGCGGGGAACTGGCGCACACGACGGAACTGCGGCAGGTAGCCGAAGAGATCGGGAATCTCCCGCTGGTCGTACTTCCAGATACTCAGGAAGGAGGTGCCCTTCACATCCTCAGAGGATTCGAAGTAGGCATTCTGGCGGCGGATTTCATCGGTATGCCCGCGGAATGCCTTGCCGTCGATACGCGCCTGCATCTGCAGTTCCGCCCAGGCGAAATCGTAGGCGTACTGCTGGCTGCCGTCGCCGGCGAAGTCCACCTGACGCACCGCATAGAGATTGGCGTCGGCGCGCCCCCAACTCAGTGCCGCATTGGCCTGGATCTCGTTGGCGTTCCTGGGGCTGAGGAAGGGAAAACCGCCCTTCCAGTTGCCGTTGTCGGAGCCGACCACATTGCCGTTGGCATCGAACTTGGCGTAATAGCCTTCCGCCAGATTCTTCTGTGTCTTTTCCAGATTGGGGTTGGTGAACATCCGGGTAAGGTCCGTCTCGGGCGGACCGATGGTGAAACGGCGGCCATCCTCGCGGACCTGTTGGATGATGCAGGGGTCGAGCAGATGCTCGACATGCTCCAGATTCTCCTTGGTGATGACATCACCGACGGAAATCTTGCCCTTGGTCTGCGCTTCGATCGAGAAGGCCTCGTCGGGGTAGGCCTTGGTCAGATCGAGCATCAGTGCGTCCTTGGCCCAAATCTTCTCGAGCGGCAGCAAGACGCCGGCACCCAGGCCAAGGGCCATGTTCTGCATGAGCTTGCGACGCGTGTAATCGACGTCATATTTGCGAATTCTCACAGTCTCCTCCGTACGCTTTGTGCGTTTACTGTTGTGGGGTCAGGGGTCAGGGGTCAGACCTCGTCCTAGGCGTGCTGGTAGGCAGCCGGGCCGGGGTCACGAAACTTCGAGAGGTCGACGCTTTCGCCGACGATGAGGTCATCACGGGCAGCGAACTTTGGCTTCAGGAACCACATCAGCAGCGGGAGGACTACCAGTGCCAGGACCATGTTGATGAGCATGATCGCCGCCAGCAGCAGACCCATATCCGCCGTGAACTTGAGGTCGGACAGGAAGTACCAGGGCAGGATGCCCAACAGCATGATTCCCGCGGTGAACATGATCGCCTTGCCGGTGGTGGTCATTGCGTTGTGGATCGCCTTGGCCCAATCGCCTTCCTTCGCGGAGTACTCCTCGCAAATGCGCGACAGCAGGTAGAAGCCGTAGTCAATGCCCACCCCTACACCCAGCACCGCCACCATCACCGAATTGATGTCGAGACCGATACCCATCATGTGCATGGCCGCGGTGAGATAGAAGTTCGCGAGGGTGACCGGAACCAGCACCACGAGCGCGGCCACGGTAGACCGATAGGCAAAGGTCGCAATGACAAAGATCGCCACGGCCAGTAGGAGAAGGATCAACCAGTGATAACGTTCCACCACCGAATTCATCGACTCTTGGAGCGCGATGGTTCCGGTCGCAAGCCCTGCTGCGAGTCGCAGCGAAATGCCCTCGTACTCCCCGTCACCCCCGCTGACCTGATCGATGGCGTACCGTGCGGAGGCCAGCGCACCGTCAATGGTTGCCTGCGTGTTATCGCGATAGAACAAGGAGATGGTCGAGTTCTGGAACTTGAAGTCGGCCACCTGCGAGAAGTTGAGCGGGTTCTGGCCGAAGGTGATGGCCATGGCTGCGGCGCCCACGGCCTGATTGGAGTGGTCCAGTGGCAGCCACTTCGGATGTCCGCCTGAATACAGGCGGTTGCCTTCTTCCATGAAATCGGCGAAGGAACGTGTCACGCGCGCAGGTAGCCCGCCTTCTCCCGCGCCTTCCTCGGCCAGGCGCTGGATTTCCTTGGAAAGCCGGTAGGCTTCAAGCGTGCGCGCCGTCCTGGGCGTACTGTCGTCATCCTTCGATTCCAGGATGATCTCCAGCGAGTTGACGCCGGGGAAATGATCGTTCACGGCCCGGACTCCCTGGTTGTATTCAGAGTCTTGCCAGAGCAGATTGCTGCCCTCCACGGGGTTCCCGATCTTGATCTGCAGGGCAATCACAATGGCCGCTAGAGAAAGCGCTACCGTCGCCAAGCCCGTGACGCGCGCGGCCTTACCCGTTACGAGGCCACTAAGCCCACTCAAGGCACGTCGCTGCAGGGCGTGCACGCCGGAGCCCGTATCCTGCGAGGTCAAGCGCTGGATGTTGCGTGGGGTCGGCAGATAGGACAGCAAGATCGCGATCAGAATGACGCCTGTCGGAATCAGACAAAGCGCCCAGAAGCCGGCAAAGAGTGCGAAACGTTGCATCGCCGGGATGGGCGCAAGCCCGATGAAGAGAATGCCGAGGGCGTCCGTGATGATGCCAAGCACACTGGGGGCCAGCATCACCCCCATGGTGATCTCGGCAGAACGGCGCTTGTCGCCGATCTCCGAAAGGATTTCGTAGTAGCGGTCGGTGAACTGCACGCAGTGTGAGAAAGAGCGTGCCACCAGCAGCAAGGGCACGATCATCAGCAGCGGGTCGATAGGCGCCCCGATCCAGCCGATTAGGCCGAAGCCCCAGATGGCGGAGACCACGCTGACCACGATGGGAACCGTGATGCCCGCGGTATTGCGCACATAGAAGACCAGCGCGGCAATCAGCAGCCCGATGGTGATGGCAAAGATGAGATAGGTCTGCTCCTGCAGCGCATAGACCCAGCCCGTCAAGGTGGGCTGGCCAATGACGTGAATCTCGTGTTGAGCATCGCGACCCTGTTCCGCCAGTGCCTGTGCCTGAGCGAACAGCACCTCGTAGTCCAGTTGATGTTCATAGAAGGACGCACTAATCAACGTAGCGGTGCTGTCCTGCGATACGAGGTAATTGCGCGACACTGGGGAGCGATCAACACGAAGATGGAAATCGTCGAGCTCGGCCTGGTCGGTGGGCACCGAATCCCCCATCAAGGGCCGCATATTGATGCCGTAAGGTGTTGCCTCGGCGTAACGCGCTTTTTCGGTGGTGATGGAAAGGATCGTGTCGGGGTTGACGGCCGGCAGCAGATGGAAGGCGCGCGTGAGATCCCAGACCTTCTGCAGCGTTTCCGTGTTGTATAGCGTCTCCCCATCGGTGCGTTTGACCATCAGCACCAGCGTGAGCGGATCCCCGAAGTTGGGATGCTCAAGGAAGGTCTGCACGAAGGGGTCATCCGCCGGCAGCAAGTCCGAGAAGATGGTACGGATCTCTACCCGCGGAAGGCCGGCGGCGAAAGCCACTGTCATGGCCAGAAAAAGCACGGTGACCACGCTGCGGTGACCAATAACCCAACGCGCAATCCGAAATCTCAATGCATTCATCGCCTTCCCATCTCTTGTGGTTTTCTGTCACGGCAAGGAAGAACCGCACTGCTCCAATTGCGAACGGCGTCAATGCAGCTATGGCGCAGTGACGGCGGCTGCAAAGGAATCACGGTCTGTTCTTGCTCCTCCTGGCTCTTCGGCTGCCGGCCTCCGGTCAACTCGCAACCGGGCTGGTCGATTGCCCGTCTCCTTCTGTCCGAGCAGTAGAGCAAAGGCCCGTGCCTGAGAAACCTCCCGATAGGAAGGTCTTTAGTGCATCCCTCCCACCCTGACGAAAGGAGGGCTCGGGCTGACGAAGGGAGGGGCGTACCGCGCGAATAATCAAGAAGACAGTGACGTAAGGCGCAACCGTCTTGGCTGGCAAGCCATCGACCTGTGCTCCGGCCTTGGAGGAAAGAAGGGCCGTGCACCACAACGCGTTTTGCCAGCCACAGCCGCCACCCGCTTCGCGCGATCAAGGCTCGAACGCATAGAGATGCCGGGATGTTTGGCATGGAAAGCGAGAGGCGTTGCGCTGCACCGCCGCAACCCATCCCCCTTCGCAGTGATTCAGACGCGCGGGCGGCGCTGCATCAACTGCCGGAGCCGTTCGGTTTCACGCGCGGTCTCCCGCAACCGTCGCCGAAGCGCGCGGATTTCTCCTTGCGCTTGCAAGAGGTAGTGGACGGGCACGTGCGGCTCGACATCTGTCGCTTGAACAGAGGGGGCTTGCTGATAGCGCTTACGCCAGCGAAATAGCTGGTGCGGCGGAATACCGTAGTGACGCGCCACGGAGGACGCCGACACCCCGGGCAACAGACTTTGCTCGACGATAAAACGCTTTTCGGCCTCCGACCAATGCCTGCGCGACGGAGGCGCCGAGGCCCTTGAAATGCTGGGCAGCCGCGACGCCAGCTGGTCTACACCAGCTGGCTGCAGTTGCATCTGAGATGATTCCGGCACGAGTGCTCACCCAGCCCTAGATCAGTTCCATCTCAAAGTCGGACTTGGGCGCCGCGCAATCCGGGCAAATCCAGTCCTCAGGCACATCTTCCCAGGCCGTTCCTGGCGGAATACCGTCGGCGGGCATGCCCTCGGCCTCGTCGTAGATGAAACCACACACCACACATGCCCAGCGTCGGCTCGGTGCCGCCTGCTTCGCGAGGGATACCGTCATCACTTGGCAACCTCAGCATAGGCTTCGCCTTCGGCCGCTAGTTCCGCATCACCGCCTTCCAGAATGAAGTCCGCTTTGTCGCGGACCGCACAATCTGGGCAGAACCAGTCATCGGGAATCTGCTCCCAGGTCGTACCGGGCGCGAAGCCTTCATGCGGTTCGCCCAATGCCTCATCGTAGATGTACCCACAACCGGGACAGTGAAATCTTCTTGCCGGCATCATCGGCCTCCTATGTTCTATCGCGTGCCCTACCGCTAATGGAATCGCGGGCCGCTCACTGCGCGCCCGTAGTGAATTACAACGCGCGTGATCGCCTCGTATCGCCTACCCAAAGAGAGGGATCGCATCGCTACAATTAAGCCCCTTCCCCTTTCGAAAGGAGGGCGCGAAGGCCATGGATCGCATCCGACAATAGCTTTGGGTAACTTCCCCGGTGGAGGAGACACCACCGTCGCGATTACTACAACGACAAGCGCATAGCGCTAGGAAGGGGCACGCATGGTGGCTTTAGCAGGCAGCAGATTGGACGTGAATCCAAGCACGCCGGATGTAGCAGCGGCAACAACACCCGCCCGCATCAACTGGGAAATCGAACGCCAGGGGCTCGCTATTCCTGATGCGGCATGGCAACAGCAGAAGCCCGTCATCACGATCAGCGGCCCGCCAGGCTACGGTAAATCCACATTGCTCTTGCAGTGGCGCAAGCAATGGCAAGCCGCAGGACGGCGGGTTGTCTTGATTAAGGCAACGCCGGGCGATCGCGACGGTGACAAGCTGATTCTGGATATGGCGGCAGAGCTTCAACCGGCTGAAGCGGAAAGTGCCTCGAGCTTTCTCGACCGCTTTGGCAGCGCCGGTCAGGTCGCCGTGCTCAAGGCGTTGCTAGCCGAAGCGGACAGCGGCAATCTGGGCACCACCCTCATCATCGATGACGTGCACGAGCTGCTCGAGCAGCCTGCTGAGGCGGTACTGCGCATGCTGCTGCGCTACCAATCCGAGACACTGACACTAGTCTTCGCCGGTCGCGTCTATCCCGCAGGCGTGGCTAGTGTGGCGATGCTGGAGGGGCGCCTGACCCGGCTTAACACCACCGACCTCGCATTGTCGAAAGCCGAGTCCGCTCAATTGCTGGAACAGCACGGCATTGAAGCCCGTGAAGCACTCGTTACCACACTGATCGAACGCACACAGGGCTGGCCGGCCGCGGTACGGCTCGTCGCGCTCAGTCTGCAACACGACCCCCAGCAGCAGGACCACTTTGTCGGTGCGCTTGCGGAGAATCCGCGTCCTCTGACGGAATATCTCAATGAATCGGTACTGTCGCGCCTGCCGGAACATCTGCGCAGCTTTCTGACCCGGCTTGCGCTGCTGCGTCGTTTTTCTGCTGACCTTGCCGCTGCTGCCACTGGCGAACGCGATGCCGGCCTTTGGCTGGAGGAACTGGAATCGCGTGGCATCCCCCTTACGCACACGGACGAACTGGACCCGCAGTACACCCTGCATCCTTTGGTACGCGACTTTTTGCTCACCCGCCTTCGTACGGTGGGCGGCAGCGTACTAAGCGAGACGCGAGATCGGGCGTGCGATTGGTACAGCCAGCATGGCGAAGTGGATGGCGCCATTGAGGTATCGCTGGAAGGCGGCGATCTCGAACGCGCGGCCGCACTGATTAAGGAGCACTCGGAATACACCATCCGTCGCTACGGTCGACACAAGACCTTCCTGTACTGGACCAACAAGTTCCCCCAGACGGCGCTAGACCGCCTGCCGGAAATTCAGATCCAGCAGGCTTGGTCCCTGGATTTTCTGCGCCGTCACGAGGAATCGGAAAACCTGTTGACCGCTGTCGAGCACGGTCAGAGCCTGGCCCCGGGAGCTCCGCAGTCGACGCACCTGCAGTGCACGATCGAGATGCAGCGCTGTGTGCAAGCGGGTCTGCGCGACCACGCCAAGGAAAGCGTCGCTCGCAGCGAACGATGGTTGGCGCGCTGGCCCGAAGCCGACCGCTACGATCAAGCCGCGGTCCACGCGGTACTCGCCTTCGCCTACAAGGCCCTGAGTGACTATGAGGAGGGCCTGCGCCACGCCCGCCAAGGCCTGACGCTTGGCCGCGAAGCGAACGGCCACTACATCCTCAGCTGGAATGGCATGCTGGCGATCAGTAACCTCGTAAAAAAGGGTTGGTATCGACAGGCGACGCACGAGTGCCGTCAATACATTGAGGAGCTCGCGCCCCGGCTGGGTAATCGGTCACCCTGCGTCATGATGTTGCACGCCATGCAGGCAGGCCTGCTATACGAGTTTGATCGAATTGCTGAGGCCAACGACGAACTCGGGCAAGGCATGACCGCCCTAATGGAGCAGAGTTCGGCGGACCCCATGATCATGGGTTTCGTCACGCTCGCCCGCCTTCAGGCATTGCAGGGCAACCCGTTGGAAGCCTTCGATACGCTCGCAGAAGGCGAAGCCCTTGGCCATGCCCGCGACCTACCGCGACTGGCGATCTCCCTGGGCGCAGAACGTGTCGTCATGCATCTGCGACACGGCGAACTGGAACAGGCGCGCGCAGTCTGGGACGAAGTCCAGCGCGCGACCGCAGCCGGCTCACGGATCAGCGCTTTTGAAAGCGCGGTACGCGACAAGTCCAGCCGCATTCATGCGCGTATGGCCCTCCTGCATGGCGACTACGAAGCGGTCTGCGAGATTCTCGGCCCGATCGTGCGGCACACCCGGCAGACCGGACAGAAGCGCAAGCTGATCGAAACACTATTGCTACAGGCACTATCGCTGCAGGCCAGCAACGAGCAGCGCAAAGCGCTCAAGGTCTTCACCGAGGCGCTTCAGCTGGGTGCACCGGAAGGCTACATCCGGCTCTTCGCCGACGAAGGACGTCAGGTTGGCGACCTGCTTGAACTCTATCTACACGAGACACGGGAGGACCAGCGTGCCCCTACGGTGGCCTATGCAAGGCAACTGCTCGATGCGATTGTGCCGCCAGCCAGCTCGGAGACGGACGAGGTGGCGGAGACCACGTCTCGACGCCATTCGCCAGATCAGAGTCCATTGATCGAGCCTCTCACCTCCCGTGAGATCCAAATTCTTCTGAAACTGCAGTCTGGGTTACCCAATCGGAAGTTGGCGGACTCACTGCTGATCACAGAGGGCACCCTGAAGTGGCACCTGCGCAATATCTACGGCAAGCTCGCGGTGACGAGCCGCCTTGCCGCCGTGACCAGAGCCCACAAGCTCGGGTTGCTCGACGCGCCCTGACCACGCCTGCGATGTTTCCAAACGCGCTTCAGGTTCCGGCAAAGGCGACGGGGTAAAGCAATGCGAGTCCAGTCAGGCCCAGCACACCGTGCGCAGCAATGAGCATCCGTGGCGCTCGTCCCGGAAACAGCACGCGGAAAAACAGCAGGCCACCGAGCAGACCGGCCGTCCACACGCCCAGCGCCCACCACGCCAAAGACGGCGTTTCCTGAACACTGTTTCCAACGGCCAGTAATGCAAGCGCACCCGCGGCTGCAAAGCCGTGAATCAGACGAAGCAAGCGTGGCGCACCCATGCCGAAGGTGATGAGCAGGGCGAGCAACGCCCCACCCAGGCTTACTGCGCTCATCAGAACGAAAACAATCAACGCTACAGTCATGATGGGGGCTTCCAGACGATGGTCGTGCGGGGTGCCACTGCTGCGCGCGCAACGGCACGATGGCGGCAATGACTTCTAAACGTTAGATCGGGTGGCGGCTGGGCGTACACATGCCCGCCCTGCCGCCACCAAGAACCCCCGGGGAGGGGTGACACCATTACGCAGTGGTGGCCGTCGAACTCCCGCTCTTTCGGCCTGCATAGCGACGAAGAATCGAATCGCGTTGCTTGGGGTCGAGATTGACGCGATGGATGTCCTGGTCGTAGAGCTCAAGGACGCGAGGATCCATCACTGCGCGCCAGAGTGGCGGGAACATCGCCAGCGTGAACATGCCGGGGTAACCCGAGGGCAAGGTCGGGAGGTCCTCGAAATGCCGCAGCGACTGATAGCTGCGGGTCGGGTATGCGTGGTGGTCGGAATGCCGCTGGAGATGGAACAGCACGAGGTTCGACATGGTGTGATTCGTATTCCACGAATGCTCAGGCCGACAACGCTCATAGCGTCCGTCGTCCTGTTTCTGTCGCAGCAATCCGTAGTGTTCCACATAGTTCGCCATGGTCAGGAACCAATAGCCATAGGCCATGGCGATAAGTAGGAACGGAATCACGACCGGGCCAAAGGCAAGAATCAGACCGCCATACAAGGCAATCGTGACCGCCATGGGCTGGAGCATCTCGTTCTCGGTGCTCCATGGGCTTTTTCCCTGCCGGGCAAGCCGCTCCTTCTCGTTCTTCCAGGAACGCTTCAGCGCCCCCGGAATCTCGCGCAACACGAAGCGGTAGATGCTTTCCCCGAAACGAGAAGAGGCAGGATCCTCCGGCGTCGCCACATCCTTGTGGTGCCCCTTGTTGTGTTCGACCATGAAGTGCCCGTAGGCCGTGGTCGCGAGAGACAGCTTGGCCAGCGTCTTGGCAACACGCGACTTCTTGTGCCCGAGCTCGTGGCCAGTGTTAATGGCAATGCCGTTGATCAAGCCAACGGAGAGGGCGATTCCCAGATACCCGACCCAGCTCATGCCCAGGCTTGCCACCGCCCACGCTCCCACAATCAGGGTCACGTAATGCAACGGCACTGTGGCATAGGCGAGATAGCGGTAATAGTTGTCGTTCTCCAGCCGGTGGATGGCGGCCTCGGGCGGATTGCTGGTGTCCTGACCAAAGACCATGTCCAGTATTGGTATGGCCAGATACCAAAGGGCAAACGTGCTCCAGGTGAAAATCTCGATACCGGTGACATAGGTCACCGCTACGCTGATCGCTGGAAAAAGCACCCAAAGCGAAGACAAAAGCCAGAAATAGCGCTTCTTGTCACGGTAATTCTCGGACGGACCTGCGGCGCCGTCAGCCATAGTCGTTGTATTCATGATGCACCTCGTTGCTTCAATGCCGATGGGATCTTTCCCTGGGAACCGGTCGGAACCCTGGGCAGGTCGGCCTGATGTGGCCTCCTTGGCAGCCATTGCAATGCAACTTGGCGCGCCGTGCGCCTTCCTAAAGAGGGGTCTTTCTCATGCAACGCACCGAGACAATGTATCGGGAAACCCTGAAGATGCGACCCGCAAGGTCAACCCTGCTTCGCATTCCCTGGCGGACAACAAAGGGTGATGCGTTCACCACCTGGTACAGGTTGTGCCAGCCATGTTGCACTACGACCAAAGTGTGCTTGACGGAGGCGTAAGGCGCGCGCACTCTTTCCTCAACCGCCCCATTACACGACGACAGGCGGCCCGGCTGAAGCCGAGGAGACACACACATGCATGACACGACCTACCAGCACTCCGAACGCGTCATCGACGTCGTCGGTGGGAAAGAGAGCATCGAACAGCCGGAGAGCAATATCTCGTCGTCCTGGTCGCGGTGCATCAATTCCCACGGCCTCGACCCTTCGCGCCGTTATTCGCCGCGCGTGGAAGACGTCAACAGAATTGCCGAACTGGAAGATCAGTACGACACCCTGATCGACATTGCCCGACTCGAGATGGACGCGCTCTACGAGCAGATTGCCGGCTCGGGCTATGCGCTGCTGCTGACGGATGCTAACGGCATCATCCTGTGCGACAAGGTCGACCCGAATCTGAGCAAGAGCTTCCATGCCGCCGGCCTAGTGCACGGCGCCAACTGGAGCGAATCGATGGAGGGGACCAACGGCATTGGTACCTGCATCGCCGAACAGCGTGCGGTCACTGTGCACCGTACGGACCATTTCCGTGCGCGACACATCGACCTGTCCTGTACCGGTGCCCCCATTCTCGACCCCGATGGCGCGCTCACCGCTGTACTGGACGCGTCCTGTGTAAACGCCAAGTACTCGCGCGCGAACCAGATGCATACCAAGGCCATGGTGAGCATGTCATCGCGCTTGATCGAGAAATGTTTGTTCCTGCGCCGCTTTCGCGATCAGTGCGTGTTGCGTTTTCATAGCCGCGCCGAGTTCGTGAGTCTCTTGCAGGATGGCGCGATGGCGATCGCGGAGGACGGCACCATTATCGGCGCTGACCAAGTTGCCATTGCCCTTCTGGCCGATGAGAGTCGCGCTGAACTGATTGGCCGCAATATCTCGGAGGTCTTCGATGTACCTCCCCATGTCTCCGACCCCTTGTACCGTCAGTGTCAATCGGCGCTGACGCCTATTCGTGATCTAAAGCATGGACGTCGTTTTTACATGACCAGCCAGCTCACCAACAGCTCAACCCAGAAAGGCAACCGACTGCACGAGGCCGGCAGTGGGGCGCAGGCGGTACGCGTCAAGAATACGCCCCGCACTGACATCCTCGACCTGGATACCGTGTCCGGGCGGGATCCGGTCATGCAGCGCAACGCCCGCTGCGCACGACGCCTTGCGACATCGGATGTCGCCATCCTGTTACAGGGCCCTACCGGCTCAGGCAAGGATGTCTTTGCCCGTGCCGTACACCACGCCAGCGAACGCGCCAACCACCCCTTTGTCGCCGTGAACTGTGCTGCGATTCCTGAGACGTTGATTGAGGCCGAGTTGTTTGGCTACAAAGCGGGCGCCTTCACCGGCGCGCGCAAGGAAGGCGCACGAGGGCGGATTCTTCAGGCTGATGGCGGCACACTGTTTCTTGACGAGATCGGAGATATGCCCCTGGAACTGCAGACACGTTTGCTGCGGGTCCTGGAGGAACGGGTCGTTACCCCGCTGGGCAGCGAAGTACCCACGCCGGTCAACATTCGCTTGATCAGTGCCTCTTTGCGCGACCTCAAGGACATGGTCGCGGAAGGCCGCTTCCGTGAGGATCTGTACTACCGCCTCAACGGCATCACGCTCAAGCTGCCGCCCCTTCGCAAACGCCAGGACCTGCCCGAGATCATCTCCAACATTCTGGCCACGGAATCCGCCCAGGCCGGAGTATCCGTCAGTGTCAGTGCCGCGGCCATGCAGCTGCTGCGTGCCTACCACTGGCCGGGCAATATTCGTGAGTTACGCAACGTACTGCGCACCGCGCTGGCGATGTGCGAGGACGATTGCATCCAACCCGAAGATTTGGGCGACGACCTCTGCCATCCGGAGTCGGCCAACGATGATCACAGTCACGCCGACACTCATGATGACAGACGCCATGCGCGCTCCACCCAGGCGCCAGCACAACCCGTGTACGGAAATCCGCTGGAAGCGGCAGAGCGCGCCGCCTTGCTTGAGACCATCGAGCATCACCGCTACAACATGAGCCGTGCAGCACGTACCTTGGGCATGAGTCGAAATACGCTGTATCGCAAGATGCGCCAACACGGTATCGACACCGATGCCTTGCGTGGCGGAGGGTCGCGCTAGCAGCTGCGTCAGATCTCGTCCGCTCGGTCCGCGTGGGGCTGAGCGGGATGGGCGCTAGTGATCCCGCTGTTGTGCCACGCCATTGATGGCGGAATCCGATGCGCTGGCTTCCAAGGCTTCCTCGATGGCATCGATCCTTTCGAAGATCGTGGCCAGGGTGCGGTGCCCCTCTGACCAGATGCGATACATCACCTCCGCATGCCCATCCACGCGCTCGCGTAGGTCGCTGATCAGTGCGCGCTGCTTATCAAGCAGTTCCTGTGAATCCGCGTGGGTGCAGAGCGTATCGAAATGCGCTGCACAATGTTCCGAAAAGTCGTCATTGATCTTCATCTGCTGCGCGGCGATGGACAGAATCTGCTGTGCTGTCAGTTCGCCGAGATCAATCATGGCCGTGACGACGCGCTCGGACGCCTCCAAGGCCTGCCGTGAGGCATGTTGTACTGAAGAAGGGGGAAGTTCGCCCTGCCCACTTTGCACTCGCTTCTGGTCTCGCTCGTCGTTTTCCACTGTCATGTCCTGCGCTTGCACGCAAATTGAATGTCAAGGCGGTATCAGCAATAACCAGGCCATATTGCACAACCAAATCAACGTCATGATTTTGCTAGATATTTTTGACATACAGCCGCGACGATGAACGGTTGGGCGTGGAGCACCCTTGCCACACACTGTCACGCACGTAGCACGACTACGCGAACTGTGAAAGTACATTAGGCTGCAGCCAGCGGCAACCGATCACAACAACACGGAGAGACGACAACATGAGTGTGCGCATGGAGCGTGCCCCAGGGGCCACAACAGCGCGGGCCGAGCGCCCGAATTCGCGTCCCGCCGGCACGATACTGAGCGGCAACGCGCCCGGCCGGCGCGGCTTCGGCAACATCGCGCTGCGGGCCCTCGCTCTGGCACTCGCCTGTAACGCGGCGGCGGCTCACGCCCAAGTGCCGGAGGCCGAAGCGCTGGACACGGTCATCGTGACCGGCACGCGCTTGGAGCGTGCGCTACCCGATACGCCATCCGGGGTCACGGTCATTGAAGAATCCGTCATTCGGGATGGCCGCCAGGGCCTGCAGCTGGATGAAGCATTGACGCGCGTGCCCGGTCTGTTTCTGCAAAACCGCTACAACTTCGCACAAGGCCAACGCTTGTCTTTGCGGGGTTTTGGCGCCCGTGCGCCTTTTGGCGTTCGCGGCATTCGCATCCGTGTCGATGGCTTTCCGGAAACCTTGCCGGATGGGCAGTCCCAAGTCGGCTCCATCGATCTCGATACGGCAACGCGCGCAGAAGTAATCCGTGGCCCGGCATCGGTGCTCTACGGCAATGCCAGCGGCGGCGTCATCTCTGTGGAGACCGCCAATGGTCGTGACCACGCCGGAACCGCGGTCCGCGCCCAGGGTGGCAGCGATTCCTTC
>JALEHA010000148.1 GCA_022763315.1 Algiphilus sp.
CTGGATGCGCGCGATCTGCGAATACTGGCGGGACGGCTACGACTGGCGTGCGCGCGAGGCGCGGCTCAACCAGTGGCCGCAGTATCGCACCGAGGTCGATGGCCTGCGCATCCACTTCCTGCATGTGCCGTCGCCTGAGCCAGATGCCACCCCGCTGTTGATGACCCACGGCTGGCCGGGCTCCATTGTGGAATTCCACAAGGTGCTGGGGCCGTTGACCGACCCGCGTGCGCACGGTGGTGATCCAGATGACGCCTTCGAGGTCATCTGTCCGAGCCTGCCCGGCTACGGCTTCAGCGACAAGCCGCGCGAGACGGGCTGGGGCGTGGAGCGCATCGCCGGGGCCTGGGCGGCACTGATGGCGCGTCTGGGTCACAGGCGCTATCTGGCGCAGGGGGGAGACTGGGGCTCGATGGTGACCACCGCCCTGTCCAAGCGCGACCCCGAGCACTGCGCCGGCATCCACCTCAACATGGCCATTGCCCCGCCGGTCAGGGAGGACCTGGCCGAGCTCAGCGCGGCTGAGAAGGCGGCGCTGGCGACCATGGACCACTACCGCAAATACGAGTCCGCCTACGGCAAGCAGCAGGCCACCCGGCCGCAGACGCTGGCCTATGGACTGACCGACTCACCGGTGGGGCAGGCGGCCTGGATTCTGGAGAAGTTCTGGACCTGGGTCGATCATGGCGGCCATGGTCCCGAGGCCGTGCTGAGCCGCGACGAGTTGCTCGACAACGTCATGCTCTACTGGCTGCCCGCCGCGGCTGCCTCGTCGGCACGGCTGTATTGGGAGAGCTTCATGGACTTCGACCGCGCGCCGGTGACGGCGCCCA
Organism: Algiphilus sp.; assembly: GCA_022763315.1. Lineage (GTDB taxonomy): Bacteria > Pseudomonadota > Gammaproteobacteria > Nevskiales > Nevskiaceae > Algiphilus. The sequence continues at coordinate 834 of JALEHA010000148.1, forward strand.
CGGCGCTCTCCATCTTTCCCGGTGAGCTGTTCCGGCCGTCGCGGCGCTGGGCGCAGCGGCGCTACTGTGATCTTCGCTATTTCAACGAGACCGAACGCGGCGGGCATTTCGCCGCCTTCGAACAGCCCGACATCTTTGTGCGCGAGGTCCGCGACGGCCTGCGCGCGATGCGCAGCCCTCAGTAAGGCCCGCCCGGCAGCGGTGTGGCAAAGGACAGGGCATGTCCGTCCGGATCCTTGATGTGGAAGTAGCGTTCTCCCCATGGCGCATCACTGGGCGCGAAGTCCGGCTTCAGCCCGCGCTCCAGACTGTGCGCATAGAGGGCGTCGACGTCCTCGACATGAAAGATGGCGCGGCCCCAGCCGGTGGTGTGCACCTTCGTCTTGGCCAGATTCAGAAAGCCCTCGCCGGCATGGAAACTGGTGAAGATGGCGTCCCGCCCACCGAACTTCAGCGCGAATCCCAGAGCCTGATAGAAGGCGCAGGAGCGGCGCATGTCACTGACGAACAGCGTGACAGCACTTACCCGTTCGATGCGCATACCGGCTCCGCTACGTGACAATGCAGGCAGCATATCCGAACACGGTCATCGCTCCCGCGAGGTGCCGGCCGTGACCAGCAAGCGCGAAAAAGGAGCCATCCATGGCAACCATGCGAGCAATGCAGGTCCCCGAAGCCGGGGGCGATTTTGAACTGGTGGAACGCGAGATTCCGGAGCCGGGACGCGGCGAAGTACGCGTGCGGGTCGAGGCTTGCGGTATCTGCCACTCCGACATGTTCACCAAGGAAGGCGCCTTCCCAGGCATCCAGTACCCGCGCGTGCCGGGACACGAAGTGGCCGGCACCATCGACGCCGTTGGTGAAGGGGTGGAACGTTGGGAAATCGGTCGCCGGGTAGGCGTGGGGTGGCACGGCTGGCACTGCGGCAGTTGCCCGTCTTGCAAGCAGGGTGACTTTGTGACCTGCGCCTATCAGCGTGTTTCCGGCATTGCCTTCGACGGCGGCTATGCCGACTACATGATCGCGCCGGTGGAAGCGTTGGCAGCCATTCCGGATGCCTTGTCCGCGGTCGAGGCGGCGCCACTGCTCTGCGCCGGCGTGACCACGTACAACGCGCTGCGCAACAGCGGTGCGCGCGCCGGCGACGTGGTCGCCATCCAGGGGGTGGGCGGTCTCGGTCACCTGGCCATCCAGTACGCGGCGCGTATGGGTTTCCACACCGTGGCGCTGTCACGCGGGTCCGACAAGAAGGCGCTGGCGCTGGAACTGGGTGCGGCCACCTACATCGATACCGAGGCCCAGGACCCCTGCGCCGCCCTGCAGGCCATCGGCGGTGCGCGCGTGATTCTCGCCACCGCACCCAGCGCCAAGCTGATGAGCGCCATCATTGAGGGGCTCGGCGTCAACGGCAAGCTCATCGTGGTGGGCGCCGATCCCAAGCCCATCGAGGTATCCCCGCTGCAATTGCTGCCGGGCCGCCGCAGCATCTCGGGGCACCCCAGCGGCGCGCCAGTGGATTCCGAGGACACCATGCGCTTTTCGGGCCTGAAGGCCATCCGCGCCCAGGTCGAAACCTATCCGCTGGAGCAGGCGGCGCAGGCCTATGCGCGCATGATGGCGAACGAGGCGCGCTTCCGCGTGGTGCTGACGATGACCTGAGCAGGCCCGAGGCGCCCACAAAAAAAGGGGCGCTGCCATCGCGCAGCGCCCCTGGATGGGACGGGGGCGTCTATTTCTTCTCTTCGCCCTTTTCCCGGTCGAGGTCGTCGGTGGTCGTGGTGGTCGCCGGCGGGTCACTGGCCGGGAAGGTTTCGTCCAGCGCCTCGTCGATGATCTCCTGCTCGTGCGCAGAATCCTTGGTCTTGTCGTCCTTGTTCGGGCCCTTGTTGCTCATTCGGACCTCCATGCAATGGATGGACCCCCTACCTTGGAGCCAACAGCGCGCCAGGGCAACCGGGTCCGCGTCTCCTGCCCATGAGTAGGGTCCGGCCCTGCGTCAACGGCCCATCATGCGTCGCCGACCCAGGGCGAGGAGTCCCAGCAAGGCCGCTGCCCACGCGCCCAGTGCGCCCGAGCCGCTGGAGCCGCCCGGACCACCAGCGTCGGCTTCCAGCGTCGTGGTCGAACGTGACGGTGCGCTGCCATCGCAGTCGCCCAGGCTGTCAGCCACCGCCTTGACCATGGCCACCCACTCGTCCGCGCTGAAGTTGGTCCCCACGCCATAGGCATCGGGGTCGGCAATGTCGCCGTCACGATATTGCAGGCCAAAGGAATGCGATAGACGTACCGCGGTCAGGCAGTATTCCGGCACGACGGTAATCTTCTGCCCTTGAAAGCCGCTGGCCTTGTAGGCGCCGGGTGTGACCGCGCTGTTCCAGGTCTGATAGCCGTAGCCGCCCTCCGAGACTTTGGTCATGCGGGTCATGCGGTCAATCCATGCCGCCGGCACTACTTGTTCGCCGCGGGCGTTGACGCCGCCACGTCGCATCAACTCGCCGAAGCGGGCGAAGTCATGAGCGCGCGCGTACAGCCCCTGCGAGGCAATGGTGGCGCCCTCGCGGTCGGCGATCATGCGCGCGTCGCCATAGGCGCCCATGGGGATCCAGAGTTTCTCCGAAATGATTTCGTTGAAGGGCTTGCCGTAGAGGTTGCTCAACATCCAGGCCAGAACCTGCGTATTGGCGCTGTTGTAGCGGAATTCAGTGCCTGCCTCGTAGGCGGCGGGCAGGGCCTTGATGAATTCGTTCCGGGTCTGGCCAAGGGCGCCGTAGGTGTAATAGTCGAGCAGCACCTGCACCCATTGCTGCACCTGGGTGTTCAGCGGCAGCACGGGGGTGTCCTCATCCCAGTGCACGCCGGACTCCATTTGCAGAATGTCCTCGATGGACACGCCTTCCCACGGCGTACCCGCAAGATCCGGGATGTAGCGCTCGATCGGGTCCTGCAGTGACTGGATACGGCCTTCGCCGTCGGCAATACCGACCACCGCCGCGATGAAGGTCTTGGTCACCGACCACGGCTGCTGGCGGGTGTACTCCTGGTAGCCGTTGTTGTAGATCTCGTCGACCAGCGCACCGTTGTGCACGAAGACCACCGTATCGGTTTCGGTGGTGGCGACGAAGTCGGCCACGGTCTTGGTCTGCTCCCGCCATTGGTAGGTGATGCCGGAGGTGTCCTGCAATGCAAAGCGCATCGGTGCGACGGTGGCGGCATCGTTGGCGACGTCGACATTGGCCGTCCAGATCTCCGGGCGCACGACATCGGTAGGCGCGGGAATCTGGATGTTGCCGTGCAGCAGCGACTCCTGCACCCAGGTGGACCAGTACAGCGGGTTCAGCCAGACATCCATACGCCCGGCAAGAAGGTCCTGAATCGGGGGCAGTGCGGTAATCGGGCCGTCCGTCTCAGGGGCAGTGCCATCCTCGCTGTCGACCGCGCCACGGGTCAGGCTGTCGATGGTCGCCTGGATGATGCCGAGCAGATGCTCGGGGGGCGTGTCGACCTCGGCGGTACTGGCGCTGGACGGCCAGATGGCGCACAGGACGCAGGCAAGCGCCAAAGGTCTGCGGAATACGTGCATGAGACTCCTCCAATTCGGCAGGCTGCAATGCCTTGCTCTGATCAAGACTGAATTCTGGTGCCACCCGGACGGCGCCGGAAGTCGTAAAAACGCAGGATGCGCCGCCAGCCGGCGCGGCCCTCTACCCGTGTCCTGCACGCCACCCAACGCGTACTGCAAGCGGTGCGCACCGCCAGCGGATCGCGGCAAAGGCAGGCGCAGAAGGTTCTGTTGTCCAACCACTACACTGCATAGCCATGGCGTTCTGGATCTTGCTTTTCGGGCTCGTGACCGCCGTGGTCATGGCCCGCGGTGTGGCGGAGTGGTGCTGGCGTAGGCGACAGGCCATCGCAGCTGTGCTGCGACGCGCGATGCATGGCCTGGGCCTGCACCGCTTGGGAACCGCCATCGCGCGACGCTGGCCGCGCCTAGGCCGGTGGCTGCAGGCGCGCTTTGATCGCCGGCATGCCCTGGGGTTGCCGCTGACCGCCCTGGTGGTGCTGGCAGTGCACCTGCTCGGGTTGGGTGGGCAGCTGGTCGAGGAACTGCTCGAAGACCGTGACCTGCAGCAACTCGACGAGCGACTGCATCAGGGCCTGGACCGCATGCGCGAAGCGCGCTTCGTTGCACTCTTCGCCTGGCTGACCACCTTCGGCGATCCCCAGACGCTGATTGCGTGCGGGCTGGTGACGGCGGCCGCTTTGCTGGCTACGCAGCGCTCGGCCATGCTGTTCGGGTTGCTGCTCACGGTCGGGGGCTCGCAGTTGGCGACGCTGCTTGGCAAGTACATCATCGACCGGCCGCGGCCCGCGTTGAGTACCGCCTATGAAGCCATCACGCCATCCTTTCCGAGTGGCCACACCACCGGTGCTGTGGCGGTCTATGGCTTCATCGCCTACGTGCTGGCGCGCATCGCCCAAAATCCGCGCCTGCGTTTTGAGGTGATGTTCGCGGCTGGCTTGCTGATGGGCCTGGTGGCGCTGAGCCGTATCGTCATCGGTGTGCACTACGTCAGCGATGTCGCCGCCGGAATGGTCAACGGCGCCTTCTGGGTGCTGGCGGGTGTCGCGGTATCGGAGTGGCTGGCCCGCGAGCGGCGCTAGCCGCGCCAGTCCATCCACGCCATGCGAAGGCGCAATTCCCAGGCGGGTGTGAGTCCGGTGTTGCGGAAGCGAATGCGCCCACGCTGGTCAATGATGAAAGAAGCCGGCACGCCCTGGACTCCGAAGCGGGCGGCGATGGCGCCGTCCGGGTCGAGGATGACGGGATGCTGCAAGTCCTCGCGCTGCATGTGCCTTTGCACCTGCTCGACGGTGCCGGAACGCAGCGCGACGGTCAGCACGGGACGATCTTCCGCAAGGCGATCGATACCCGGTTGCGTGAGTCCGCACACCGGGCACCAGGTCGCCCAGAAGTGCACCAGCACCGGCCCGTCGGCGTACTGCGACAGCAAGACGGGTGTGCCATCGATGGTGCTGGCGGCGATCTCCGGTGCGGCACCGTCGACCATGCCGCGCTGCATCCAAAGCCGTACGCCGACGATGATCAGCACCACGATGAGGATTTCGATCAGCCAGCGGCGCCATCGCGGCTGCTTGTGGTCGCGCTCCGGTGCGGAAGACGGTGAAGGAGAGGCCATGCCATATTGTCGCGCAGCGCGCGACGGCCCGCCTACGACGGCAGGAACAGCGTGTGCGCCCCCTTGACGATGGCGACCAGACCCAGCGCCCACAAGCTGCATGCGGCGACGTCGAACAGCGTGTAGCGCGCGCGCTCGAATTCGGTGACGCCCATCATCGCGGGTACCAGGCTGCGGATGGCCGGAATGAAGCGCCCGATGAAGATCGCCCACACGCCGTAGCGCCGGACCATGGTCTCGGTGCGCTCCCATCGCTCGGCGTTGCGCTGAATGATGCGCCAGCCATGCACGCGATGGCCGATGGCGCGACCCGCGTAGTACCCGACATGGTCGCCCAGCGAGGAGCCGATCATGGCCATCGTCGCCATCACCCAAAGGTTGGCCCAGTCATTGGCGTAGAACACCGAGGTGACGATAACCAGCATCAGGCTCGGCACGAATAGACCGACGCCGACGCAGGTCTCCATGAAGGCCAACAGGGGCACCAGCCAGACCGCCTGTTCGTGGTGCTCGCCTGCCCAGGCGAGGACGGAGTCGATCATGATGCGCTCGTCCGGGGCGGACGCGGAATCAGCACCGGGGTGGCGGCCTTGTAGGCCTCATAGTCGGCCTGACCACCCCATTTCTCGTCGGCGCGCTTTTCCAGCATCGGGACGCCGCTGACCTGGGTGAGCAGCCAGCAGACGAAGACCGGCGACGCCCAGCCCAGCCATTGCCAACCCTGCATCAGCGGCGTGGCCATGACCGCGATGCCCGTCCACAGCACGATCTCGCCGAAGTAGTTCGGGTGGCGAGACCATGCCCACAGGCCGTGACGGATGAAGCGCCCTTCATTGGCGGGATCGGCCTTGAAGCGACGCTTTTGCCGGTCCGCGACGGCCTCGATGGCGAAGCCCACCATCCAGATCAGCAGTCCGCCAGTGGCCCAGGTGTCCCACGCCTGGGCAGAGGCGCTGGTGATCGCGACCAGGGCCGCGAGCAGGGTCATGAAGACCCACAGCCCCTGGAAGGTCCAGGCCATTAGAAAGCGGCCCCAGTGCGGCTTGATATCGTCAAAGCGACCGTCCTTGCCGCTGCGCTTCACCCGCAGGAAAAGGAAGCTGCCCAAGCGCCCGCACCAGATCAACACGAGCGCGGTGATCACCCCGCCGCGCGCATCCGTGGCGCTCAGGCCTGCGGCCAGGGCGATGACGCTGGCATAGGTCAGCGCTCCGGCAAGGTCGTAGTAGTGCTCGGTCTGGCCGAGGAAAGAGGGCACGTACACGGCCCATTGGACGGCGAATGCGAACAGCGCCAGCGCCACCAGCAGCGGCAGCCCGGCCACGTACTGCGTGCCACTGTCCAGCAACCAGGCGAGGCCCAGTGCGAGCACGGTGACGATCAGACTGACGACAAAAGCAAGACGGTTGTCCACGGCAGGCTCCCAGGATGTGGTGCATCAGCGACTCGGCGCTGCAATGCACCGCATTGTGACCCATGCGGATGACGTCACCACGGTGCCCACAGGCCGTCCCTCGACAACACGGCCGCGCGACGGACCCCGCCCGGCGCTCGGTGCTGCGCCATGGCAGGCGCGGGCACCGTCTCCGCAATTTCTACGATAGCGCCCTCCGCCGATTGCGGACACGCTCACCATCTTTACAGGAGGCGTCCACCAAGGCGCCCGTGAGGGGACTCTATGCGGACACTCCAGCGAGTGCGACGACTGGCGTGCGCGGCCGCAGTGGCCCTGCTCTCGGCCTGCGGGGGCAGTGGCCCGGCGGAATCACCGGACACGGCTCCAGGAAGCGGTGCCGAACAGCGTGTCGTGGAAGGCGGGCACATTGTGGTGTCTTCGGGGACCCGCATCGGTCTCGGTGAGGCAGGCGCCGGCGCACGCGCCTGGCGTCAGCAGCGGGGGCCACAAACGCCGCTGGCGGGTGACATCCTCATCGCACCAGAGGTCTCAGTCGCGACCGAATTCCGGTACCGCGCCGATGGCGATCAGACCGGCATCCTGGTCCAGCCGCGATCGGACCCAGGCTGCGCCGAGGGTGCACGCTGCGCCGCCGCGTCCAAACGCCGCATTACGCCCACCGCCAGCCATGTCGAAGGGGTGCGCGAGGAGCGCTTGCTCATCGCGCCCAAGACGCAGCGCTTCAACCTTGGCGGCTTTGGCATCGACCCAACACAGAATTTTCCGGCGCCCTTGGACCAGCTCGGGGACTTGTTGACGATTCCCGCGGAACAGCGCTTCCACCGCAACCGGGTCGGTGACGATGAATACACGTGGCTTCGCAGCTTTCTGCTCAGCGAGGCCGGGGAGACGGTGGTGTTTCTGTCGATCGATGCGGTCGGCGCCGGCAATATCATCACGGCGGAGATGCGGCGGCGGATTGCGCGTGCCACTGGATTGCCCGAGGCGAACCTCTTGATCGGATCAACGCACAGCCACGCTGGCGCCGATCTACAGGGGCTGTGGGGCGGGGTTCCGCAGGACTGGCTGGAATCGGTGCTCTATCCCGAGGCCGTCGCTGTGGTCGAAGACGCGCTGGCGGCCCAGCGCGAAGTGGTGCTGACCGTGCGCCAGGGCGACGCTGCTGCCTTCAACAGCTACCGCCGTCCGCGGGTCGATCCCAGCGACACCGCCGACCCGCTCATGACGCTTCTCGAAGCACGTGACCGCGCCTCGGGGCGCCCGGTGGGACGTCTGCTGCAGTTCAACGCGCATCCCACCAGCATCAACGAGGACCCCCGCACCCCGCACCCGGACTACATCCTGGGTGCGGTCGACCGGCTCGAGGCCGACGGCGGGGTGGCGGCCTTCTACAACGGGCCGATCGCCGATGCCTCAGCGCGCGGTGGGGATGCCCCGGACGACGCCACACCCTACGAAAGGGTGCGCGCTCGCGGCCACGCCATGGCGGAGCATGCACTGCGTTTCGGTGGGGGCCAGCCGTTGGCCGAGGGGCTGCAGGTCCGCCACGTCCAGGCGACCTTGCCGGTGACCAATCCCCTGTTCATCACCGCGGCGGCGGCAGGCGCCTTCAACCGCTACTACAACTTCACCGGTCTGCCGCTCGATCAGATTCCCTTCGTCAGCACGCTCTTCGATGCCCTGCCGCAGCTTGCGCCGGTGGCGCAGACGGCGGTGTCGCGCATTCGTCTGGGCAGTGGCGAAGCGGCGCTGGACATCGTCACGATCCCGGGTGAGGCCACCAATACCTATGGCCAGTCCATTCGCGCGCTGGGCGATGGCAGTCCGATGATGCTGCTCGGCCTGACCCACAACAGCTTTGGCTACATCATTCCCGCGGACGAGTTCAACTATGTCGATACCGGCGGCGGCACCGGTCTGGCGCTGCCTTTCACCAACTATGAGGAATTCGTCTCGCTGGGGCCGCTGACCGCGCCGTTGCTGCGGCTGCAGGCTTACGCGCCCCTGTTTGATGTGGCAGCGGGCGATCCGAATGCCTTGCCGCCATCGCTCACCGCCTGTTTCGATGACCCGGCAGGTGCCGACTGCATCGTCAATGGGCTGGCCATGCAGCTCGACTTTCTGCAGCAGGGGCTCGCCGACCAGTGCCGCGCGGCGGGTGGCCCGGAATCCTTCTGCGCGCTGCTCGATCCAGTGACGCCATTGGGCGATCTCTGCCGTACCCTGCCGCTGCCGCCGGCAGTTTGCGATCTGCTGGGCGAGGCCGGGAGCGCGCAATGAATGTCCTGCGCCCGCTCTCTGCCGGACTGGCAGCGCTCGTGCTGGTCGCCTGCTCGGGATCGGAGCCGCCGCGCGAAGGCAGCTCGCCGACCCGCGATACGGTGGACATCACGCCCGGCGGTGGCCTGCGCGCGGGCGTCGCGGTGGTCGATATGACGCCGGATGTGGGCTACTGCGCCGGTCAGTACTGTGATACCACCACCCTCTTCGAGGGGCTGGCCGGTGGCGACATCGATCCCTATCTCCATGCCAAGGCCAAGCGCACCTCCACCGGCGTGCAGTCGCGCCTGTCCGCGCGGGCGCTGGTGATTGAAGGCGGCGATGGCCAACGCATCGCCCTCCTCAAGACCGACAACTACCTCGCCCAGGATTTGCTGTTGCGGCGCGTCGGGCAGATCCTGGATCAGGGCGCCTCCGGCATCGGCTACGAACAGATTCTGCACACCGCCTCGCACGCCCACTCCACGGCCTATTCCTCCACTTTGGCAGTCGGGCTGTTCATCTTTCAGGATGTTTTCGATGCACGCTTCTTCGAGCATCAGGCACAGCGCATTGCAGAGGCCATCGAAAGCGCCGCCAGCGACCTGCAACCGGTGGCGATGGGCGCAACCACGATCGAGCACCGCATCTTCAAGGGCAATGTCACCCGCCTGGCCACGGCAGACGATGGCAGCCCGGCAGGCTATCCACTCGAGTACGCCGACGCCGCCATCACGGTGCTGCGTTTTGACGCGTTGAGCGATCTCAGCGATCCGAAGCCCTTGGCGATCTGGGTGAATTTCGGCCAGCATCCGGAAGGTCTTGACGGCTACGACCTGCACAGCGCCGACTATCTGGCGCCGCTGGAGCGCTTTGTCGATCGCGAGACAGGCGCGACCCTGCTGTTCTCCCAGGGTGACGTCGGTTCCGCCGAGGGGTCGGGCAATCGCTGCCAGTTGCTCGATGGTCAGGGCAGGGTGGTTGCCGATACCACCCGCGCTCTGGGTGGCGACGGCCGAGGCGATTGCGACCGCGACAGCGCCCCGCTGGATGCCGGCGTCTGGCGCGACTGGTTCCACACCGGCTACGCCCAGACCGAGCGCGGAGCACGCTATCTGGCGGATGCCGTCATCGCCGGCTGGGAGGCTATCGGCAACGGCGACGCCATCGTGCCAATGCGGGCCGACCACGCGGTGGATTTCCGGCTCGCCTGGGTGCCGGGGCCGCTTTCCCATCCCTATCCCTCGGTCTCGAACTGCCGTACCGATCCCACGCTTGAAGGCACCATCGGTCTGCCGGCCCTCGGATTTCCCGATTGCCTGCGCCTGGAGGAGACCGCATTCATCGCGCCGGCGGTGGCGCCACTGGCCATGCTCGCCGATACGCTGCGTGCACACGGCTTGCCCGTGCCCTCGCACTACGATGTGCCTGCCTTCGGTGTGATCGAGGAAAATCTGCGGCTCATGCTGCAGACCTTTCGCATTGGTGAGGTGTTGCTGGCCTCCTGTGCCTGCGAAGCCCAGGCCGATCTGATTCTCAACCTGGAAAGCCGTCTCGACCGCGTCCCGGACAACACCTACAACGGTTTCGACTGGGCCTGTCTGCTCGATGGCTACAAGGAGGACCCTGCCTACGCCGACGCCTGCGCGCTGCAGGCAGGGATTTTCGATCCGGCGCAGTTCTCCACGCCGGTGCCCGGCGATCGGCCATTTGACGACGCCGCCATCCAGCGCATGCGCGCGCAGGTGCACAACGATGCCGCAGGCTGGGACGACCCGGCCAATGCCCTGGCGGCGATCAGCGAATCCACCGATACCGATGCCCTGTGGGGCAATTTCACGCACGAAGCGATCCAGGACCTGGGCGTCGAAGGCTATGCCCTGCCCGTTGGCATCGGTCATGCCGGCGACTATCACGGCTACACCGTCAGCTATCGCGAGTACATGAATCGCGACCACTACCGTAAGGCGCTGACCAGTTATGGCCCGCACACAGCCGACTATGCCGTCACCCGGCTGGTACGCATGGCGGCAGCCATGCGCGGCGGAATGCCTTTGTCGCCGGAGTTGCTGCAAGTGGTCGGCAGCGTCGATGAGCTACGCCAGATCGCCACTGCCGAGATTGTCGGCCGCGGTGGGGCCGTCGCGGTGGCCGCCTATGAGGCCCTGCTCGCCGACAACCTCGGCCCGGCCGAGGCTTTGGTGCAGCCGCGCGATATCCGTCGCTTCGACGCCGCCACCTTCCAATGGCGCGGCGGCTCCAATGCCGTGGACAACCCGGTGGCCACGGTCGAACGCCAACGCGCCGATGGCAGCTGGGCGCCGTTCGCCGATGGCAGCGGGGAAGTCCAGACGCGGGTGGATTTCCCGAACGGTATTGCCGGCGTGCTGCAGGCGATCAGCGGGCAGCACGAATGGCGCTGGACGGCCAACTTCGAAGCCTTCTCCGCCTTTCCGCGCCGAATCGGCAGCACCCCGCCGGGCCGCTACCGTTTCCGCGTGCGCGGCCACATCCGCAAGGATGGCGAGAACCAGCCCTACGAACTGCTTTCCGATAGCTTCGAGGTCGGGGTCTGGCAGGGCATTGTCGCCAGCGCGGTGCAACTGGACGCTGACGGCGTTTCCTTCACGGTGCCTCCCATCCGCTATCCGGCGAGCTACGCCTCCGACTTCGCCTTCATCGACGATGCCGAGGCGGAGCGCTACATCTGCCGTCGCTGCAGTTTCCGACCTTGGGCGCGACGTGGTGTCCTCGACCAGGCGTGGGTCACGGTGACCCGCGCCGACGGCCGCCAGCAGCGGGTGGACGTTGCGCCGCATCAGGGGCGTTACCAGGCCGCGGTCGCCTTGCAAGCCGGCGATCGCCTGCAGATTCACCTGCGCGACCACGACGGCAATCGCAATGCACCTGCGACCTGGGAATTCGCCTCCTGAGGTCGAGGGTCGTACCCGCCCCAACGCCGCCTTGTAGGCGCCTTCTGACAGCCGCTGTCGGGCCCGCGCGTGAGGCGCGGGTCGGTGCCTCATGGCGACCTTGCAGCCGCTTATAGTGCGCTCGGTGCGATCTGGAGAGAAGGCAATGATGAGCGGCAAGCGCAGGTGGGGTGCAATCGCGATGATCGGCGTCATGCTGTGCGCGTTATCGCCCGCACAAGGGTATGCCGCACCCTCCGACGCCGCCATCGCCGCGCTCAAGGAGGACGCGGTGGCGCTTGAACTCGGCGTGCGCGCCACCGAGCGCGCCCGCCGCGCGGGGGATCGTCGGCGCGTGGATTTCTATGTCGTGCTCGACGATGCCCGTTTCGAGCTGCGCCAGCTCGCAGTGCGCCTGTCCGACGAGGAGGCCGTGCACGACTACGATGCGGTGCAGGCGCACGCGCTGGCCGCCGGAGGCGCTCACCGCGTACTGCGCGCCACCCTCCCGCCGGGCCGCTATCCGCTTGAGGCACGCTTCAGCGGGCGCTTCGCGGGGGGCGCCAAACGCGCACCGCCAGACGGCACGCTGCGCACCGAAGTCGTAGTGGGAGCGCACGATCTGCAGGTGAGCCTGCCGCTGCGCCGGGTCTCGCGCGACCGCGACGGCGCGCAGCGCGCGGCCGATGTCCGCGTCGATAGTGCGCGCTATCTGATTGGCACCGCGCGCTACTACGAGGCGCTGGCGCTGCTCGCCGAGATTGGCGTCACTCCTAGCGCCGAGATCCCTGACGATGCCCGTGGCTGGCTCCTGGCTGAAGCCCTGATCGGCTTCGGCATGCGCGCCCGCGCGATGACCGCCTTGCAGGCGCTGCCGCAGGCGTCGCAGCCTGAGCTCTGGGCCCGTTTGCTGCTCAAGCAGGCCACCATCGACCATCGGCGCGGCGCGCCGGATCAGGCCTTGGCGCTGCTCGACCGGATCGGCGACGCCGGCAGCGACGCACAGCAACAGCGCGCCCGCGCCCTGCGCAGTCTCATCCTCCTGGAGCGGGGCAATTACGCCATGGCGGCAGAACTGCTTGCCAACAGCGAAGGCCTGAGCGCCGCCACGCGCCTGAACCGTGCCATTGCGCTGGATCGCAGCGGCGATCGCGCCGCGGCGGACGCCGTCCTGCGCCGGCTGATCTCTGGCGAAGACGATGACGCGGTAGCGCGCGCGCTGCGCGATCGTGCCCGTCTTTTTCACGCCCAACGCCTGTTCGAGCGCCGTGATGATCGCGCCGTGGCGGCGCTGCTCGCTGATGGTGCCGAGAGCACCCTGTATCAGCGGCAGGTGGAGATGGCGCGCGGTTGGGCCGCCTTCGCACCAGCGGATGCGCCGCAGACAACCGCCCGTGCTGCCGTGCGTGGCATCGAACAGGCGATGGCGCATTGGCGTCCGTTGCGCGAAGGGCCGATCAGTGATGACAGCGTGCAGGAGGCAACCGTAGCCATCCCCTTCGCCTATCGTCTCGCTGGCCAGCGCGGTGATGCCTACGCGGGCTACCAGCGCGCCCTGCAGGTCTTCGAACAGGTGCATGCCGGGCTGTTGGACAGCGAAAGAGCGGTACGCAGCGGGCAAATGGTGGAAACGATGCTGCGCGCCGACAGCGATCTCTCCGGCGGCGCGGACTGGGAGCTGCGCCACTTGGTCGATGTCCCCGAGGCAAACTGGTTGCTCGGCTTCTTGTCGACGCATCGTTACCAGGAGGCCTTTCGCCGGTTGCGCGAGCTACGCCTGATCGCGCACGCCATGGCCCACCACGTCGAATCACTGGCCGCACACCGTGACAGCGGCGCGACCGCCCTGCAGGGCCGTGCGCTGGCGGTGGGCGAACGCAGCCGCCGTCTCGCCAGCGAGCAGTCTGCGCATATCGAGGGCCTGCTCCTTGCCGAAATCCAGCGCCAGCGGGCGCACATCCGTACCCGACTGGCGGAAGTGCGGCTGGCGTTGGCTCAGCTCTACGAGGGCGCCAGCGTCGAGCGCTGAGCGGTGTGGGTGTTGGTGCGTGGGGGCTCGACGGCCATCAGCGAGCTGCGCTGACAGCCAATCCCGTGTGTTGTCCGCGGGGTGCGGCAGGGCGCGCCGCGCACGCCAGTGGCCTCAAAGGACTGTGTGGCCGGAGGCCGTGGGGCCGAGGCTTTCTCAGAGACAAAGCCAGGTGTGCCCATTTTCACCGCTGCCGCCGCGAATACCTGGGGAAGCGTTCCGCGCGGGCTTGGGTCTAGCTGCGCTGGGCGCGGCCGCGCGGGCATGACTCCGCGCGGCGGTTGTGTGCGCCCGCGCCGGGGGTCAGCCTTCCTCCAGCGCGAAGTTGGCGCAGGCGCCGCCCACGTCGAGTTGCAGATTGGCGCCCACCAGCGAGAACAGGTTCAGGCGCAAGGCATCGAAGGGCTGCTGGGTGTTCTCGACGAGCAGCGCGAAGGCGCCGTCCGAGGAGCCGCCCAGGCCAAGATCGACCAGGCTGAGCAGATCGAGATCGAGCAGCGAGATGGCGATGTTCTCTTCCTGCACCTCGCCACCGAGCAGGGTCGACACCGACAGCACCTGCGCGAGGTTCAGGCCGAGCAGCGAGCGTTGCGGGCTGTTGAGGATGAAACCGGGCGCAGCCGGCGCTGGCTGCGTGGCGCCATCGGCCTTGTTCACGGTGACCGAGAGGCGGCCGCCGAGCAGGGCGAGGGGCACCCGGATGGTAGCGGCGGACATGACGCTGTCGTCGATGATCGCGTCCGGATTGTCGACATTGCAGCCGATGCAGTTGATGCTTGAATCCACGGCGACGGTGGCGCCGTTCTCCGCGGTCAGCGGATCGATACAGCGCAGCACGCCCGTGGGGGGCTCGCCGCCGGCACCTGTGGTGTTGGCGTTACAGGCAACAAGGCCAGCGGCCAGGAGGGAGAGAACGAGACTTCGGTTCATGCGCCGCATGCGTGGGATCTCCAGATTGCTTGGCTTCAGTTGAGGACGCGCATCTCGACGCGTCGGTTGCGTTCGCGGTTTTCCTCGCTGGTGTTCGGCAGCTGTGGCTCGGATTCCCCGTAGCCGACCGCTTCCATGCGCGCGCCATCGATGCCCCGTGACTGCAGGTGATCCACCACCGACTGGGCGCGCTGCTGCGACAGCGAGCGGTTGTACGCCTCGGAGCCGAGGTCGCAGGTGTGGCCCGCGATTTCGACCTCCATATCCGGATTGCGCTGAAGGATATCGACCACGTAAGAGAGCACGGTCTCAGCGTCCGGCCGCAGCCGCGCGGAATCAAGCTCGAAGGTCACACCGCGCAGTTCCATGATGTCGTCGAAGGGACAGCCGTCGCCGTCGATGCGCGTGCCAGGTGGGGTATTGGGGCAGAGGTCGCGTTCGTTGATGACACCGTCTCCGTCCGAGTCCTGCAGGCCCGAGGGCACTTCAACAATCTCGATCTGGGTCTCGGGTGCTTCGAAGCTGACTTCCGCCGGCCGCAGCAGGGGAATCTCGATGCCCGCCATCAGGCGCAGGTCACCGAAGCCATCGCCGAAGAAGTCATGCACATAGCGCGCTTCCGCGCGCACACGCAGCTGACCGATGTCGGTAAAGGCTGGCGATACCAGGCCAACGGCCGCATTGGCGAAGAAGTCCACGGTGTCTTCCGCTGAAGGCACCACGTCGTTGTAGGAGCCGCCCCCGCCGAGAGCCGCAAAAGGGCTCCAGCCGCGACGATCACCGAAGTTGTAGATGGCGTCGGCACCGAACAGGTAGCGGTACAGATCGGAACCCAGGTCGGTTCCGGTTTCGAAGCCATCGCCCGAGACGTGTACTTCGAAGCCGAACTGGTTGTCGAAGACGCGACCGAAGTAGACGCCGGCGGCGGAACCGGCGTCGGCATCCGGTGCGCGCCCGTCATCGGCCAGTACGTAGCCTGCGGTGCCGCCCAGGTAGTAGTCCTCCCACTCCTGCGCGTGGGCCGTACCCAGACTGAGCGCCAGTGACGCCAAGAAGACCGGCGCGCACAGCGCCACCTGCTGAATCGAATGATGCCCAGGACGCATGGTCCCTCCCTCCCAAACCGTAGTCGGACAATGCCGCGGTCGGCACCCAACGCATGCGCCTCTCCGGTGCCAAAAAAAGCCTCTCCGCGCCAACGGCGAGTATCGGGTGGCCGCGTGCGGCTGTCACCTGGCTGTAGTGGCGATGCGCGTTTTTCCTACAGCCGTTGCAGCACTGGGCTGAGAGGCGCGTTGTATCTGCCCCGATCCGTGGCCAGCGCGTATCCTCGGCACCGTTCACAGCCATCACCGTGCGTGGTGGCCGCCAACAGGGAAGCGGAAGCATGGAAGACGCAGGCGCACCGGTCATCGGTCTGGCACTGGGCAGCGGCTCGGCGCGGGGTTGGGCGCATATCGGCATCATCAAAGGGCTGGAGGAGATGGGCATCCGGCCCGGCGTCGTGGCGGGTACTTCCATCGGTGCGCTGGTGGGGGCGGTCTACGTCTCCGGTCAACTCGATGAATTCGCCGACTGGGTCAGCAAGCTCACGCCGCGCGATGTGTTCAATCTCATGGACATCAAGTTCGCCGGGGGCGTGGTCAAGGGCGAGAAGCTGTTCAGCTTCTTCCAGGAGGGCTATCGCAATCCGAACATCGAGGACCTCGAGCAGCGTTACGCCAGTGTGGCCACCGAGATGAAGACCGGGCGCGAACGCTGGTTCACCAGTGGCCCGATCCTTCCTGCGGCACGCGCTTCCTGCGCCATCCCCGGTGTGTTCTCACCGGTGCGCATCGAGGACCGCTGGATGCTCGACGGCGGCCTGGTCAATCCGGTGCCGGTGTCCACCGCGCGGGCGCTGGGTGCGGACATCGTCATTGCGGTCAATCTCAATACCCAGCTCATCAGCTCGCACCTGTCCAAGGCCAGCCGCGAGCAGGCGCGCAAGCAAGCGGAGGAAAACAAGGGAGAAGGCGGCTTCTGGGAGCGGGTACTGAC
>JALEHA010000149.1 GCA_022763315.1 Algiphilus sp.
CAGGGCTATGCCCCGCAGTGGCAGGACTATCCGATGCAGCATCAGGTGTGCCTCGAGGAAATCCAGGACATCTCGGCCTGGATGCAGCCACTGCTGGGCTAAGGCATCACAGCGCGGCCCCCGCTAGCGCTGCGCCTCGGCGATCTGCTGCAGCGCGAAGCGGTCGATGGCCTCCGCCACTGCCTCCGGCGCGGCGTGATGGGGCGCGTGTCCCACCCCCTCCAGCATCACGGTCTGCGCCTGCGGCACCACCGGCAACAGGCGTTCGCCGTGATTCCAAAACGGCACGAGTTCGTCCGCCGTGCCGTGAATCAGCAGCAGCGGCTGGTCGATCTGCGCGTACTGCGGGCTCAATGACTGCAGATACTCGCTGAGGCGGTTCATGTCCTCGACGTTGTGCAGAAAATTCGAGGGCCGCAGGGCCAGCGGCGCACCGATACGCTCGACGTAATCCTCCGGCACCGGGTTGGGGGCAAGTACGCGCTCAACCACCGCTGGCAGCATGGCCTGCCCCGCCGGATAGACCACCGTGTGGGCGAACAACGGCCCAATGAGCGGCGCGCCGCCGACCTGGTAGGTCCAGTCCACGGATCCCGCCCAATGCCCGGCAGCGCCGGCCAGCAGCACACCGCCGGCCATGCGCTCGCCGTGGTGCACCAGAGCCGCCATGACCACACTACCCGCCCAGGAATGCCCCACGAGCACGGGTCGTTCAAGGCCGAGGGCTTCGGCCGCGTCCAGCGCCAGCGCGGCAATGCGTGCTGGCGTCGGCCACTGTTCGGGCCGCTGGCTATAGCCATAGCCCGGACGATCGATAGCCAGCACCGGCCGGCCCTGCGCAAGCAGGGGCTGCAGCCGGCTGAAGTCACGCAGATTGGAACTGGCCCCGTGCAGCAGCACCAGGGGCGTACCACTGCCCTCGCCCATCAGGCGATAGTGCAGACGCAGACCATCGACGGAGAGGAAACCCCCCACCGGCGGAAAGCGCTGCTCGACCCGCCACTTGCCCCACTGGCTCCACCCTGCCATCGCGACGAGCGCCAGCAGCGCAAGCACCAACACCCCGGTCACCATCGTTTTCATGCACTCCCTGCCTCAGTTTGCACCGCGCCGCACACACGGCCGGCCGACGCGAACGCTATGCTGCCCGAACCATTCGCAGCAAGGGGAGCGCCATGGCCAAGGGATGGACCGCACGAGACATGGGCGATCTGAGCGGCAAGACCGCTGTCATCACCGGCGCCAGCAGCGGCCTCGGGCTGCATTGCAGCCGCGCGCTGGCGGCTGCCGGCGCGCGCGTCATCATGGCTTGCCGCAATCTCGACAAGGGGGCCGAGGTTCTGGAAACGATCCAGGCCGAACTGCCGGATGCCGCGCTGGAGCTGCAGGCCCTTGATCTTGCCGATCTGGGATCGGTTGCGGTCTGCGCTCGGACGCTCGCCGAACGGGATGTGGGCATCGACATGCTGATCAACAACGCCGGCGTGATGGCAGTGCCGCTGTCGCGGACCGCCGACGGCTTCGAGATGCAGATCGGAACGAACCATCTCGGCCACTTTGCGCTCACCAGCCACCTGCTGCCGCTGTTGCGGGCCGGGGCCCGCATCGTCACCGTCTCCAGTCAGGCCCATCGGCTGACGCCCGGTATCGACTTCGACGACCTCAACTGGGAACGGCGCCGCTACAGACCGTGGCAAGCCTACGGCGACAGCAAGCTGGCGAATCTGCTGTTCCACTACGAACTGCACCGCCGATTGAGCCAAGCCGGGAGGAACTGCACGGCGGCGGCCGCGCACCCGGGCTATGCGGCCACGCATCTGCAATTCGTTGCGGCCGAACAGAAGCAGTCGCGTGTCGAAGCCATGTTCATGCATGTCGGAAATACCTTGCTGGCGCAGAGCGGACAGATGGGCGCCTTGCCCAGCCTGTACGCGGCGACAGCCCCTGCGGTTGCAAGCGGTGACTTCATCGGGCCGAACGGCATCCAGCAGATGCGCGGCTACCCCACGACCGTGCAAAGCCGCCGCATGGCGCAGGATCCAGAGCGCGCGCACCGCCTATGGGACCGGTCACAGACACTGACCGGCGTAAACTTTGCAATCGAGGACTGAGGCGCAACGGCCTTTCCACGCGCTGGAAAACCGTGCGCACGGCGGCTCCCAGGCCGCCTGAATACGCCAACTGGAGAGCATTTATGTGTGGTATCGCCGGGGAACGACGCTTCGATGGCCAGATGGCCGACATCGGCCTCATTGCGCGCATGAACGACTGTCAGGCGCCGCGCGGCCCGGACGGCGCCGGCGTCTTTGCCCAGGGGCCACTGGCCGTGGGGCAGCGCCGGCTCAAGATCATGGATCTGTCCGAGCGCGCGCAGCAGCCGATGATCGATTCCGAACTGGGTCTGGGCATCGTCTTCAACGGCGCGGTCTATAACCACCCGGAATTGCGCGAGGAACTGTCGCGGCGCAGCTTCCGCTTCTATTCGGAAGGCGATACCGAAGTCATCATGAAAGCCTATGCCTGCTGGGGGCTGGACTTCGTCCATCACCTGCAGGGCATGTTTGCCTTTGCGCTCTTCGAGCGCGACTCGGGCCGTGTCGTGCTGGCGCGCGACCGCCTGGGCATCAAGCCGCTCTACTACAGCCGGGATGGCGGCGCGCTGCGCTTTGCCTCCAGCCTGCCGGCGCTGCTGCAGGCGCCGGACATCAATCGCGACATCGACCCGGTCGCGCTGCACTACTACATGCATTTCCACGCGGTGGTGCCGGCACCGCACACCATGCTCAAGGGCATTCGCAAATTGCCGCCAGCCACGATGATGGTGGTGGAGGCGGATGGCAAGAGCTATGAAAAGGCGTACTGGGATCTGTCCTTTGAACGCGACGACGCCGACCGCGAGCGCAGTTTCGAGGACTGGCGCGACCAGGTGCTGGCGTCACTACGCACCTCGGTGCATCGTCGCTTGGTTTCCGATGAACCGGTCGGTGCACTGCTGTCCGGCGGCGTCGACTCCAGCCTCATCGTCGGCCTGATGGCCGAGGCCGGCGCCAATCTGCGCACCTACTCCATCGGCTTCGAGGATGTGGGCAAGGAAAAGGGCAACGAATTTGAATACTCCGATATCGTCGCCCAACACTTCGGCACCCAGCACGAGAAGATATTCATCGACTCGCGCAAGCTGCTGCCGCGCCTGCCCGAGGCCATGCGCGCGATGAACGAGCCCATGGTGTCGCACGACTGCGTCGCCTTCTACCTGCTGTCCGAGGAGGTCGCCAAGCGCAGCAAGGTGGTGCAGTCGGGCCAGGGCGCCGACGAGGTCTTTGGCGGTTACCACTGGTATCCGCCGATGATGGAATCCACCGATCCGGTGGCGGACTATGCGCGCGTCTTCTGTGACCGCGACCACGCCGAGTTCCAGCGGGCGGTCCATACCCGCTTCCATGGGGTGGATCACGCCCGCGCCTTCATCCGCCATCAGTTCGAACGCGGCGGCGCCAGCGAGGCGGTGGACAAGGCACTGCGCATGGACACGCAGATCATGCTGGTGGACGACCCGGTCAAGCGGGTGGACAACATGACCATGGCGCATGGCCTGGAGGCCCGCGTTCCCTTCCTGGATCATGAACTGGTCGAGCTCGCCGCGCGTATTCCGGCACAGCACAAGATCGCCGAGGACGGCAAGTACGTGCTCAAGGAAGCCGCCCGCCAGGTCATTCCGGCCGCGGTCATCGACCGCCCCAAGGGCTATTTCCCGGTGCCGGCACTGAAGTACCTGCAGGGCGACTTTCTGGAGTACACGCGCGATCTGCTCAGCGCCCGCGTCGCCAAGGACCGCGACATCTTCCAGCACGTCTATCTGGACGAGTTGTTCGCCGATCCGGAGGCGCACATCACGCCGCTGCGCGGTTCCAAACTTTGGCAATGCGCCGCACTCGAAGGCTGGTTGCAGGCGCATGGTGTTTAATACGGCGTCCCAGACACCGGCCCTCGTACCCCTTCGCCGGTAGGAGCAACGTATGTCTCGTCGTGGCCATTCCGACCCCCGACTGGCGCAACGTCATGCCCAAAGCCTCAATCACCAGCAGCGCACGCCGCCGCCCAATCAGGAAATCGGGCAGTCCAATGTGTCGCTGGACATGGGCTGGGGTGACCTGATCCTGGCGCATACCTTCGAAGGCCCGGGCGATGTCGCCCGGGCACTGCTGAACGAGCCCTCCGGCCGGCGCAACATCGCCATCTACGTGCGCGACCCGCATGTCATCCTGGCGCAGAACCCGCAGCAGCTTTTCCTGGACCCAAGTCACACCTTCCGGCTCTGGCTGGCGCACTATCGCTCCCCGCGCCAGCGCAATCGCGGCTACGCCGTGCGCCGTTTACGCACGCTGGAAGACGCCCAGGCCATCAACCGCATCTACGCGGCGCACGGCATGGTGCCCATCGACGCCGGCATGGCCTGGAAGCAGCGCGCCTCGCGCACCATGATCTACGCGGTGGCCGAGGACCTGGCCACCGGCCGCGTGGTCGGCACGGCCACTGGCGTCGATCACGTCGAAGCCTGCGGGGACCCGGAAGGCGGTTCCAGCCTGTGGTGCCTGGCGGTGGACCCGGACGCCACCCTGCCTGGCCTCGGCCAGTCGCTGGTGCGCTTTCTGGCGGAGCACTATCAGGCGCGCGGGCGCGTCTTCATGGATCTGTCGGTGATGCACGACAACAGCCAGGCCATCTCGCTCTACGAGAAGCTGGGCTTCACGCGCGTGCCGGTGTTCACCGTCAAGACCAAGAATGCCATCAACGAGCCGCTCTACACCGAACCGCCCGATGACGACGCGGGACTCAATGTCTACGCCGCCATCATCACCAACGAGGCACGCCGCCGCGGCATCCGGGTGGAGATCCTCGACGCCGAGTA
>JALEHA010000150.1 GCA_022763315.1 Algiphilus sp.
GTGAGATCCTCCAGGCCACTGGCGCCAAGAAAATTGGGGTCGCTCGTGTCGATTCCCAGCGCGAGGCTGCGCAAGTCGTCGATC
Source organism: Algiphilus sp. (assembly GCA_022763315.1). Classification (GTDB taxonomy): domain Bacteria; phylum Pseudomonadota; class Gammaproteobacteria; order Nevskiales; family Nevskiaceae; genus Algiphilus. The sequence goes on from JALEHA010000150.1 coordinate 85, forward strand.
AACTGATTGGCAAAGGGAAGATTGACCAGATCGGTCGAGGCTGCCGCGTCTGCCAGCGACGCGGCGCCGCATTGAATGGCTTGGGTCACCCCCAGCAATTCGGAGGCGGCAGCCCGCGGATCCTGATTCGCAGCGAGGTTCTGACCGAGGGTGGCGAGCGCATCAACCACATCTAGCAGGCGGGCGACGGCAATGATGACGTTGACCCCGGCATCACCAAGGTCCGAGTTGCCGCCGATGGCATTGGCGGTCTGCTCGATGAGCGCGGTCTGCGCATTGTCCAGAGGGCCGGCGAAAGGCCCTTGGGCGGACACATTGCAGTCGATACGCGCGAAGATGTCCTGATTCGATGGCGGCGCAGTGCTATCACCCGCCACTGCACTCGCGCCGGTGTCCGAGCCACCGCCGCACGCGGTCAGCAGGAGGGCCATCGCGGCCAGAGGCGCCGCTATCCACTGCTTCGACATAAGTCTCACTCCACGGTTGTTCTATTGAGGGTTTTCCACCGCACACCATACGCAGGCAGCGCTTGGGCCAATACGCACGGCAGGCGACAGAGTCTGTGCGATCCACAGCCGACACTTGTAGGTCTGTGGATGACAGGGCTTGGCGCGCCGGTAAGTTGTGAGGGGCTTGAAAGCACCTTCTGCAAGCCAGACATCGAACGTCAGAGGCCGACAAAGGTCATAGCCTTTGTTGCGCCCCCTCCACCACTGATCGTCAAGGAGCTTTCATGGAGACAGAAGTGCATCACGGTGACGGCGTCGAACGCTCTCCAGCACTGGAGCAGTACATCGAGGCGCGCCTGGAACGTCTGCGACCGCAGTACGGCGACCGACTGACCCGTGTTCGCGCCTTCTTGAAGGACGTGAATGGACAGAAGGGAGGCGTCGACAAATCCTGCAAGCTGGAAGCCCGCCCCGCCGGCAAGGATCCCATCGTGGTCGAGGCGCAAGACGCGGACTGGTATGCCGCGGTGCGCGATGCGGAAGGCAAGCTGGAGCGCGCACTGGCGCACCGCCTACTCCCCGATCACTGACCTGCGCCGCAGTGGCGCGCCGGATCAATCGATGCTGCTGGCGAAGACATGCGGCCCCTCGCCATCGCGCAAGGGGAAGCCGATACCCAGTTCCACTTCGGTATCGACAAACCATGTGATGCGGATTCGCAGCCCGATGGCGAGGCTCGCCAACACCGGCGTGTCACGCTGCGGGAAGCTGCTGTGTAGGGTATCTCCAAGCTCGAGCGCCACCAAAGCGCGCAGCCAATCCCAGTACAAGGGGCGGAGAAACAAACCGGCAACGCGCCAATAGGCATCGCCTTCCGCACTTTCCTGCTCGTAGCCGCGCATGGCTTCGTCACCACCTAGTTGGAAACGGTCATTGCGGCGCGCGGTGGGTCCGCCGTGGTAGGTCCCGGCTTCGGCAATCCAGTGCAGGGCTTGATGGGCGCGTCTTCCCACGGGCTGGAACCGCGCCCATTGGCCCTGCAGGAGCAGCTGGTCATAGTCGGATAACCGAGGCAGGTGTGTGCTCACGCCGATACTGGCCTTCGTGCCGCGCTCGCTGTAGACCAGATCCCGAACCTCGCGGTAGGCGGCACCAAGCGAAAGCCGCCACAGCCGACCGTCATCCGGGGGCGCGGCTTCGCCCCGCTTGGTGCCATACAACCATCCCAGCCCCGCCCGCGCCTGCCAACCCTGCCCGGTCCGGGTACTGGTGAGCTGGCGAGAAATACCGACGCCGAAATGGGTCTCACTGTCCTGGAACAGGCGATCCCCGTCGCTGGCGTCTTCCTCCCGGTAGCCGCCCCGAAACACCAGGGTGTTGGTTGTGCCTCGTACGCGGCGCCAGAGATAGCTGCCGTCGAGCGTGCTCTCGCCAGTGGTGGTTCGCTCGCGCAATTCGCGACGCACCGCATCGAGTTCCAGGCGATGATTGAAGCCTCCGATATTGTTCCACTTGAGCTTCAGGCCATAGCCGTATTCGGCATCGCTGTTCGCATCGACGCGCGGAATGGGAAGCAGATACCAGCGCTCGGTGAGGCGATAGATCACCTTCACCTCGCCGGCCTGCAGCGCCCGGATCTCCAGGGCAACCCGGCGAAACAGACCCAGATCCTGAATGGCCTGGCGACCGAACTCGAGCGCCGCTCGACACACCGCATCCCCCTCCCGAAAGCGCAGTTCCTGCATCAAGGTGGAACGCCGCGTCACCGCGTTGCCTTCGAAAGCGACGGCTGCGATTCGTAACGGACGCTCTGACTCCGCACAGTCGGCGGATGCTGGTTGCGCAGCTACGGGCAGGAACAGCAGCCCTAGTAGAAGGATGCGGCAGAGCACCAGGCAGCGATCCGCCGTCGCGGACGCCGGCGGTTGGATGCTCCTGAAGGCGGGCGGGAATATGGAGACCAGCGTCACCATAGGCCCGCCCGGGTCAAGGACTACCCGACGTCAGACGGCGCACCGCCGCCGCACGTAGAAGCGGGCCAAGATAATCGAACGAAGCGACCGCCAAGGCGAGCACCGCCAGGGTCTGTGACAGCAGCATTGCGTGCGGATAGCCATTGATTTCATCAAACAGCCCGAAGGTGCCCACCACCAGCACCAGCACGCAGATGCGATGCCCCACAGGCTGCAGTCCCCATCTCCAGCGCCGCCCCAGGGAAATGCCGATGACTGCGGCCGCCGTGCCGAGTGCCGCCCCAGCGAGCACATCAATCGGCCAATGCACACCAACCACCACCCGGCTCCCACCCACCAGGATCGCGGCCAGCAGCAACAGTGCACGCGCCAGTGTGCTGTGCATATGTGCGATGAAAATGGCCGCAAAGACGAAGGCGGTCACGGTATGCCCCGAGGGGAAGCTACGTGTCGGCCAGCCGCGGCCGATCAGATGAAAGGCATCGGCGTCCAGAACCGCAGGTGGCCGCAGCGTGGTCGCACCATATTTGATGCCGTGCGACAGCAACAGGGCAAAGACCGCCGCGATCAGCCCTGTCCAGACCGCGCTCGGATGATTCCGCGCAAACAGCAGTAGCAAGGCCAGCGCCACCGAGCCGTTCCCCAGGTGCGTGAGGTTCTGCCAGAAGACTTCACCCGCCCAAGGTGCGAGCGCGTTCAGGGTGTGGAAGCCGGTGTGGTAGCCCCCGACGGCCCATGCCAGCGCAGCCACCAACAGCGAAAACACGATGATGCCGTACAGCCAGCGCATGCCTTCGGCCGATGCGCCAACCTGGCCGTTCCGGTGTCGCACAAGACGACGCAAGAACCGCGGATCATGGGCGAGCTGCATTGGCACCCTCCCGCGCATTGATGGCAATCAACGCGACGCCCCCATCAAGAAAGAGCGGCCGCAAGGCGACCGATTCGGGCACCACCGCGCGCAATGCCTCCAGACGGTCTATCCTCAGAAAAGCGAGCTCCCCGATATGGGGGGCGCGGCGTGGTGTGGGCGCGCCGTAGTAGACCGAAAAGCTCGGAAAATTGGTCCGGAACGCGACGACCGGCCGCGCGCTGGCTGCGGCTACCGACGCGGCCTGCTGTACCGGCACCTGCCGCACCTGCGCCACGGCCGGCAGCAGCGCTCCGGTGACCACCAGCGCCTGTGCGCAGCCCACCAGCACAAGCCTCTGCCAGAGTGGGTAGCGCCTAGCAAACACGGCGAGCAACAGCATCGCCCACGCCACCCCCACCGTCAGACAATAGGACAGGGGAAAGACACCCGTCAGATCCGCAAGCAGGGCTTGCTCATACGCGCCGCCGTGTGCGGCAAACACGGGCAGAAGCCACGGCAACACGGCGACCACAGCGAAGAAGGCGGCGGCCGGCAGAAAGGCCCACCCGCCGCCCTTCAGATGCGCGCGGTACATCGCCATGAGGGCAAACAGCGGCGAGGCGCCGTAGAGCACATAGTGTGGCAGCTGGGTTGCGGACAAGCTGAACAGGAGGAAGGTCACCGCAAACCAGGACCACAGGAAGCAATGCCAGCGGTCGGCGAGCAGCGTCGTGCGTGCGCGCGGAAGGATGCGAAGCAGCCAGCCGCTATAGGGCAGCAGCACGAGCGGGAGTACCAGGACGTAATAGAACAGGCTGCCGCCATGCCCATGCATCGTGCCGGTGAAGCGACCGAGGTTGTGTTCGCCCAGAAAGCCGGCGAAGAAAGCCGCTCCCTGCGCTTGATACACCGCCCACAACCAAGGCGTGAGGAGGAGCAGGAAGACACCCCAAGCCAGTGGATCGAAGGCGGCGCGCAACCAGTCACCCCAGCGGCGCTCCTTGGCGGCGAGGAGCACGCTCACGGCCAAGGGCAGCACGATCGCAACGGGCCCCTTGGTCAGCGTTCCCAGCGCCATCCAGGCGAAGGCGGTCACCACGTGGCGACGTCGGCTGGTGTCGGCATAGGCCAATACCGAAGCCATAGCGCCGACAATGCAGAGATTGAGCAAGGCATCCGCAATGGCCGCACGGGCGATCAGGCTGACGCCGAGAGTGGTGGCGGCAACCAGCACGGTGACATCGGCCGTCGCCGTGTCGGTGTGGGTGCGAACCAGCCGCCAAAGAAGGAACATCCAGCCAAGGGCGGCGAGCGCCGAAGGCAAGCGGAAAGCCCATTCGCTGACGCCGAGCACGCTCACTGACAGCGCCTGCAGCCAGTAGCTCAGGATCGGCTTGTCGAAGCGCGGTTCTCCGTTCAATGTCGTGGCGGCGAACTGGCCGGAGTCCAGCATTTCCAGCGTGGCTTGGGCGAACGCACCTTCGTCCAGATCGAACAGCGGCAGACCGCCCAGCCCCAGTACGAAGGAACACAACACCAACGTCGCCACGAGTAGGCGACGCTGGCCTTCGCCGCGCGCGCTAAGGCGCGGCGCGGCGGCGACCACTTTGCTAGCGATAGCCACGGAAGCCGTCCAACCGCCAGACCGAGACCCGCCGGGTACTGCGCTCCGACAGCGGCACCTCCGCGACGCCCAATGCCGTCACCGATCGAAAGCGCGTGAGTACTTCGTCAGGGTCGTCGCGCCGCGTTACGTACAGCCACGGACCGGTTTGTTCGGCGGTGAGCGGTACCGTCAGGGCGTAGTGGTCCGGCGCCGGGCCGCCCGGATGCCACATCACCGAGCGGGAAGGTCTTGGCGACAGGTAATAGCGCAACGCCGCCATTTCGCGGCGGCTATCCGCCAGCAGGGGCAGATCGCGTTCACTCATCCGCAGACGGTCAACCTCCGCTGCGAGTGCCTCCCAGCCGCGCACGCGGTGGTAGGGATCGTTATCTTCGGTGAGGGTGCCGCCCAGCGCCGGCACGATGGTTTGCCAGTGATAAAAGGTCACGCCGAGGACGATGTTCAGCGCGATAGCGGCCTGCAACCACCGACGACGTTCCTCGAGCAGCCAGGCGCAGACGAGGATGGTGGCCGCAACGTAAGTCGGCGCCGCCCAGTTTGCATGGGCGCGCGCCAGCAAGGCCTGTACACCGATGGTGGACAGGAAGGGCACCGAAAAACAGAGCAGAAACCGCCAGCGCGGATCGGACCACCGGCGCCCACCGCTGCACACGGCCCACAGGAAGGCAGCAAAGAAAAGGGGTCCGAACACCCCGAATTGGGCGCCGACAAACTCGGCCAGGTGCCCGACGTGAAACAGATCCCCACCCAACTTCGAGATCTCCGCCGTATGGCGCAGCGTGGGCCAGCCATGGGCCGCATTCCAGAGGATATGCGGCAGGAAGACCGCAGCGGCGAGTCCGACCGCGGCATAGAGCTTGGGATTGCGGAGATGATGACAATGAGCGGCGGAGACGCTGAGAAAGAGCAGCGCCGACGGCAGAAAAAGGACGAAGTTGTACTTCGCCAGTAGGCCAACGCCGCCAAGTGCGCCGGCGATGAGCCAGTCCACCCAGCGGTTGTCGCTGATCGCACGGTGAAAGAAGAGCATCGCCGCGGTCCACACCAAAAGGAGGACGACGTCGGTGGCAATCACCAGCGAAGAGAGGCTGACGGCCGGAAGCGTGAAAAAGGCCAACGCCACGTAGAAGGCGAGGCTTTCGTTGTAAAGCCTGCGGCCGAGAAGGAACAGGATCCAGGTCGTGACGGGATAGGCCAGTAGCGCCCCGGATTTGACGGCAATCTCGCCATCACCGAAGACGGCGGTGGTGGCGGCAATCAACCACGCCAGCAAGGGGGGCTTAGAGTAGTAGCCCCAGGCCAGTTGCTGCGCCCAGTCCCAGTAGTAGGCTTCGTCGAAGAAAAGATCGATATCGGCGGCGGACAAGACCCACAGCCGGTACAGGCTTCCCACCACTAGAATGGCCGCTAGCAACCAGCGTCCATGCGTTGTAACCAAGCCCGTGATCGCAACCGGTGCCCGATCGTCGCTTGCGGTGCTAAGCGCCATACCAGCCATCCTCTGCCGGAGCATCGACCTGCCGGATGCGGTAGTGGGTGTCCTCGCGCGATTCGAAATAGGTACGCGACATCATTTCGGCGAGGACAGCCGTGCTGAACATCTGCACCGAAAGCACCACCAGCATGACGGCCGTCAGGAACAGCGGCCGGCCGCCGATATCAACGCCACCGAGCTTGAGAACGAATAGGTGCATCAGCGCCAGCACGCCCAGTGCACCCAGTCCAAAACCCAGTAAGCCGAAGAAATGCCCCGGTCGCGCCTGATAGCGGAGGAAGAAGAACACCACGGCCAAATCGATGATCACGCGAAAGGTGCGTGACAGCCCGTACTTGGACGCACCATGCTGGCGGGCATGATGGCGGACCGGCATTTCCTGTATGCGGCTGGGGCCCGTCCGCATCGCGACCCACGCCGGGATAAAGCGATGCATTTCGCCATACAGACGGACATCGCGAACGATGGAGGCCCGGAACACCTTGAGCGTGCATCCGTAGTCATGCAAACGGACGCCGGTGACGCGTCCGATCAAGGCGTTGGCGAGGCGCGAAGGCAATTTGCGCAACCAGAGACCGTCCTTGCGATCCTTCCGCCAACCAGCGACCAGATCCAGATCCTGTTCCACTAGCCGCTCGATCATGGCGGGGATGTCGCAGGGATCGTTCTGCAGATCTCCGTCCATGGTGGCGATCAAGTCACCGCGCGCGTGATCAATACCGGCCTGCAACGCGGCCGTCTGCCCAAAATTGCGGTAGAGATCCACCACCCGCACGTGGGAGCCGTACTGTGCACAGGCCTCCACAGCGCGCGCGTGGGTGGCGTCGAAACTGCCATCGTTGACCAGGATGAGCTCCCAGCGCAGCGCCGCTGACGACAACGCCTGGTGAATCCGCTCGACGAGGGCAGCGATACTGTCCTGTTCGTTGAACACCGGCACGACCACGCTCAAGCGCGCACTGTTCCGCATTGTGTGCGACTCCCTTGGAATGCAGAGGTGGGAGCCACCATCGCTACCCACCGGGCTGGAGGCGTCGATGACGCTTACTGAGGACTACGCGCAGGCCGCAATCGCTTGGGTTGGCGCCAGCTGCTCCAGCGTTCGCGAATCGCCCTGGTGGTCAGGTTGTCACGCACATAGAGCGCGCCGAGCGCGCAGAACCACACAACAAAACCGGAGAACAGGACATCCGACAGGAAGTGCCCACCCTGCACGATTCTCACGGCGCCGACCGTCAATCCGAGCGCCGTTCCGGTGACCAGCCACAGACGCCGCCGGCGCGGCACCACCAGTGCGAAAGCGAGGAAGGCGTAACCCACGGTGGCATGGCCGGAAGGAAAGGAACAATTGGACGCACACTGGCTGGCGGGACGCAGCGCGCCGCTGTACGCCGCATGGCCACCGAACTCTGCCACGTCCTTTGGCTTTGCCCGCCCCCAGTGCTCCTTGAAGCCGGCGTTCACAACCAACAAAGGACCCATGAGCGTGCTCAGAAGCACGAAGGCTGCGATGGCCCGTCGATCAGCGGAGATCCATGCTGGGCGAAGGCGCCCGGTCACGTAGACGATGAGCAGCGTCAGGCCAACAATCCAGGCGACCTGTTCCGCACCGTGATAGATGAAGAGTGCCATCGGATGATCCGCCAGATACCAGCCCTCGTCCGGCGAGAAAAACCAGGCCGATACCGTCAGATCGATATTCGGATACAGCAGAAAGGTGGCGGCAACCGCCAGACAAGCCACCACATCCCAACGGCGCAGCACCTGGCGCAGCCGGTGCAGCGCATACCCCGCCCCGTTTGCAGTTTCGCTTGAGATTCCCTGCACGATCGCCCCCTTCACACCCCTTGAGAAGTTGGGCGTAGGCTAGTGAGCGAATACGACGACACCGTGTCGTCCAGACAATCGCTTTGCTACAGGACGACGTCCGTTTTGTGACAAGGCGCCCGTCTTCCCCGAAAGGGGTAGACCAGCAGGGCCAGCCCTACTGACACCGTGAGCAGATAGAGGTGCAGATTCACTGCTGCTGCGAGCAGCTGGCCCGACATTGCCGCGCCGGAAAGCCCCATCCCAGCGACGACCGCCGCCTCATAGGTACCCGCGCCGGCGACACCATGCACTGGAAGTACGCTCGAAAGCTCGCCCGCGACCACACCCATTGCCTGTTGCAGCGGCGAGACCGGTACCAGGACAGCGAGCAGAGAAACCATGCCTGCCCACTTGAGGGCCCAGATCAGCAAGGTCCACAGATAGAGAGTGAAGGGCCTGGCCAGGGGACGGTGGAGGACTGTGGACACGGCCGCCAGGCCACGGAAGCGACTCCCCAGCCCTGAGCGGCCGACCCGACGCAGCAGCGCCACGGAAGCAATGAGGATGACGGCTGCGATCAGCAGGCTGACAGGCACGGCCTGCACTCCCCACCGACTGGCGGTCACGAAGACCAGAGCGACACTCATCAGGGCGTGCAGATCAAAGATCCGCAACCACAGCAGACTCACCAGCCCTTCGCTCCAACCGACGCCCATTGGCCGCAACAACAATGGGAGTGCGGCCTCCCCAAGACGCATCGGCAGAAGATTGTTGGCTGCCGTATGCAGAATCGAGATGCGGATGAGTGGCCCTGTACGCGCGCCCGGATGCGATGCCAGGTAACAGCGCAACCGCAGTCCACGCACGATCTGCGCCCCGACCAGCAAGGCCGTGGCCATGACAAGCGTCTCCGCAGGGATGTGCCGCCAGGCAGCCAGCACGCCGGACCAGCCAATGCTTCGCTGCACGAGCCAAAGCAGTCCGATCAATAGCGCAGTGGCAATGGCGCCGCGCGCCAGCCCTCGCCAGTCCCATACCGATTTCGCCATCCGTAGAAGACTAAAGGCGCCACATGTCGAAATCGCGGCGACGCTGGCGTAGGACCACCCGGTATGGGGGCCCGGAGGGTTCTCGCCGGGTGGCGAAGCCCTCCCTCAATCGATCAACGGCGGCGGCGCAGCACCCAGATTTCCAGCAGCACCCACTCCTCGCCCGGGTAATTCTCCCGCTCGATGGGCGACATCATGCGGTGGCGGGAGGCCATGCTGCCCACAAACTCGAAGCGCTCCAGCAGGGTGCGCTTGGTGGTATCAGCGGCTTCCAGCGCAAAGGGATTCAGGAAGTTGACGAGCAGATAGCCTTCATCGCCGCCTTCGGCAAAGGCGTCCATGAGGCTGGCCACCGCCTGCGGTTCCAGATAGACCAGCGCCGCCGTGGAAATCATGATGTTGGCCGCGCGCAGGCTCGCCTCGATGCGCGCTCGTGTGTCGGCGTCGGGCTGATTCAGATCAGCCTGGATCACCTCATCGTAGATGCCCGCAGACTGCCCATAAGCCAGGGCACTGTGCGAAATATCGATGCCCGTGACATGGGCATTCAGGCGCCGCGGCTGCGCCACGGTCTTGGCCGAGGCTGCGTCCTTCCAGTTGTCGCGGATGGCCTCGTAATCCATGCCATTGAGCGTGGCCATGGTGGTATTGCCGAAGCAGCCGGCGAGATCCACGAAATTCAGCGGTGTGCCCTTGGCCGCCTTCGCCTCGGCCCAGGGCAGGATCAGGCGGTCGAAGCTCTGGCGATTGAAGTTGTCCGAGACATAGGTCAGCGCGTCCAGAATGCGCTCCTTGAACGGGACCGGATTCTCGGCCACGTAGATGTCATCGAAATGCTGCTTTTTCTCGTCGGTCTTGACGCCGGAATTGCTCATGCGTGGGGAACCCCCGCTGCTTGAAAGCTGCGCATGATCCCCGCCGGCTGGCCCCGGGTCAAGGCAATAGCATCCACAAACGCCCCGTCAACCAAGGCTAACTCGTTGTTATACCGCGACTTTCGCAGGGATATGCGGGTGCGGGTCGTAGCCTTCCAGTCGGAAGTCGTCATAGCAGAAGGCAAACAGATCCCGGATCTCGGGATTCAGGTGCATGCTGGGCAAGGGCCGCGGGTTGCGTGCGAGCTGCAGCTCGGCCTGCTCGAGATGGTTGTGATACAGGTGGCAATCGCCGCCGGTCCAGATGAATTCCCCCGGCTGCAGATCACAGACCTGCGCCACCATCATCGTCAGAAGCGCGTAGCTCGCGATATTGAAGGGCACGCCCAGGAAGATGTCGGCGCTGCGCTGGTAGAGCTGGCAGGACAGCCGCCCCTGCGCCACATAGAACTGGAACAGCAGGTGACACGGCGGCAAAGCCATCTCGGGCAGGGCCGCGACATTCCAGGCAGACACGATATGACGACGCGAGTCCGGATTGCTGCGGATCTGCGCCAGTACCGCGCTGATCTGATCAATCTGCTCGCCTTGCGGCGTTGGCCAGCTGCGCCATTGCGCACCGTACACCGGCCCGAGTTCGCCGTCGGCATCGGCCCATTCATTCCAGATGCGTACGCCGTTGTCCTGCAGATAGCGCACATTGGTATCGCCGCGAAGAAACCAGAGCAGCTCATGGACGATGCTTTTGAGGTGCAGCTTCTTGGTCGTGATCAGCGGAAAGCCGCTGTCGAGGTCGAAGCGCATCTGATGCCCGAAGACCGAGCGCGTGCCAATGCCGGTGCGGTCGGTCTTATCGGTTCCCTCCTCGAGGGCGCGGCGCATGAGAGCGAGATACGGCGTCATAGCGGGGGGGTCCGTGCAGAAAACGGGATTCGGTCAATTGCGGAGGCGCAGAGTAGCCGATGCGCTACTGCAGATGCGGTCTGATATGCGTCCGCTTCTATCTTGGATACCAGATGAGCGAGACCGCCACACCCAACCACAGCGTTCAAGCCGCTCAGCGCGGGGTTCTCGTTCCGCGCAGCGACCACAGGATCAGACCCACACCCGCGAGGAACATCGGGATGCAGAGCAGCATGCCCATGGTGAACCATGACGTACCGGCCAA
>JALEHA010000151.1 GCA_022763315.1 Algiphilus sp.
ACTGGTGGAGGCGGCGGGAATCGAACCCGCGTCCGATAATGCTCCACCCTCGGCTCTACATGCTTAGTCCAGGTTTAGGTTTTCGACGCTTGTCGACCGCCCGGACTGTCGGCTTGGCAAGCGCTTAGCCCCGTTTGGATTTAGCGATGGATTGGCCGGGACGGGCCGTCATCGCGAGCCGATCATAGTCGACGCCCGGATCCGACCAGGATCGGCACCAGTCGGTAGGGCGCTCACCGGTTTTTAGGCGGCGAGGGCGTAGTTGTCGTCGTTCGCAACTAACTTTTTTGCCACAGGTTTTACGAGGGAGGTGACACCTCGGCATGCACCTTGGGTTTCACGATCACCGTCGAGCCCAGATCGCCCCCAGGTCACGTAAGCGTAACAGAGCGCAACGCTTACGCCCACTCGGACGCGCTCCCGAGGAGAAAGTTCCTGCGCAGGGCGTCGTGCCGCCAGCAATCAGTTGTTCTTGAGAATGCGCTCTTTTTGTCGTTGCCACTCGCGCTGCTTTTCATCAGCGCGTTTGTCGTGCTGCTTCTTTCCTTTGGCAAGACCAATCTCAAGCTTTGCGCGGCCACGCGTCCAGTGCAGGTCCAAGGGGACCAGGGTATAGCCCGCCCGTTCCACCTTTCCGATCAGACGTGCCAGCTCTCGGCTATGGAGGAGCAGTTTGCGCGTCCGCCGCGCATCTGGATGGATGTGGGTGGAAGCCGACTGCAGTGGCGTGATGTGTCCGCCCAGAAGAAAGGCTTCGCCATTGCGAAGCGTGACGTAGGCTTCGGTGATCTGCGCCCGCCCCGCCCGAAGGGCCTTGACCTCCCATCCTTCGAGCACCAATCCGGCCTCGAAGCGATCTTCGATAGAGTATTCAAAACGCGCGCGGCGGTTGACCGCGATAACGCGAGGATCGGATTTGTTCTTTTTCGCGGATGCGTCAGCCATGCGCCCATTATAAGGAGACCCATGCACAAGCCTTGCCACACCTTTGGATGGCGACTACCGCAGTGGTGCGCAGGTGACTGATCTCGCCATTCCCTCGAGCCCGTGGGGCTATTGGCGCAGCGCGACCGCCTTCGTGGTGGCTGCCATCGCGGCGATCGTCGGGGTGGGCGTGGTGCTGCGCCTGCCAGTGCTGGCGCAGCAGTATGGTGGCAGTGCCTTCCTCCTCGTCTATGTGCTGGCGCTCGCCTTTGCGGCCTGGCCGCTGCTGAGTGCGGAGCTGATGCTTGGACGGCTGCTGCGCCAGGATTTCGTTGGCGGTTTGCGCAGCGACATCCAAAAGCGCTCCTTGACACGCGCCTGGATGAGCCTCGCGATACTCAGTTTGCTGGTTCCCTTGATTGTGCTGAGCTTCTACGCGGTAATCGCGGGCTGGAACGCGGCCTTCTTGGTCCGCGCCCTCAGCAACAACCTGGCTCCATTGCAGGCGGGAGATGCGACGGCGCCCTTCCTGGCTTTGGCGCAGGACGCCGAGCGCTCCATGGCCTGGCATACCCTGATGGTGGTGGCGAGTGCCGTCGTGGTTGCGAGGGGATTGCGCGGCGGGGTAGAGCAGTGTGCACGCATGGTGTTACTGGTCACCCTTCTGTTGGTGCTTTTTCTCGCGCTGGTGGCAGGTCGTAGCGGTGCGCTGGATGCCGCGGTGGGAATCTGGCTCCGTTGGGACTGGTCGGCCCTGGGCTGGCGTGGGGCGAGTGAAGCACTTCGGCAAGCGTTGTTCTCGGCCGGTATCGGCTTGGGCATGATGTTGGCGCTGGGCGCTTTTCTGTCCGAGCGGGCGCGCATCCTACGACTGTCCGCGGCATCGTTGGCGGGCTCGACGCTGTTCGCCGTGGTTGCCGGGAGCCTCATCGTCGGTTTCGTCGAGTCGGCGGATCTTGAAGCTGCCGGGCAGATGCCCACGCTGTTCGTGGCCCTGGTGCAGTATGCCGCGGCGCAGGAAGCGCGTTGGGTGCCCGCTGCGGTCTACCTGATGATGACTCTGCTCGCTTTGGCTTCAATGGTGGCGCTGATGGAGCCGCTGGTGCAGTTCGTGATGGGGCGCAAGCGCTGCACCCGCGTCTATGCGGTGGGGGTGGTTGGCGTAACAGTGTGGGCGCTGGGACTGTGCACCGTGCTGACCTTCGGCTCGGCCCTGTTCAGCGATATCGGTGGAAGGAGCCTGTTTGGCTGGTTGCAGACCCTCAGTCTGCAATGGGGCGCACCGCTCGCGATTCTTGTGATTAGTCTGTATGTGGGGCGCATCTGGTCGCGTGCGCAGCTATCCATTGCAATGGGTGCGCGGCTGAAGGACGACGAGACGCGCCGGGTCGGCCGGCGTGCGTTGACCCTGCGCTTCCTGCTGGTATATCCGGCGAGGGTGGTAGCGATCTTCACGCTGCTCTATGGCATCGGCGTGGTCGATTGGGTGGTTGGATTCTGGAGTGTGACATCGTGAGTGGAGATCTTCTTCGTGTCAGCGTGGCTTTTGCCTATCCTGATCGACAAGTGCTGTTGTCGACTGATCTCGCGGAAGGCGCCACCTTGCGTGATGCCATCGAGCAATCCGGCATCCGCGACAAGATCCCGGAGATCGATCTCGAGCAGATGCGCGTCGGCGTCTTTGGCAAGCTCAAGGCGCTCGACGACGCGGTGCGCAGCGGCGACCGTGTCGAGATCTACCGCCCTCTCAAGGCGGATCCGAAGGAAGCCCGGCGCGCGCGCGCGCAAGCGGACAAGAGCCCCAAGGCGCAGGAGTAGCAGGGCGCTGGCAGTGCCGCCACTCCGTCAGACGTCGCTTGGGCCGCGTGGTACCGGGTTGACGATATCCTCCGGCGCATCCTCGGCGCGGTCACGCACCGGGCCATCACCGAGAGCCTCCAGATCTTCGCGCACCGCTTCGGGTTCAGTGACTTCGACCGCCTGCCGATCGTCGGGCTGGATACCTTCGGCGCGCACCAGGGCATTACCGTCAAAATACAGGCTGACGACGCGCTGCGCGGTCTGGCCCCGCGGGCTGCGGTAGAATCCGAGGTAATCCCAGCGATGGTCCGTAAACGGACTCGCAGCCAGCGGCGTACCGAGGAGGAAGCGCACCTGTTCGCGCGTCATTCCGAGCTCGATTTGCTCCAGCTTGCTCTGCTCGAGAACATTGCCCTGTCGCGTTGGGAGTTTGTAGACAATATTGCAAGCGCTGAGGCCAATCACGGCAGCGCTGCACAAGAGAATGGTCGGGATGAGGTGCTTTCGCATAACCCGGCCATGGTAAGACAAAACCTGCTAACGTGCCCCTATGGAATCGCAAGACCTACGTAACGCTGGCCTCAAGGTTACGCTGCCCCGACTGAAGATTTTGCAGATCCTGGAAGGAAGCCAGACGCGGCACCTTTCCGCCGAGGATGTCTACAAGATGCTGCTCGATTCGGGCGAGGATATCGGTCTGGCAACCGTCTATCGCGTACTGACGCAATTTGAGTCAGCCGGCCTGGTGGAGCGCCACCATTTCTCGGACGGGCGTGCCGTCTTCGAGCTGGCGCCGGACAAGCACCATGATCATATGGTGTGCGTCAAGACCGGCAAGGTCATCGAGTTCTATAACGCCGAGATCGAACGTCTGCAGGCCAAGATCGCCGAAGAGCACGGCTACGAAATCGAGGACCACAGCCTGGTGCTCTACGTGCGGCCGCTGAGTTCGGGCAAGGGCTGAGGCGCTTCCACTAAGGCCGCAAGGCGGCTGTCCTTCAGGATTCCGCGCTGGCGTTGAGCATTTCGTCAGCAAGCTTCAGTGTTTGCTGGGTGACGTCGATACCGCCGAGCATGCGCGCGAGTTCGTCGCGCCGGTCGTCGCGGGAGAGCATCCGTGCCTCGACCCGGGTCTGCTCCTGCTCTGCGCGCTTCCGAATGGTGATCTGCTGGTGCCCCTGCGCGGCCACCTGTGGCAGGTGCGTCACGCACAGCACCTGACAGCGCTGTGAGAGATGGCGCAACAGCCGCCCGACGACTTCCGCGGTGGCGCCGCCGACACCCACGTCCACCTCGTCGAAAATCATCACGCCGACGTTGGCGCGGGCGGAGAGAGCGGTTTGTAGCGCCAGGCTGATGCGGGACAACTCGCCGCCGGAGGCCACGCGCGTGAGTGGGCGTGGGGTCTGCCCCGGATTGGCGCTGAACTGCAGCTCGACATCATCATCGCCGTGGATCGATGGACTGCGGCCGACATCGGTGCGCACGGCCACTTCCAGGCGGGCATCTGGCATGGCCAGTTCGGCGAGCTTTTCGCGTACCGCATCACCGAGTTGCTGCGCCGCCTTCGCGCGTTGCTTGCTCAGTGGAACAGCGGCTTTGCGATAGGCCTCCTCCGCGCGCTGGACGGCCTGCTGGAGCTCCGCCACATCGCCGCCGGCGGCCTCGGCCTCGGCTACTTCGTTGCGCAGCCGTTCCGCGAATGCCGGCAACTCCTCCGCCCGAACGCGGTGCTTGCGCGCCAGGTCATGGATGCTGGACAGCCGCTGTTCGATCTCCTGCAGCCTTTCGGGGTCGACCTCGATATGGTCCAGTGCATGACGCAGGCTGTTGGCGGCTTCGTCGGCATTGATCTGGGCCTGTTCCACCAGCGACGCAGCCTCGCCGAAGTCTTCTGACACCTCGCGCAGTTGTGCAACCAGTGCGGCGATGCTCGACAAGCGTTGGCTGACGGCATCCTCGTCCTCGGAAAGCCCTGCGAGGGCTCTGGCGCCATTGCTGAGCAGGGAATCCGCGTGCGACAGCCGCTGGTGTTCCTGCTCCAGCTGGTCAAGTTCACCTTCGGTGAGCTGAAGTTGCTCCAATTCCTCTAACTGGTGGCGCAGATACTCCAGTTGCGCAGGATCGGTGCTGCGTCGGCTCTGAATGGCATCGAGTTTGCCGCGCATTTCTGCGAGATGCCGCGCGGCGTCGGCAACTGCCCGGAGCACGTCGTCGAAGTCGCCGAAATCGTCGAGGAGCTGGCGCTGATGGCCGCTCTTGCGCAGCAGCTGATGGGCGTGCTGGCCATGGATTTCGATCAGCATTTCGCCGAGATCGCGCAGCGCCGAGATCGGCGCCGGGCGGCCATTGATGAAGGCGCGCGAGCGTCCGTCAGCGGTCACGACGCGCCGCAAATTGAGGGTGGCAGGGTCGTCGCTGTCCGTCATGGCCTGTTGTTCGAGCCATGCCTGGGCGCGCTGATCGCCGTCAATATTCCATTGGCCGGCGATGTCCGCCTGCTGCGCCCCAGTGCGTACGAAGCCGCTGTCGGCACGGTCGCCCAACAGCAGGCCGATGGCGTCAATCAGGATCGATTTGCCGGCGCCGGTTTCCCCAGTGAGCACGGTCAGCCCGACTTCAAAGTCCAGGGAGACGGCGTCGACTATGGCGAAATCGCGGATGTCCAGGTGGACGAGCATGCAGGCGGTCTCAGACGCGGTTGCGTCCCCAGTGAAGTTTGGTGCGCAGGACTTCGAAATAATTATAGGACCTTGGGTGAAACAGTCGGAGTGGTTGCGCTTCGCGCGTTACGCACAGCACATCATCGGCATCCAGCAGGTCGTTCTCCTGTCCGTCGGCGGTGCACAGCGCGCGCGAGCGGGCGTTGCCCTTGAGCCGGATGCGGATCTCGTGGCTGGCCGAGACCACCACCGGCCGGTCGGACAGTGCATGTGGGCAGATCGGCACCAGGGCCACTGCATCCACACCGGGGTGGATGATGGGGCCGCCGCCGGAAAGGGCATAGGCGGTCGAACCGGTCGGAGTGGCCACAATGATGCCGTCGGCGCGATGCAGGCTGATGAAGACATCGTCGAGACTGGTTTCGAACTCGATCATGCGGATGGCAGCCTGATTGCGGATGACGAGATCGTTAACCGCGCGCAGATGTTTCAGGATGCGGCCCTCGCGCTCGATGCGCGCCGCGAGCATCAAACGCTGTTCCTCGTGGTACTGCCCTGCCAGGACTTCCTCCAGGACATTGATCATGTCCTCTGGGGCAACATCCACCATGAAGCCAAGCCGGCCCTGGTTCACACCAAGAATGGGGACGCCCGCCGGCGCCAGATCGCGACCCGTGTTGAGCAGGGTGCCGTCGCCGCCCACAACGATGACCAGGTCGCAAGCGCACAAGGCGGCGCTATCGCTGGCGGCAACACGATCCGGCAACAGGCCGGCGCAGCCGGCGTCGGCGACGATCGCGATCTGCCGCGCTTCGAGAAAGTCGACGAGGGCGTTGACGTTGTCCGCGATGGCCGCATCACGCTTGGCGACGATTCCGATGGTGTTGAAATGCGACATGGCGCATGCCTCAAAGGTAGGCGGCAAGGGTAGCTGGTTGCTGTCTCGAATGCGCGCTTGACGATGCGCGCCGGGAGCAATAGCTTTTGCCCCATGGCAACTCTCGATAAGCGCGCGGCATGGCTCCTCAAGCTTCTGATTGAACGCTATATTCTGGACGGCCAGCCGGTTGCCTCTCGACAGTTGTCGCGTGCAGTGGGCAACAGCCTGTCACCGGCCACCATCCGCAATGTCATGGCAGACCTGGACGACATGGGCTTCGTCTGCTCGCCGCATACCTCCGCCGGTCGTATTCCCACACATCAAGGCTACCGGGTCTTCGTTGATTCGCTGCTGGAACCAGAGCGCATGCCCTCGCGCGTACAGCAGCGCGTGATGCGCGCGATTCTGGGGGACGGTCACGCTGACGCCGAAAACATGCTTCAGGCGGCGACCAGCGTGCTGTCTTCGGTATCGACTATGGCGGGGGTGCTGACGGTGCCCCGGCGCAACCGGGCTCTGTTACGCAGGATTGAGTTTCTGCCGCTGTCCGGTTCGCGTGTGCTTGCCATCCTGGTCGTGAACCAGCACGAAGTGCAGAACCGCGTGCTGGAAACCGAGCGCGAGTACAGCGCGAGTGAGCTTGAGCAGTTTGCCAATGCCATCAATGCGCATTACGTGGGTCGGGATCTACTGGCATTGCGCGAAGCGCTGCGTCAGGAGGTTGGTGCCGCCAAGCAGGATATCGACGCCTCGCTCAAGGATGCACTTGGCCTGCTCAGTTCGGCCGCGCCCACGGGAGAAGATGAGGGCGACATGATGGTGGCCGGTGGCGCCAATCTTTTTGGCTATGCCGATCTTGCCCAGATCGACCGTTTACACGGCCTGTTCGAGGCGTTGGACCGCAAGCGTGATCTGCTGGCGATTTTCGATCGATGCTTGGATGGACAGGGCGTGCAGCTCTTCATCGGCGAAGAGTCGGGCTATCGAGTGCTCGACGAGTGCAGCGTGGTGACCGCGCCCTACAGCGTGAACGGCCAGACCGCCGGCGTGATCGGTGTCATCGGGCCCACCCGTATGGCCTATGGCCGCATCATTCCGCTGGTGCGCGATACCGCAAAGATTCTCAGCCAAGGCTTGAAAGTGTCCTGATCGCCCTTATTTGCTTGCCATGCGGCGTCACTCGGGCGCCTATTCATCCACGCATTGCATGAGCAAGGGGTTATGGCGGAACAAGACAAGCCGCAGGATCAGGAACAGGCGGGCGAGGACACGGCGCCCGAACACACCGAACAGCGCGCCGATGCGGCCGCGGCCGACGCCGCTGCCCAGCAGGGTGAGGACGCGCTGGCACAGGCCCGCGCAGCGGCGGACGAGTATCGCGAACAACTGCTGCGCGTCCGCGCCGAGGCCGAGAACCAACGCAAGCGCATGGAGCGCGAGAGCGCGAACGCGGTCAAGTACGCCGCCGAGAAGGTCTTTCGCGATCTGCTCTCGGTGGCGGACAGTTTGGATCTGGGGCTGAAGTCCGCGCGCGATTCGGATGCGGGGAGCGCGGTGGTGGAAGGTATCGAGCTCACCCAGAAGCAACTGCACGACACGCTCACGCGCCATGGCGTCTCCATTCTCGACCCATCTGGCGACGCTTTCGACCCCTCGGTGCACGAAGCGGTGTCGATGGTGCCCAGTGGCGAAGTGGCCCCCAACCATGTGCTGGAAGTCGTGCAGAAGGGCTATTGCTTGCACGAGCGCGTATTGCGTCCGGCGCGCGTGGTCGTGGCGTCGGCGGTGCCGGCCGGCCAGGGTGACGAGTCAGGAAACGGCGACAGCGCCGCCTGAATTTTGCCTCCGGGGTTGAACGCTTGGCGAACGCCCCAACCTAGCAAGCCAGAGGCCAGCAAACGGCCACAACAGATTCGCAATCCAGTTTTTCCATAGGAGTCCAACCATGTCCCGCACGATCGGAATCGACCTCGGCACGACGAACTCGTGTGTCGCGGTCTTCGAAGGCAACCAGTCCAAGGTCATTGAGAACGCCGAAGGTGAGCGCACCACGCCCTCTGTGGTGGCCTATACCGACGACGGTCAGGTACTGGTCGGCCGCCCGGCCAAGCGCCAGGCGATCACCAACCCGACCAACACCCTGTATGCGATCAAGCGTTTGATTGGTCGTGGCTACGACGACCCCATCACGAAGAAGGACATCGACATGGTGCCCTATCAGATCGTGAAGGCGGACAACGGCGACGCCTGGGTGCAGGTCAAGGATCAGAAGCTCGCTCCGCCGCAGATTTCGGCGGAAGTGCTGAAGAAGATGAAGAAGACGGCCGAGGACTACCTGGGTGAAAAGGTCACTCAGGCGGTGATCACCGTGCCGGCCTACTTCAATGACTCGCAGCGCCAGGCCACCAAGGATGCCGGCAAGATCGCCGGTCTTGAGGTCAAGCGCATCATCAACGAGCCGACGGCCGCCGCGCTGGCCTACGGTCTCGACAAGCAGGGCGGCGACAAGAAGGTCGCGGTCTACGACCTCGGCGGCGGTACCTTCGATATCTCCATCATCGAGATCGCCGATGTTGACGGCGACAAGCAGTTCGAGGTGCATGCCACCAATGGCGATACCTTCCTCGGTGGCGAGGACTTCGACAACCGCGTCATCGACTGGATCGCCGATGAATTCAAGAAGGAGCAGGGCATCGACCTGCGCAAGGATCCGCTCGCCAAACAGCGCCTGAAGGAGGCGGCTGAAAAGGCGAAGATCGAACTGTCGTCGACCACGCAGACTGAGATCAATCTGCCCTATGTGACGGCTGATCAGAGCGGCCCCAAGCACCTCAACCTGAAGCTGACCCGCGCCAAGCTCGAAGGCTTGGTCGAAGACCTGATCACGCGCGCCATCGAGCCCTGCAAGACGGCGCTCAAGGACGCCGGGTTGCAGGCCTCGGACATCGACGAGGTGATCCTGGTCGGTGGTCAGACCCGCATGCCGAAGGTGCAGGAAGCGGTGAAGGCATTCTTCGGCCGCGAACCGCGCAAGGACGTCAACCCCGACGAGGCCGTCGCGGTCGGCGCCGCTGTACAGGGCTCGGTGCTCTCCGGCGAACGCAGTGACGTGCTGTTGCTCGACGTCACCCCGTTGTCGCTGGGCATCGAAACGCTCGGCGGCCGCATGACCAAGCTGATCGAAAAAAACACCACCATTCCGACGCGCAAGCAGGAGGTTTTCTCGACCGCCGAGGACAACCAGACCGCGGTGACCATTCAGGTCTACCAGGGCGAGCGCGAGCAGGCGTCGGCCAACAAGCTGCTCGGCCGCTTTGACCTTACCGACATCCCGCCGGCGGCCCGCGGCACGCCGCAGATCGAGGTGACTTTCGATATCGACGCCAACGGCATCCTCAACGTGTCGGCCAAAGACAAGGCCACTGGCAAGGAGCAGTCGATCGAGATCAAGGCCAGCTCCGGCCTGTCCGAGGACGAAGTCGAGAAGATGGTCAAGGATGCCGAAGCCCACGCCGAGGAGGACAAGAAGTTCGCCGACCTCGTCAATTCGCGCAATCAGGCCGATGCCATGATTCACGGTGTCGAGAAGTCGATGAGCGATCTCGGCGAGAATTTGGAATCCGGCGAAAAGGAAGAGATCGAGTCCAAGATCGAAGCCGTGCGCGAAGCCTTGAAGGGCGACGACAAGGAAGCGATCGACAATGCCGTACAGGCACTGGCCGAAGCCTCCGCCAAGTTGGCCGAGCGCGCCTACGCTCAGAGCAGCGAGGCTGAAGGCGGTGACGCCAGCGGCCAGGGCGGCGATGCCCAGGCGAAGTCCGAAGAGGATGTCGTCGACGCGGAATTCACCGAGGTCAAGGACGACGACAAGAAGTAGGCAGGTTAGGATGCGGCTGCTCGGCCCCAGTGCCGGGCAGCCGGCGTTACCTGTCGCGTTGCGCAGGCGCCCGTCTCTCGGGCGTTTTGCGTTTGCAACACGTCCGCGGACGGGCGTCGGCGAGACGATGAGCAGGGGCGTGGAGGCCACCTGTCCCGTTGATGCGGATGCGCAGCGCGGTCAACCGCGACCCGCATCGCGTCCACAGCGCGACGGGGACCCGACTTCATGGCAGCAGGGAGCAGCATGAGCCAGCGCGATTACTACGAGGTGCTGGGCGTATCGAGAAACGCGTCCGAAGATGACATCAAGAAGGCGTATCGACGCCTTGCAATGAAGCTCCATCCGGACCGCAATCCGGGGGACGAGGATGCCGCAGACCGGTTCAAGGAGGCGGGGGAAGCCTACGAGGCGCTCTCCGACCCGCAGAAACGGCAGATTTATGATCAGTACGGCCACGATGGCCTGAAGCGCAGCGGCGGCGGCCCGGGAGCGGGTGACTTTGGCGGCGGCTTCTCCGACATTTTCGGCGACATGTTCTCCGACATTTTCGGTGGCGGCGGACGCGGCGGTCCGCGTCGTGGCGCGGACCTGCGCTATGACCTCGAGATCTCGCTGGAGGAAGCCTTCGCCGGCACGCAGCGCACCATCACCATCCCGCGCTTCGACAACTGCAGCAGCTGCAAGGGCACCGGCAACGCCGGCGGCAGCAAGCCGCCGACCTGTCCATCCTGTCATGGTCGTGGCCAGGTCCGTATTCAGCAGGGTTTCTTTACTCTGGCGCAAACCTGTCCGCAGTGTCGCGGCCGCGGCACCGTGGTGACCGATCCCTGTTCGGATTGCCGCGGTCAGGGGCAGATCCGCAACGAGCAGACCCTGTCGGTCAAGATTCCGGCCGGCGTGGATATGGGCGACCGTATCCGGCGCAGTGGCGACGGTGAACCGGGCGACGCAGGCGCACCGCCCGGGGACCTCTACATTCAGATCAACGTCAAGCCGCATCCCATCTTCGAGCGTGAAGGCACGGACCTGTTCTGTTCCGTGCCGATCAGCGTTGTCACGGCGGCATTGGGCGGAGAGATGGAAGTACCGACGCTCGATGGCAAGGCCAATCTGAAGATTCCCGAAGCCACACAGACCGGAAAGACCTTCCGCCTGCGTGGCAAGGGTATGCCGAGCCTGCGCGGCGGCAGCAAGGGGGATCTGATGGTCACCGTGACGGTGGAAACGCCGGTGAAGCTGACCCGCAAGCAGCAGGAGTTGCTGCGCGAATTCGGCGAATCGATGGACAATTCCAAGGAGCGCCACACGCCCCAGTCGAGTTCCTGGCTGGACAAGGCGCGGAAGTTCATTGAAGACGCCATCGGCAGCTAAGCGCCGCCTGACGAGGAAGGATCCATGAGCGAAGCATTGCGCGTCACGATTACCGGCGCGGGTGGACGGATGGGACAGGCGCTGGCCTATGCGGCACTAGGGCGCAGCGATCTGCGCATTGCAGCGGCTCTCGACCACGCCGAGGCCGAAGGGATGGGGCGGCCCGTCATTCCAGAGGCGGCGGTGCTTGTCAGCAGCGATGTGGCAGCCGCTGTGTCTGCGTGCGACGTGGTGGTGGACTTCACCCGACCGGAAGCGACCATGGCCGTGCTTGAAGCCGCGCGACAAGCCGGACGCGGCATGGTGATCGGTACCACCGGTTTCAGCACCAGCCAGCTCGCGGATATCGATACCGCCAGCGCGGATATCCCCATCGTGATGGCGGCCAATTTCAGTCTGGGCGTGAACCTGCTGCGTGCGATGGTGGTGCGGGCCGCGCAGTCATTGGGTCAGGACTTCGATATCGAAATCGTCGAGGCGCATCATCGGCACAAGGTCGATGCGCCCAGCGGAACGGCGCTGGCGCTGGGCGAGGCCGCGGCGGAGGGGCGTGGCGTGTCGCTGCGCGATGTCGCCGTCATGTCGCGCGAGGGGCATACCGGTGCGCGTCCCGAGGGCAGCATCGGCTTCGCGACCGTGCGCGGTGGAGACGTCGTGGGCGACCATCAAGTCCTTTTTCTGGGCGATGGCGAACGCGTCGAAATCGGCCATCGCGCGTCCAGCCGAGCCACTTTTGCCAACGGGGCCTTACGCGCCGCTGCCTGGTTGCGGGGGCGCGGTCCCGGCCGCTACGACATGTTCGACGTGCTGGGCCTGTCCTGAGATGGCGGGGTGGCGGCTACGCGCCATGGCGCCTCAGGACATCGACGACGTACTGGCGATGGTGCAGGAGCTGGCCGCCTTCGAGGCCCTGAAGCACGAGCTGACACTGGACCGCGAGGGACTCATGGAGGGTGCCTTCGGGCGGCGTCCGTGGGTCGAAGGCCTCGTCGCCGAAGCCGAGGAGGACGGCGGCCAGGCGCCCCTGGTTGGCTATGCGCTCAGCTTCAAGTCCTTCTCCACTTTCCGCTGCCGTGCCGGGCTCTACCTTGAGGATCTCTATGTGCGGCCGATCTGGCGGCGGCAGGGCGTCGGTCTGGCGCTGCTGCGTGCGGTCTGTGCGGAGGCGCATCGACGCGGTTTCGCCCGCGTCGAGTGGTCGGTGCTGGACTGGAATGCGGAGGCCATCGCCTTCTATCGGCGCCTCGGCGGGATGCACCAGCCCGAATGGCAGCGTTTTCGCTTGGAAGGTGCGGCCCTGGCCCGGCTCGCGGAGGATGCGGGCGGCAACGGAACATTACAAATGGACGACGGACCGGCGACCCATTAGAATTCGCGCCCGGTTCGACCTCCGGTGCGTACGCCTGCCCGCGGTCGAGACGTCCACCCGAACCGGATAACGCTCGAATGCGCGCCCCAATTCCCGCGACCGTCGCTCTCGCCGACGGCACACTCTTTCACGGACATGCCATCGGCGCCGAGGGCGCGACCACCGGTGAGGTGGTCTTCAACACGTCGATGACGGGCTACCAGGAAATCCTGACCGACCCCTCCTATCGGCGCCAGATCGTGACCCTGACCTGTCCGCATATCGGCAATGTGGGCACCAATCCCGACGATGCGGAATCCGAGAAGGTGCAGCTGGCGGGGCTCATCCTGCGGGAAAGCCCGCGGCCGCGCAGCAACTACCGCGCGACCCAGGCCTTCGACGATTATCTGCGCGCCAACGGCACGGTCGCCATCGCCGGCATCGATACCCGGCGGCTGACCAACCATCTGCGCACGCATGGGGCGCAGCCTGGCTGCATCATGACGGGGGACGGCGTCGACCAGGCGGCGTTGGCCGAGGCGCGCGCTTTTCCTGGGCTTTCCGGCGCGGATCTGGCGCGCGAGGCGAGTACCGCGGAGCCCTACGTGTGGGAACAGGCCAGCTGGTCCTTTGCGGAGAATGGTTGCCCGCAGCGTCCCGGCGGCCGGCGTCACGTAGTGGTGTGCGATTTCGGAGTGAAGCGCAATATCCTGCGCATGCTGGTCGACCGGGACTGCCGCGTCACCGTCGTGCCGGCGACGACCAGCGCGGCCAGTATTCTCGAAATGGCGCCGGATGGCGTGCTGCTCTCCAACGGCCCGGGCGATCCGGAGCCCTGCGATTACGCCATCGCCACTGCGCGCACATTGATCGAGAAGCGGGTCCCGCTGTTCGGCATCTGTCTCGGCCACCAGATCATGGGCCTGGCCGCGGGCGGTCGCACCCACAAGATGAAGTTCGGCCATCACGGCGCCAATCACCCGGTACAGGACCTGCGCACCGGACAGGTCATGATCACCAGCCAGAACCACGGTTTCGCCATCGACGAAGCGCATCTGCCAGTGGGCGTCACGGTGACGCACCGCTCGCTCTTCGACGGAACCAACCAGGGTCTTGCCCTGAATGACGCGCCCGCCTTCAGCTTCCAGGGGCATCCGGAAGCGTCGCCGGGGCCGCATGATGTGGCGCAACTTTTCGACGCCTTCGTGGACATGATCGACCGCCACGCCGGTGCCTCCAGGACCTGATATGCCCAAGCGCAGCGACATCAACAGCATTCTCATCATTGGCGCGGGCCCGATCGTCATCGGTCAGGCCTGCGAGTTCGACTACTCCGGCGCACAGGCCTGCAAGGCGCTACGCGCCGAGGGCTACCGGGTGATTCTGGTCAACTCCAACCCGGCCACCATCATGACCGACCCGGAAATGGCCGACGCGACCTACATCGAGCCGGTGACCTGGCAGACGGTGGCCAAGATCGTTGAGGCCGAGCGCCCGGACGCGCTGCTACCGACGATGGGTGGTCAAACGGGACTGAATTGCGCCCTGGACCTGTGGCGCCATGGCGTACTGGATCAGTTCAATGTCGAACTGATTGGCGCGTCGCAGCACGCTATCGACCTGGCAGAGGACCGCGAGAAGTTCCGCAACGCGATGACCGAGATCGGTCTGGAGTCGCCGCGCTCGGGTCTTGCTCACAGCATGGAGGAAGCGCGTTCGCTGCAACAGGACATCGGCTTCCCGGTCATCATCCGACCCAGCTTCACCCTGGGCGGCTCCGGCGGAGGCGTGGCCTACAACGCCGAGGAATTCGAGGAGATCTGCGGACGCGGCCTCGACCTGTCACCCACCAACGAGGTGCTGATCGAGGAATCGCTGCTCGGGTGGAAGGAATACGAGATGGAGGTCGTGCGCGATCGCGCCGACAACGCCATCATCGTCTGCTCCATCGAAAACCTGGATCCGATGGGCGTGCATACCGGCGACTCGATCACCGTGGCGCCCGCGCAGACCCTGACTGACAAGGAATACCAGATCATGCGCAACGCCTCCTTGGCGGTGCTGCGCAAGGTCGGCGTCGAGACGGGTGGGTCGAATGTCCAGTTCGCGGTCAATCCGGATACGGGCCGCCTGATCGTCATCGAGATGAACCCGCGCGTGTCGCGTTCCTCGGCACTGGCCTCCAAGGCCACCGGTTTCCCGATCGCCAAGGTCGCGGCCAAGCTCGCGGTGGGCTACACCCTGGACGAGCTCTCCAACGAGATCACCGGCGGCGTCACGCCGGCCTCTTTCGAGCCTTCCATCGACTACGTCGTCACCAAAATCCCCCGCTTCGCCTTCGAGAAGTTCCCGCAGGCCGACTCGCGTCTGACCACGCAGATGAAGTCGGTGGGTGAGGCGATGGCCATCGGCCGCAATTTCCAGGAATCCTTCCAGAAGGCGCTGCGCAGTTTGGAAGTCGGTGCCTCCGGTCTCGACGACGTGTTCGAGACGCACGACGAAGCCGCACTCAACCGTATTCGCGAAGAGCTGGTCACCGCGCGCGAGAAGCG
>JALEHA010000152.1 GCA_022763315.1 Algiphilus sp.
ACCGAACTGCATCCCGAGGTAGCCATGCTCGGCGGCCTGCTGCATCTGGTGGGCGCACTGCCGGTGATCGGTATGGCGGACCGTCGGCAGGAACTGGATGGGCACCACGAGCACATCATCGACGTCATCCGGATCCTGCAACCGGAGATTGGCCACTACCTGCTGTCCGCATGGGGGTTCTCGGCTTCGTTCTGTGCCTGCGCCTGGGTCTACAAGGATCCGTGGCGGCAGCATGAGGGCGCTACCGAGGCCAGCGACGTCGTCATCGTCGCGCGGAAGCTGCTGTCGCTGGATTTCCTGCGCGCCCTGTCCGCCGATGCGGAGCTGCCCGCCTTTGAACGGTTGCGCCTGCCCTATCTGGCGACGCTGGAGGATCTGCCCGAGTTCCACCGCGCTTTCGCGGTGGCGCTCGACGGCCTGATGCAGTAGCTGCCGTCATCGCCATGAATCGAAGTGAGGTTGCTCGCAACGCCTGCCATTGCGCGCCACTCGTCAATGTCCTTGCGCCCTTGATCGTGAACCGTGCGCCGCCGTGTGGCATCAGCGGCATGCTCGCAGCTCAGCAACGGCCTGCGCAGTCCCTGCGGAGCGGCGAACATGAAGTTTTTGGCGTCCACAGAATCTGTGGTGGTTGAGCCTCCGCGCGAGGCGCCATCTCCCCTCGTCGGGCATTCCCGCAAGCTGCTCGACTTTGCGCGCGAAGTGCGCGACGCCATCGACCAGAACGCAGTGGTCCTTCCCACGCTTCCCGACGTCGCCATGCGAGTGAACGCGCTGGTGCGTGACGACCATTGTGATGCCTTGGAGATCGCCCGGAGCATTGCGCTCGATCCCGCCATTGCGGCGCGCGTGGTGGTTGCGGCCAATAGCGCCTACAGTCAGAGCAGGGCGCCCGTTGACACGTTGCCGGCGGCCGTGACCCGACTCGGCATGGAATACACGCGCGCCCTGGTCAACCGGCTGGCACTTGAGCAAATGTTCTGTGCGCATTCGCGCACCCTGCACCGCGTGGCCACCGACATCTGGCTGGAAAGCGTCCGTGTCGGAGCGTTGTGCGAAGCGCTCACTCGCAGCCGAGGCAGTACCGTGGGCACCGACGAAGCGCTGCTGGCGGGACTGTTGCATTTGGTGGGGTGCCTTCCTGTGATACGGCTGGCTGACGAAGCGCCCGGGCGCTTTGATAACGAACCCGGCATCGCAGCGCTGATTCGGGCGCTGCAGCCCGAGATGGGCTATTACCTGCTCGCCGAATGGGGCTTCCCGCACAGCATCAGCGATGCGGCAATGGCGGCCAAGGACCCCATGCGCAGCCATGGCGGGGCCACGGATGTGCACGATGTCGTGCTGGTGGCGCGCAAGCTGCTGCGCTTGTCCTTCGTCCACGAGGTCCCGCAGGATGCGGTGCTTCCCGCTTTCGCTCGCCTGCGGCTCGAAGGCGGCGTAACCTTGGCCGATCTTCCGGAGGTGGAAGCGGACTTTGAGGGGGCGCTGCGGCGCATCTTCGGCTAGTTGGGGCGAGGTAAGGTCCGTCGCTGCCACCAGCGCGCCAGAACCGCGCCCGCCAGCAGATGCCAGACGCCCCAAGTGGCCACCAGGGTCATCATGCCCCCTTGATCCGGGTAGAAATTGAAGATCAGGATCAGGCCGAGCCCGGCGTTCTGAATGCCGGTCTCCAGGGTCACGGCGCGGGCTTCCGGCTCGGGTGTGCGGAAAGCCCGTGCCACGGCGTAGCCGGCGACAAAGGCAAGGGCGTTGTGTACAACCACCAGCCAGAACATCGCGAGCACTGTGGGGTCCGTGAGCAGGCCGCGGTTGTTGAACAGTCCGATGGCGATGATCGTCGCCAACAGAACGGCGGCCACGAGGCGCGAGGGCGCACGCAGTCGGGCGGCGGCTACCGGCAGCCATCGCTGAACAGCCAGTCCCAGCGTCAGCGGCAGCAGCACCGTCCACGCCAGCAGTTGCAGCATGTCTCCAAGTGGCACTTCCAGGTTGCCGCCACTGGTGCCTGCCACCTGTAATCCAACTGCGAACAGCAGCGGCGTGAGCAGCGCGCAGGCTAGGGTGGAGATGCTGGTCAACGTCACCGAGAGCACGGCATTGCCGTGCGCCAACATGGCGTAGAAATTGGACACCTGCCCGCCGGGGCAGGCGGCGATGAGCACCATGCCGGCGACGAAGGCGGGCTCCGGCCGCACCAGCAGGATCAGGACAAGGGTGATGGCCGGCAGGGCCAGCCACTGCGCGAGCAGGCCGACCAGCACGACGCGCGGTGCGCGCACGACGGCGCGCAACTGCTCCAGGCGTAGGTGCAGGGCCACGCTGAAGACGATGAAGGCCAGTGCCGCATTCAAGGCCTGCAAGCCTTGCGGATCGTATTGAATCTCCGCCGCCACCTGGTTGTCTCTCCTCCCAGTGCAAGCGCGCAGTGTGACCGATCTTCATACGGGCGGCTGACGTACTAAGCTGTCGCCCCCCTTCAACGGAGACCGCTTCATGGATGTTCGCGCCGCAGTTGCCCACGCCGCAGGCCAACCCCTGACGATTGAGACTGTACAACTCGAGGGCCCCAAGGCGGGCGAGGTGCTGGTGGAGGTCAAGGCCACGGGGCTGTGTCATACCGACAAGTTCACACTGTCGGGCGAAGACCCTGAAGGTCTGTTTCCGTCGATCCTTGGCCACGAAGGCGCCGGCGTCGTGGTGGAGGTCGGGCCCGATGTAAAGCATCTGCGGCCCGGGGATCACGTCATCCCGCTGTACACGCCAGAGTGCCGCGAGTGCAAACATTGCACCAGCCAGAAGACGAATCTGTGTTCGGCGATTCGCGGTACGCAGGGGCAGGGGCTGATGCCCGACGGCACCAGCCGCTTCTCATTGAACGGCCAGAAGCTGCATCACTACATGGGCTGTTCGACCTTTGCCAATTACACGGTGCTGCCGGAGATCGCCCTGGCCAAGATCCGCGAGGACGCGCCCTTCGATAAGGTCTGCTATATCGGCTGCGGCGTGACCACGGGGATTGGCGCGGTGCTGTTCACTGCCAAGGTCGAAGCCGGCGCCAATGTGGTGGTCTTCGGTCTCGGTGGCATTGGTTTGAACGTGATTCAGGGCGCGCGCATGGTGGGCGCGGACAAGATCATCGGCGTGGACCTCAATCCGGAACGCGAGGCATTGGGCCGCGCCTTCGGCATGACCGACTTCGTCAATCCCAAGACCGTCGACGACACAGTGGCGCATATTCAGGCGCTCACCGACGGCGGTGCCGACTACAGCTTTGAATGCGTGGGCAATGTCCAGCTCATGCGGCAGGCGCTGGAGTGCTGCCACAAGGGCTGGGGCGTATCCACCATCATTGGCGTGGCGCCCGCCGGGGCCGAGATCAGCACACGCCCCTTCCAGCTCGTGACCGGCCGTGTCTGGCAGGGCAGCGCTTTCGGCGGCGCCCGTGGTCGCACCGATGTGCCGAAGATCGTCGACTGGTACATGGACGGCAAGATCGATATCGACACGCTGATCACGCATAAGCTCGCACTGGAGGACATCAATCACGGTTTCGATTTGATGCAGCGCGGCGAATCCATTCGCGC
>JALEHA010000153.1 GCA_022763315.1 Algiphilus sp.
CGCGCCGAGCGGTACAACTCGTCCGCCTCCAGCCGCAATTCGCGCTGGCTGAGCCGGTCGGAGTCGCTGAACGGATTGTCGACGATAGGCGGCGCTGTGCCGTCGCTGGCACAGGCGGCAAGCAGGGTGCTGGTGCACAATACGGTGATCGTGCGTTTGGCGTGCGAGATCAAGCGCGCAACGGTCATAGTGAAGAGGCT
Organism: Algiphilus sp.; assembly: GCA_022763315.1. Taxonomy (GTDB): domain Bacteria; phylum Pseudomonadota; class Gammaproteobacteria; order Nevskiales; family Nevskiaceae; genus Algiphilus. Next base: position 201 of record JALEHA010000153.1, read on the forward strand.
CTAGTGGAGCAATCGCGGAGTATATCGGAGGCAGCCGAGGTGCCTGAAAGGCTTGCCGGCAGACGCCTGGATGCGGTCGCAGCCCAGCTCTTCCCAGACTATTCCCGCGCCCGTCTGCAGGCCTGGATACAGGCCGGGCGACTGCGCGTCAATGGGGCGGTGGCGGCGCGTCCGCGTGTGGCGGTGGCGGCTGGCGATCAGATCGATCTCGACCCGGAGCCACTGCACGACCAAGCTGAGGGCCAGCGCGCGCAGGCGATCGCTCTCGACGTGCTGTATGAAGACGCGGATCTGGCCATCATCAACAAGCCAGCGGGCCTCACCGTGCATCCGGGGGCGGGCGTCGCTGACGGCACCCTGCAGAATGCGCTGCTGTACCGCTATCCCGAGTCGGTCGATCTGCCGCGCGCCGGCATCGTCCATCGCCTCGACAAGCACACCAGCGGCGTCATGGTGGTTGCCCGCAGTCTGCGTGCCCATACCCATCTAGTGCGCATGATGCAGGCGCGCGAGATTCGTCGCGGCTACGAAGCCATCGTGTGGGGGCGGCTGGTCTCCGGGGGGACGGTGGATGCCCCGATCGGCCGCGACCCGCGTTCGCGCACGCGCATGGCGGTGAACGAATCCGGGCGGACGGCCGTGACCCATTACCGCATCCAGCAGCGTTTCGCCTGGCATACCCTGCTGGCGGTGCAGCTCGAAACCGGACGCACGCATCAGATCCGCGTCCACATGCGCCACATCCATCACCCGATCGTCGGGGATGACGCCTATGGCGGGCGACGCGGGCATGGCAAGGGCATTCCCCAGATTCTGCGGGACCATCTCGAAGGCTTTCCACGCCAGGCACTGCACGCGCGGCGTCTGCAGTTCGCCCATCCGGTGCACGGCGAAGCGGTTGATATTGCGGCGCCCATTCCTGCGGACTTCCGCGCACTGGTCGAGGCGCTGACGCAGCACGCCCCGGACCGCGGTGCCTGAGCCGCATGGCTGCGGGTAGTCCACCGCTGTTGTGGCCGGACTGGCCGGCGCCAGGCAATGTGCGGGCCTGCATGTCGACCCGCGAGGGAGGAGTCAGCGAAGGCGCCTTCGCGAGCCTCAATCTCGGCTTGCACAGCGGGGACGACAGCGCACAGGTGCGATTGAACCGTGCGCGCCTGTTGCAAGCGGCAGGCCTACCGAGTGCGCCGCCTTGGCTGCGCCAGGTGCACGGCACGACGGTGCTGCCGGCCCACGCCATTGGCCCAGGCGATGCACCGGAAGCCGATGGGGTCTGGACCGATCAACCACAGCTGCCGTGCGCCGTCATGGCCGCCGATTGCCTGCCGGTATTGCTGGCGCGGCGCGATGGCGGGGCCGTGGCTGCGCTGCATGCTGGCTGGCGCGGCCTGGCGGCCGGCGTGCTCGAGGCCGGTCTGGCGGCATTGCCAGGAGCCTCCAGTGACTACATGGCGTGGCTCGGTGCGCGCATTGGTCCGAAGGGATTTGTTGTGCGCGAGGATGTGCGCGCCGCCTTCAATCGCCCCGAGGACACGGCTGCCTTCGTCGGCCTGGGTGCGGGGCAATGGCGTGCGGATCTGGGCAGGCTGGCGCGCCATCGCCTCGAGGCGGCCGGCGTGGCCGTGCATGACAGCGGCCTTTGCACCTTTAGTCAGCCAGCCATTTTTTACTCGCATCGACGTGACGGGCCGTGCGGCCGCATGGCCGCGATCATATGGCGAGTCGCCTGAGCACGGACCCATCCTCGGCGGCAGTCAGCGCCGATTCATGAATATTCACGACCCAAAACTTATTGCGGTGTGGCAAGGGCTTCTGCTAAAACCTTGATCATTCTATGAAGCGCCGCCAACTCGCTTGCGGTGCCCACGCGCGACACGGATGTCGAGCGCCAACCAAGATTCTCGGGGGAGTCATTGCATGTCTGCATCAGTCACGGGTGTACGCGCGGTCCTTTGTCGTTTGGGTGCTTTGGCGTTGGTGGTTGGGGCAAGCAGTCCGGCGGCAGCGATCGAAATGCCGATCGGTGACTACACCGAGATCTCCCTCTCGAACCTGTTTACCGTGGGTGCCCGCTGGCGTACGCAGGACCGCGATCCCTCGCTGGTCAGCAAGTCAACCCTGAACCCCGGTATCTGCGTCACCCGTACCCAGGGCGAATTCGACAGCCCGGACCGCATGTTCATGGGAGATACCTGTAGTTCGCTGGTCGATGATCCTCAGTTTGGCGATGCCAACCAGCGTTATGTGACCGAGCCCGGCGGCTTCGGCCCGAACGCGGATAACGGCAACACCAACTTCGATAAGGGCGATATCGTGAATGCAGCCGCCAAGCTGCAGACCGATATCCGCTTCAGTCTGCCCGTCGCCGGCATCGACTTTGACTTCTTCGCGCGCACCCTGGTGCTGTTCGACCACACCTACGTCGATCTGGACGAAACCAATTTCGACACCACGCACCTGCCGCGCCGCACGCCGCTGCCGAACGCATCGAAGAGCCGGATCGGAACCAGCGCGCAGTTGCTCGACGGTTTCGTCACCTTTGATCTCCCTTTCATTGGCGACCGCTTCCTCACCATGAAGGTGGGGCGTCAGGTCATCAACTGGGGTGAATCGGCCTTCTTGGTATCGAACAGCCTGAATTTCATCAACCCCCCGAATCAGGCGTTGCTGCGCGTGCCGGGTTTCGATATCGCGGAGCTGTTGCGCCCGCAGGGCATGGTGCAGTTGCAGACCCGCCTGTTCGGCGACCTTTCACTGGAAGCCTTTTATCAGTACGAACACCGGCCGGTGGTTGTGGATCCGGTGGGCAGCTTCTTCTCCACCAGTGACATCGTCGGTGATGGTGGCCAAGGCGCGATGCTGGCCTTTGGCAAGGCGCCGGAAGATCCCCTTCAGTTGTATGAGCCCTACCGGAACCCGGACGATCCCGCGGCCATCGCGGGCTCGACTTCGTCGCGTTTCGTACCGCGGGACTACGCAGAAGAGAATGCGCGCGAACCGGATGATGGCGGCCAATATGGTTTTGCGTTACGCCAGTATTTTCCGGATCTCATCGGCGGCACCGAGATCGGCCTGTATTTCTCCAATTACCACAGCCGCTTCCCGCTGGTGAGTGCGCGTGCCGCGGACGCGACCTGCGTGGGCGAGCCCGCAGAGGGCGCGGTGCTGGCGCAGATTCTGAACGGTCTCGCAGAGGCGCCCATCATCGGTGATCTGCCGACCGCACCGTTGACCAATATCGCGAGCCTGGTGGCATCGTGCCAGGTGCCGGTCAGCAATCTGGCCGCGGCAGCCGGCATTGGCGACTTCCAGCCCGCCGGGCGCGAGAGCCTGCCGCTGGATTCGGCGCGTGTCTTCCTGGAGTATCCGGAAGACATCAAGCTGTATGGCATCTCCTTCAACACCAATATCTTCGGCACGGCCTTCTCCGGCGAGTATGCCTACCGGCCGCGATTGCCCACCCAGATTCATTCCACGGACCTGATTTTTGCCGCTTTGCAGCCGGCCTTCCCGGAAGAGGATTTCGAGCTCGGTATCGCGACGCTGCCGGGCCGCCGTACGGCCGTCCCCGACTTCATCTCCCAGTACCGCGGCGAGCCCATCGAGGCCAACCAATACGTGCGCGGTTACGAGTATCTGAAAACCGGCCAGCTGAATCTCAACTTCATCCGCTTTGTCGGTGGCAGCGGCAACCCGATTGGCGCCACGCAGGTGACCCTGCTGCTGGAGGTTGGTCTGCAGCACGTCATCGACATGCCAGGGCTGGAGGAATTGCAGTTCAATGGCGGGCAGGCAGATACCCACGTATCGCACGGCGCCGACGGCAGTCGCGGCATCCAGCCAGCCGACCAGCGGCCGGAAGACCCGGGTGATCCCAACAACCCGGACGATTTCGACCGCCGCGGTCGCCAGAACCCGACCGCCATCGCGGACCTCGATACCTTCGGTACCGATATTTCCTACGGCTATCGCGCCGTGATCCAGCCCCGCTATGACAACCTCTTCCTCGGAATGAATGTCAGCCCGCTGATTGCTTTCTTCCACGACGTGGAAGGTACAACCCCCGGAATCGGCGGTAATTTCATCGAAGGCCGGCGTCAGGTCATTGCCGGTCTGTCCTTCGATTACCTGAACGCGTTCGAGGCGAACGTGCGCTACACTTGGTTCACCGGTGGCGGTAGCCGGGACCTACAGCGGGACCGCGACAACATTCAGTTCTTTGTCGGCTACGAGTTCTGATCGTCGATACGGAAACAACAAAGCGCAACGCGCCACGTTGCGGCAGGGTGCGAGATATGACGAGCTTTTTCTGGAAGCCGGTTACCCGACCGGTCGTTTGGGCGGTGTTCGCTTGCGCGTTGCCGCTTTCCGCTGGCGCACAGATGGGTGGCAAGGTGGACTTCGACCCCCTGCCGCCACAGAGCTATGACGCGGAGATCATGCCGCGCGCGGACAAGGATCTCGCGCTTGACGTGACCTGGACGGGAACTCGCTATATCGCCGTCGGGGATCGCGGCCACATGCTGGTCTCGGCAGACGGCCAAGACTGGGTACAGGTGCCCATGCCCACGCGTGCCGCTCTCACCTCCGTCCATTTCGTCGATGAGGACTATGGCTGGGCGGTCGGCCATGACGCAGTCATCCTGCGCACCACCGATGGCGGCCGCAATTGGGAACTGCAGCAGTTCGAGCCGGGTCTCGAAGAGCCTCTGCACGACGTGGTCTTCCTCGATCGACAGCGTGGCCTCGCCGTGGGCGCCTACGGTTTAGCCTTCAAGACCGAAGACGGCGGTGAAAGCTGGGAGGACTACGAGGCCCCCGCGATTCGCAACGACGAGTTCCACATCAACCGGGTGTTCCCGCTGACCGACGGACGCCTGTTCGCGGTCGGCGAGTACGGCATGCTGGCCGTGGCCGAGGGATGGGACGGCGAGTGGCGCCGGCTGCAACCGCCCTATGACAGCTCCTTCTTTGGCGGCATGGCCCTGAAGGACGGCGGGGTTCTGGTCTACGGCCTGCGCGGTACGGCTTATGTCTCCCGCGATCTGTCTGCCGTTCCGGATATCGACCCGGATTTCGACCCGGTGCTCGGTGGTGGTGAGTCGCTGGAAGGCGAAGGCTGGGTGGAGGTGGAGACCGGCACGACCAACTCGATGTTCGGCGGTGTCGATATTCCCGACGGCGGCTTCATTCTGGTTGGCCTGAATGGCGAAATTCTTCGCCTGTCGCCCGATCTCAAGGTGCAGGCCCGGAAGAACACCGAATCCGAGTCGCCACTGTCAGCGGCGCAACTCGGACCCAATCGCGAGCTGATTCTCGTCGGGGAAGGCGGGATCGAAAACGCCGAACTGCCCTGAGTCGCGCCGCGCACTGCAGGCAACTAAACAACGATACGGGAAACCCCAACGATGGCCGCAGAAAAACCGAGTTCGCCCGCGACGGAAAAAATACTGGATTTCCTGGTCCCGCTGATCTACGGCAAACGATTGTTGCTGTTGCTGGTACTGATCGGATTGACGGTGTTCTTTGGCTATCAGACCGCGCAGGTCCGACCGGATGCCGGCTTCGACAAGTCGATTCCGCTCGAGCACCCCTACATGGAGGTGTACAAGCAGTACGAGAAGCAATTCGGTGGCGCCAACCAGGTGCTGGTAGCGCTCATCCAGCAAAACGACGAGGACATCTACAACGAGAAGTTCCTCGGTCGCTTGAAGGAAGTGACTGACGAGGTCTTCTTCCTGGAAGGCGTCGATCGCTCCCGCGTGTCCTCCCTGTTCACCCCCGATGTGCGCTACCTCGAGGTGGTGGAAGGCGGTTTCCAGGGCGGCAACGTCATTCCGGCGGACTATCAGCCCACTGAAGAGATGTTCGAGACCGTGCGCAATAACGTCGCACGCGCCGGCATCGTGGGCCGCTACACCACCAAGGACCAGACTGGCGCGATGATCTACGCCGAACTGGTCGAGACCGATCCGGTCACCGGCGAGAAGCTCAACTACTCGCAGGTCGCCGACAGTCTCGAGCAGATCCGCGCAAAGTACGAAGACGACGAGATCCAGGTCCACATCATTGGCTTCGCCAAGGTAGTGGGCAACGTCACCGATGCCACACTGGAAGTTGCAGGCTTCTTCCTGATCGCGCTGATCGGTACCGCGCTGGCGCTGTGGTGGTATACCGGCAGCGCCATGCTGGCCACGATCTCGTTGGTGTCGTCGATCATCGCGGTGATCTGGGAATTCGGTCTGCTGCACAGTTTCGGCTTCGGATTGGATCCATTTGCCATTCTGGTGCCCTTCCTCATCCTCGCGGTGAGTACCTCGCACGGGGTCCAGTACACCAATACCTGGGCGGATCAGGTGCTCAAGGGGATGAACGGCTACGACGCGTCGGTGGAAACCTTCCGTCGTCTGGCGATCCCCGGAACGATCGCGCTGATCACCGACATGACGGGCTTCCTCACGATCCAGTTCGTGCCCATCGACATCGTCCGCGAGATGTCCTGGAACGCCGCCTTCGGCATGATGGCGGTGATCATCACCAACAAGGTGCTGCTGCCAATCTGGCTGTCTTATCTCACGATCAAGGACCAGGAAGGTTTCGCGGCGCAGCGCCAGCGCAAGATGGAAGCCAGCGACAAGATCTGGCGGCCGATGACCATCATCACCACCACACCGGTGGCCGGTGGCCTGCTGGTGCTGGCGACGGTGGTGCTCGGGGCGTCCATCTATCTGCAGCAGAACCGCATCATCGGCGATGCGGACGCGGGTGTGCCCGAGCTCAGGCCCGACTCGCGCTACAACCAGGACTCCCGCGCTATCGCACGTAACTTCGAAATGGGTACGGATATTTTGCGCGTGGTGGCCGAGACCGATCCGGAAGCCTGCATCCAGTACGACGTGATGGAGCAGATCGACCGCTTTGGCTGGCACATGCGTAATGTCGACGGCGTGCAGTCCACTGTCTCGCTTCCGCAGGTGGCGCGCCAGGTCAATGCGGCCTTCTCCGAGGCCAATCCGATGTACAGCGTGCTGCCGCGCAACCGCTACACCATGGTGCAGGCCATCACGCCGGTGCCGACCTCCTCCGGCCTGCTCAACCCCGACTGCTCGGCGATGGCGGTGCTGATCTTCACCGAAGACCACAAGGCGGAGACCATCGAACGCGTGCTCAATGCAGTGGAACGCTTCGATCACCAGAATGCGGAGGCCTACTTCGAAGTCGCCGAGCACGACGTTGACATGGCCTACTGTGATGCCCGCACCGAGGCGCGTCGCGAAATCGGCCGGCGTCAGCAGGAGCTGCGCCAGTACCGCAGCAAGATGCATGCTCAAGGGCTGAGCGATGTCGACATTGAGGCCACCGATCGTTTCACCGAGCTGACGCAGCGCATCGAGCAGGCGGAGCAGGCCCACGGCGAATATGACAAGACCTGTCCCGTCAATTTCGCATTGGCGTCCGGTAACGTCGGCGTGATGGGCGCGACCAACGAAGTCGTGCACGAAAAGGAATTCGCGACCATCTTCTGGGTCTACGTCACCATCACCATCTTCCTGTTGCTGTCCTATCAGACAGTGGCCGCGGTGGTCGCGGTGGTGACGCCGCTCCTAATGGTGACCTTCCTGGCCAATGCGCTGATGGCCATCTTCGAGATCGGTCTGAAGACCGCGACATTGCCGGTCGTCGCGCTGGCGGTGGGTATCGGCGTGGACTACGGCATCTACATCTATGACGTCATCGAGCGCGAGGTGAAGCAGAACGGGAAGAGCTTGCGACAGGCTTATCTCGATACCCTGCGTCAGACCGGCAAGGCCGTCGTCTTCACCGGCGTCTGCTTGTCCGGCGGTGTGGCGACCTGGCTGTTCTCGGACCTGCAGTTCCAGCGCGACATGGGCCTGCTGCTGGTCTTCATGTTCTCCGCGAATATGCTGGGTGCGGTTCTGCTTTGCCCAGCGCTCTGCCGCTTCGTGCTGCCGCTGAACGCAGAGGCGGAACGCGCCGACAAGGAATCAGGCGGACGCCTAGTGTAGGTTGAACCCTTCGGGTTTGATGCACAAAGGGCCATCGCACTGCGATGGCCCTTTGCATGTGGAAGCGAGCAGCAGCGCGAACTAGGGCGACGAATCCACGCTGGAGGCGTAGATGGCGTGGCTATGGTGCTCCGTTGGCTCCCACAGCGCGATACCGCGACCGATGGCGACGTCGTCGATGAGGTCACTGCGCGATGTCGCCCCCGTTGTGGTTTCGACGAAGGCGGCTTCCAGGGTCCGGATGAGGGCGCGCACATTGCCGTGCCAGCGGCAGCTGCGAATGCGATGCCAGGCCGCCGGGTCCACCCCTGTGGGTGGCTCCCACGTGGTGCAGGGGGCCGCCAGCCGCGCCAGGGTAGTCGCCGCCACCGCGATCAGATCTTCCTCGCGCTCGCACAGCTCCGGAACCTGCAGGGTGGCCGCGCCCAGTCGCGTGAACTCATCGATATTGACCGAAGAGAGCAGGTGCTCCCAGCTGCGATTGGTGGCGAAAATGAGGGCGCATTTGAGGGGGCGCTTGGCCGCCGCGCCATAGGGCATGTATTGCCCGTTGTCGAGGGCTTCCATCAGCGTTTCCATCACGGCACCCATGACGCCGTGACTCTCGTCCAGGAAGCAGACGCCGTCCTGCGCGATGTCGAAAGCGCCCGCCCGCGCGCCCGCCCCCGGAAAGGCGCCGGGCACATGGCCGCAGAGCAAGGACTTGACCGCGGATTTGTCGCCGGTGTCCTCGGCAAGCAGATTGACGGAGACAAAGCGGCCCTTGCGGCGGCTGAGATAGTAGTAATAGGCGAGAGAGGTCTTGCCGCTGCCGGGACCGCCGAGCAGGTAGGCGCGCGTGATGCCGTTGTCGGCGAAAGCGCGAATGCGCCGAATCAGATCCTGGATTTGCGGGCTGAAGGTAAAAAAGCTGCTCTTCGGCGCGTTTTCGATTTCCGTGCTCTGCGGCATACGGATGACATTGCATTCCTGCACCGGAATCAGCCGCTTGGGCAGCTGCTCGATGACTTCGCTGATGCTGCTGGCCACCATGAGCCGCGTCCCCACCAGTCGCTCGCTCTCGGCGCGCTGGCTGAGCCAGCGCCCCAAGGCCGCCAGGGCCGAGGGTTGCACCGCAAGAATCAGCGTCGTGTGCGCGCCCGCCTCGCGCGCCTGCTGTACCGCATCCGCGAGGCGGTCCATTGTGCTGGCGTCGGCAAACAGCGCAAGCACAAACTGGACGCTCCCGAGCTCACGCGCCTTCACGGCGGAGCTGTCGCGCAGCGTACAGCGCGCGTTCTCCGGCAGTATGGCCTGCAACGCGCGCTGGTCTTCAGCGCTGCTGTGCCGGCCGTCATCGACGGCGATCAGAAAATTGCCCTGCAATGGTCCTGCATCGGCGTCAGTCGCCGGACGTTGCTTGCGCGCGAACACGGAACCCTCCAGTGATTCCAGACGGATAGACCGCATCCTGAACCGCCCGTCACCTCAGTACAACGTATCCCGGACGAGCAGGGAGCGGGGCCCGATGAACGGGCGGCGCCAAAGACGCGCGGGGCGCCGCGCTTTGGCTAGGTTCCGGGAGTACGCCCCTCGCCAGGCGCCGTGGCCACTGCGTGCAGTCTCTCTGTCGCCAGGTCGCATGCGGTCAGGCGATTGCCCCAGACGCAGCCCGTGTCCAGGCCCAGTACGCGGTACTCCGGCCATTTGACGCGGCCGAGCGTCGACCAGTGTCCGAAGAACACCCGACTCCGCTCGGGACGATGGTGGGGGGCGGCGAACCACGGTACGCATCCTTCGGGTGGCTGCGCAGCGCTGCCTTTGGCTTTCAGCATCAGCGCGTGCTTCTTGCGATGCACAAAGCGCATGCGGCTGAAGCAGTTCACCGTAAAACGTTGCCGCGATTCGGCAGAGGTACAGTCGCGCCACAGGGTGGGCTCGTTGCCGTACATCCGTCCAAAAAAGGCGGCGCGGTGTGTGCCAGAAAGTTCTGCCTCGACCTCCTGAGCACAGCGTTGCGCCGTATCCAGATCCCAGTCCGGGTGGATGCCGGCGTGGACGACGCAATCATCCCCGCGCCGAAGCAGCAGGGGCTGGCGCGCGAGCCAGTCGAGCAGGCCCTCCCGATCCGGTGCGTGCAGAATGTCATCCAGGGTGTCGCCGTCATTGGGCTTGCGTTTGCCGGCGGCGACCGCGAGCAAATGCAGATCGTGATTGCCCAGCACGCATTGGGCGACCCCGCGCTCCCATTGCTGGCGCACCCAGCGCAGACATTTTCCAGAAGCGGGGCCTCGATTGACCAGATCACCCACGAAAATGAGCTGATCCGTTCGCGCCTCGAAGGCGACATCATCGAGGAGATGCATCAAGCTGTCGTAGCAACCCTGCAGGTCGCCGATGATCCACGTTGCCATTCCGCAAGCCTATCAATTGCCACTGGTCGTGGTGCTCCAGCCGTTGGCGCCGCCTGAGTGTGCCGAGCCGGGCGGCGCGGCATGATGCTTGCCCAGTGATGCGCATGCGCTTCCCTGATCCGGTCCATGCCCTTGTCGTCTGACACGCCGTCGGTGCCGTCGCCCGCCCCGGCGCAGCTAGCGCGTACCTGGCGACTGGGTCTGACGCCCCAGCTACGCGAGCATGCGCTGCTTGCGCTGGTGCTTAGCGTGCACACCATGGTGGCTTACGCTCTTGCCGCCTATCACGGTCTGCACGGAGCCATTCACATCAGCTTATATGGCGAGCACCTGATGGTGATGCTGCTCGCCGCCGGTACTGCCTTCGTGACGATGTGGTTGTTGCGTATCGTCTTCGTACTACGGCCGGCGCAGCCCCTGGCCTTCGCGTTGAACGCGTCGCGACGGTTTCAGTGGAAAAGGCGTCTCACTGCCGCGCTGCCCTCGCTCCTGTTGCTCGCGGTTCTGATCAGCGTCTACTCCTCCTGGAAGGTCATGATGCCCGCCATCGCACCCTTTTCATGGGACCAGCGCTTCCACTTGTGGGACCTTGCCCTGCACGGTGGCAAGGCGCCCTGGGAATGGCTTCACCCGCTGTTGGGCCAGCCGCTGGTGACCAGTCTGATCAACGCCGGCTATCACCTCTGGCTTTTTGTCATCTACTTTGTCTTTCTCTGGCAAGCCTTTGCGCTGACGCGTCCCGTGCTGCGCACCCAATTCATGCTGTGCTTCGTCCTGCTGTGGACCCTGCTGGGCAACGGCCTTGCCACCTGGCTTTCCTCGGCGGGCCCCTGCTACTACGGCCTCATCGTCGGGCCACCCGACCCCTATGGGCCATTGCTGGACTACTTGCGTTCCGCCCAGGGCGTGGTGCCGATCTGGGCCCTCGACGTGCAGCAGCTGTTGTGGAACGACTATCAGAGTGGCGCGCTGGCGGTGGGTCGTGGCATCTCGGCCATGCCCAGTCTGCATGTGGCCACCACGACGTTGATCTTCCTGCTCGCGTGCCGGTACGGGAGGCCGGCGGGCTGGGCTGCCGGCATTTTCTTGGGACTGATTCTGATCGGCTCGGTACATCTCGCCTGGCACTATGCGATCGATGGCTACCTCTCGCTGGTATTGACCCTCATCATCTGGCGCTTGTCTGGTGCCGTGTCGCGCCGCCTGCATCGCAACACGCTATGCCGCGAGTCGGCTTCCGAAAGCGGTACGCCTGTCCTTTGCCGCCTGTGACGGACCGCATGCACGGTAGAGGGGAAAAAGAGCGCCGGGCTCGATCTGTGCGGGCCGGGTTGCACGCGAAGCCGGCCGAGCTCTGGCGCCTGATCGAGCGCGATCCGGTGGCCGCGGATCGGCTGCTGTGGATGATGGTGGCGAGCTACGGCCTCAGTCTCGTGGCCTTCCTTCGTCTGGCCGGGCTTGGCCTGCCGAGCGCGTTCCGCTTCACCGTCCTCGACAGCCTGCCTTTTGCGATCGCAACGGTGTTCGGTGGCGCCATCCTCTTCTACCTGCTTCGGCTCGTTGCGGTGGTGCGACCCTCGTCGCCTTTCGCCAGCATCCGGCGCGATGCCGTCCGTTTGTTCCGCGCGCCGCAGCCGATGCTCCCTGTCCTCTGGCTGTTGCTGCTGATGGCAATGTTCACCAGTGTCTTTTCGGCCTGGAAAGCGATGATCCCGCAGCTGCAACCCTTCGCGTGGGATCCCTTCTTCGCCGAACTGGATCGACGCCTGCATGGCGGAATGGACCCCTGGCGCTATACGCATGCGGTGTTTTCGCATGCGGCTGCGACGTGGTTCATCAATGTGCTCTATCACCTTTGGTTCTTCGTGATGCACTTCAGCGTGATCTGGGTCGCCAGCCAGCGCGGAAATGCGCAGCTCCGCTTGCAGTACCTGATCAGCTTCTTCCTGTCCTGGATCATTGCCGGCACCGTATTCGCGGTTTGGTTCTCCTCTGCAGGGCCGTGCTATTTCGACCGGGTTACCCTCTTGGCGTCGCCGTACGCCGATCTGATGCAGCTGCTCCAGAGCCAAAATGCGCAGTATCCGGTGTGGGCTTTACAGGTGCAGGAGATGCTGTGGACCAATCACATCCACGGTGGCGGCGGCGTCACCAGCGCCATCTCCGCCATGCCGAGCATGCATGTGGGTACGAGCTTTCTGCTGGTAATGCTTGCGCATCGTTATGGCAGCCTGCGCGGCCTGCTTTGTGCGGCCGCATTCTTCATCAGCATACTGGTTGGCAGCGTCCACCTCGGTTGGCACTACGCGGTCGATGGATATGCCGCGGTCCTGATCGTGCTTCCGATCTGGTGGATAGCCGGTTGCTTGGCCACCTACCGCCTCCGCCACCTTGATGACGAAGGCGTGAAGCAGGACAAGCGGTAGAGATTGACGGGACATACGGTTTTGACACCCGAACCGCCCTGCGCCTAATGTTTGTTCATCCGCGGTGTAGCCGCGTTCAATCGCCCTGGAGGCCCAAAATGCTGGATTTTATTGCTGTGTGGATGCGTTCGTTCTTCACCGACGAAGAGGGCGCCAGCGCCATTGAGTACGGACTGATTCTCGGCTTGATCGCCATCATCCTGATCGTGGCGCTGGGCCAGATCGGCACCGGACTGAACACCTTGTTCCAGAGTGCGGCCACCTCGATCGGCAGCGCGGGATCGGGCAGCTAGTTTCCCCGCCCCATGAGTGCGACCGCATGACGATGGAATATGCCCTGGGATGCCTGCTGCTGCTTGTGACCGCCGCCGCCGCGCTGCGGGACTGGCGGCAGCGGCGCATACCCAACATCCTGCCGTTGCTGTTGATGGCGGGGGGGGCGTTGCTCCTGCTGTTGCGCTTCGCCAGTGGCGAGGCTCCGGCCCAGAGTGCCGTGCAGGCGCTGGCTGGCTTGGGTCTCGGGGCGCTCGTGTCCTTGCCAGGCTACGGACTGGGTGTGATGGGGGCGGGCGATGTGAAATTGCTCGCCTCCATCGGCTGGGTGCTGTCCTGGCCCGCCGCGGTCGTCTTCCTGCTGCTCTGGGCGGTCGCTTTCGCACTCTGGTGCACCGTGGCCCTGATTACCCGTGAGCGTACCCGTCAGCCGGTGGCTCCGAGCGTCTTGCTCGGCCATGCCGGCGCGGTCATCGCATTGGGGTGGCAGTGAGCGCCATGCCCCCTCGTCCGATTCCATCCCGCCGGTGGTGGTCGGGTACCCGCCGCATGCAGTCGGGTGCGTCGGTCGTCGAATTCGCCTTCGTTTTTCCTATCCTCTTCATGTTGATCTACGGCGCAGTGGTGTACAGCTACGTCTTCGTGATCAACGAGTCCATCCACTACGCCGCAAAGACCGCGGCCGAGTCGGCGGTGCGCGTCGATCCGCAGGCAGCGGACTACGAGACCCTGGTGCGCAGCACCGCGCGCAATGCGGCAAGCAACACGCTGGCGTGGATGCCGGTATCCCAGCGGGCGCGTTTCGCGGATCAGGAGGATGATCTATTCGGAACGGTCACCATTGAAGAGATCGATGGCAATCAGGTGGTGCGCGTCGTACTGAATTTCGACGTGAGCGAATCCTCACCCGCCATTTTTCCAGTCATCAGCCTGCCACTCGTCGGCGACGTGCCACCCCTGCCCGCGCGCATGCAAGCGTCGGCGGTGGCGTTACTCTAGTATTCGCGGCATCAGGCACAAGGGGAAAACATGAGCAGTACGGCTCTAAAAATCGCGGCAGTGGTGACCGTGCTGCTTGCCATCATCCTGGCGGTGGTTGCCTTCCAGATGACGCGCAGCTACACGCAGCCCCCGACCGCACCGCCGAGTGTTCCCGAGCAAAGCGATGCCCAGGCGACGGAAAACGAAGAGCGCTTTCCGGAAGCCGTGGTTGCCGTGGCTCCGCTGGCGGCTTACGAGCCGATCCAGCCCGATCAGGTGCGCATTGCCCCAGTGGCGGTGAGGACCGAAGAACAGTTCAATAGCATCCAGGATGTCGTGAATCGCATTCCGCTGGTTGACGTGGATGCGGGCGCGCCGGTCACCGGCCGCCACTTCAAGGACGCCAACGAGCTGGCGCGGATCGTGCCTCCTGGGCACAAGGCCATGTCGCTGGAAGTCAACGATGTCATTGCCGTCGGCGGTTTCCTGCGGCCAGGCGACATCGTCGATGTGCTGGTGTATCTCCGCGGTGGCTCGGATATCGAGGCAGTGCAGGC
>JALEHA010000154.1 GCA_022763315.1 Algiphilus sp.
CGCATCGCTCAGGCTGCCCGTCGTTTGCAGCAGTATCCGCACGAGTTGTCCGGCGGCATGCGCCAGCGGGTCGTGCTCGCCATGGCCTTGGCCTGCCGGCCGCGATTGCTGATCGCCGACGAGGCAACCACCGCGTTGGATGTGACGGTGCAGGCCAGCATTCTCGCTCTGCTCGATGACATCCGCGCCGAGCAGGACTTGGCGCTGATTATGGTGTCGCATGACCTCGGCGTGATTGCTCAAAGTTGCCGCACAACGGCCGTGCTCTACGCCGGCCGGGCGGTGGAAGTGGGTCCGACCGCCACCCTGCTGACGCGGCCGCAACACCCCTACACCCAGGGCCTGCTGCGGGCACGGCCGCGTGTGGAGGGCGCGCGCGATACGGCGCTCCCGGCGATCCCGGGGATGCCCCCTGATCCACGCGCACTGCCGGAAGGCTGTGCCTTTGCGCCGCGCTGTGCGCGGGCCGATACTGCGTGCAGCCAGCAACCGGCACTGTGTAGGCTGTCGGACCTACGGGTCGCTTGCCATCACCCCGGTCCCATGACCTGAAGCGGAGTGCGTGTCCGGCGCAGGTCATGACCGTGCGCTGTGGCAGTGGCAAACCGGGACGCCGATCGTCGGGCGTTGCAATCCGTCGGACGCGTCGGGTCGAGCAGTGCCGTCGACGTCGCGCACTCTTCCCGACCATGGAACGCGGTGCCTCAAAGCAAGTGTCTGCCATGGTGTCGAAGGTGCATGCCAGCCACGCGCTGCCGCGCCCCGAGCGCCGTGCGTCGCCTGATCGTTACCGGCATCTGTTCGAAGCGCTGTGCGAGGGGGTGCTTATCCTGGACAGCGATTCCGGCGATGTGGTGGAAGCCAATCCCTTCATCGCCCAGATGCTTGGCTACAGCGCCGATGATCTTGAGCAGCTGTCGATCTGGAATCTGCTGGTCCCGGCCAGTGCGGTGGCCTTCCGCCCGGTGTTCAACCGCTTGCGCCGCGAGGGCGGCATGCAGCGCGATGACCTGTGCTTTCGCCTGTGTGACGGCCGCATTATCGACGTGGAGCTAATCAGCAGCCGTTGCTGCCTGGGCGAGGCCGAGGTCATCCAGTGCAGCGTACGCGACATCGGCAAGCGCAAGCGCATGGAGGAAGCGCTGGCAGAACGCATCAAGGAGTTGCACTGCATCAGCCGGGTTACGGCAACCTTGCATCGCCAGAATGTGCCGCTGGCGGATCTGCTGGACGAGGTCGTGCAGGGGTTGCCGGAGGCCTGGCGCTTCCCGTCCCTCGCGGGTGCGCGCATTGTTCTCGATGGCGGCACGCACCAGAGCGATGGCTTTGCAGAAACCCCATGGCGCATCTCCGAAGCGATCGAGGTCGATGATCACGCCGCCGGCCGCATCGACATCTGCTACCGCCAGCAGCCATCGGCCACCGATCCGTGCTTCCTCGATGAGGAATACGCACTGCTTGCCTGGCTTGCCGGCGAGATTGGCCGCGCCCGCGAGCACCGCAGGCAGGCATTGCGTTTCCGCAGTGCGATCGAAGGTGCCCCGGATGCGATGGTCATTGTCGATGATCGCGGCTGCATCAACTTGGTCAATGCGCAGACCGAGCGTCTGTTCGGCTACCCGCGCGAGGAACTGATCGGTCAGCAGATCGAGATCCTGCTTCCGGAGGCGATGCGCGACGGTCACCGCAGCCGCCGGCGCGACTTTGCCGCCAATCCCAGTGCGCGCCCGATGGGCAGCGATCTGGACTTGCGCGCGCGCCGTCGCGATGGCTCGGAGTTCCCGGTGGAGGTCAGCCTCAGTCCGCTGGAATCCAGCGATGGCTCGCTCGTGGTCAGCGCCATTCGCGACATCAGCGAACGGCGTCGCGCCGAGCTGGCGCTGAAGCGGTTGCACCGCATGCGCGTCATGATGTCGGAAGTCAGCGCCATGATCGTGCGCGCCACGGATGCACAGGAGTTGTTGCTCGACGCCTGTCGCACCGCAGTGGAAGGTGGCGGCTTCGCGATGGCCTCGGTGGCGTTGCTGGGTGAGGGCGATACGCTGCGTCCAGCCGCCTGCTTCGGGGTTGAGGATGAGGTGGATTCGACGGCCTCGGTTGCGCTGGATCCCGGCGCCCACGGCGACGAGGGGCCTGCCTGCTGCGTGTTGCGTACAGGCCGTACCGTGGTGATCAATGATATTGACGGCGAGCAGCGCATGACTGCATGGCGGAAGGCGGCGCGCTTGCGCGGCTTCCGCTCCACCGCCGCGGTGCCGCTGCTGCGCGACGACGCTGTGGTGGGCAGTATCCATTTCTACGCTGGTGATACCGAAGTCTTCGACGCCGAGGAAGTTCGCCTGCTGGAGGAAATGGCCGGCGATGTCGCTTTTGCGCTGACCTCCATCGAACAGCGCCAGCGTATCGATTTCCTGGCGCTGCATGATTCGCTCACTGGCTTGGCGAACCGCACGCTGTTCGTCGAGCGCTTGCGGCAGATGATGCAGGGCACCGAAGCCGAGGGCGGGCAGCTGGCGCTGCTCGTGCTCGACATGGAGCGATTCAAGTCGGTCAACGACGCCCTTGGCATGGTGGCCGGCGACGATGTTCTGCGCATTGTCAGTGAGCGCCTCATCCATCTTGCCGGAGATCACGAGCACGTAGCGCGGCTGGAAGGCGACCGCTTTGCAATGGTGGTGCCGCATATCCACAGCGGTTCGGATCTGTCTGCCCTGGTGGAAGAGCGCATGTGGGCCACCCTTGGCGAACCGCTGGTCCGGTCGGGTATCGAACTGCGCCCGACCGCGCGCACCGGCATCGCGCTCTTTCCGGATGACGGCAGCAGTGCCCAAAGCCTGCTCGGCAATGCCGAGGCGGCATTGAAGAAGGCCAAGAACGGCAACGAGCACTACGTCTTCTACGCGCCGCAGATGAATCGCGCCGTGCATCAGCGGCTGTCGCTGGAAGGGCGCCTGCGCAGCGCGGTGGAGGCACGCGAGTTCGTTCTGCACTATCAGCCCAAACTCGACCTCCGCACCGGTTGCATCTGCGGCGCGGAGGCCCTGCTGCGTTGGCCGACCGCAGAAGCCGGTCTCAACGTGGCCAACATCGTGCGTCTGCTGGAGGACACAGGCCTCATTCAGCAAGTCGGCCGTTGGGCCATCGAGCAGGCGCTGCGCGACCGGCGGTCGTGGCTGCGTCAGGGCCTGGATGCACCCCCGGTCGCCGTCAATGTCTCGGCCATGCAGTTCCGCCAGGCCAGTTTCGTGGACGATGTCGCCGCCATGCTGAGTGTGCCGGAATGGGGGGATGGCCGCGGCATCGAGCTGGAGATCACCGAATCCACCCTGATGCGCGATCTCGCCAGCAACCAGGCGCAGTTGCAGCAGCTGTGCGCGCTGGGTATTCCGATCGCCATTGATGATTTTGGCACCGGCTACTCCTCACTCAGCTATCTTTCGCGCCTGCCGCTGAGCGCACTCAAGATCGATCGCAGTTTCGTGGTCGAATCCGCGGCCAACGCCTCGGCCAGAAACATTGTCTCGGCCATCGTGTCGCTGGCGAAGTCGCTGCGTCTGCGCGTCATCGCCGAAGGGGTGGACCACCCTGAACAGGTGACAATGTTGCGGGCGCTGGGCTGTGACGAAATGCAGGGCTTTCTGTTCAGTCGCGCCGTCAGCGCCACCGATTTCGCCGGCCTGCTGCGTGATCACTGCCGACTGAGCCCCAACGGTACGATCCTGCGCGGCACGCATTGAGAAGGACGTCCGGCGAAGCGGCGCCGGCGCCCTGAGCGATTCCCAAGAAAAAAACCCCGGTGCTGTTGCACCGGGGCCCCAAGCGTTTTGCGGGTGGCGTCCTTCTAGAACTGTACGCGGAAGAAGAAGCCGAGATTGTCGCGGTCACGCAGCACGTGGTTGGCGCCACCGCCGGTGAACAGCTGGTAAGAAACGTTGAAGGAGTAGGCCGTCTTGTAGCGGAACTGGAAGGTGGAGTTCAGCGTCTTGCGGCCTTCAACGAAGTTACCGCCCGGTCCCGGCGCGTTGCCATTGATGTCGTGGCCCCAGATGAGGGTCGGTTCGATCGACAGCCCGGGCAGCACCGAGTCATAGCGGATGATCGAGACGATGCGATAACCCCACGAGAAGCTGTGTGCGAACTCACTGCGCTTGGCCTGGAAGGGATTGAAGCGCAGGCCGTCCACGCCGACCGAACAGGCGGGGTTGGTCGAGCAGGCCAGTCGTGAGCCGTCGGCACCGCTGCCGTCAGCGCCCGCGCTGGCGTGCGTGGTCTGGCGGTCCGGGCCCTGAATCTGGAGCTGATCAAAGTCCGGGAAGTCCGGAATGTGGGTCGCGCCCACCTCATAGATCATGATGATCTGATCGGCGCCGAGGATGGACTCCGACTGACCATAGACGCGCGTTGCGCCCAGGTTGTACTGCAGCACGTCGAAGGGTTCCCAACCACGGATGAAACTGCCCGCCGGGTTGGTGCCGATGTCCTGGCCACGATA
>JALEHA010000018.1 GCA_022763315.1 Algiphilus sp.
ACCGGAATCGCTGACCACGCGTGCCCGACCCTGACCGAGCAGGAAGGCCGCTTCGCTGAAGCCGTCATCGTCGTCCTGTTCGCCGCGCTCCTCCGGGAGCGGCGTGCGCGGATGTACGCCGGTCGCGTGCAGGGCGATGCCGCTGAATTTCAGCGTACCATTTGCCACCAGGTGCGCGAGGCCGTTACCACGCAGATCGATGGCTTCGTTGTTGAAGCCGGTGATCAACACATTGCGGAAGTCCCCGCCACTGCCGCGGCGAATGGTCATGGCGCGATGGGCGCGTTGCGAACCGCGATCGGCAATCAGCGTGACGTTCGAGAAGATGGGCGCAGAGCGCGGCTCGGCGTCGGGCTGCTCGGCGTGGTTGTCACCCTCGAAGGCGTTGTCGCCGGTGTCCGGATGCAGCTGGATGATGAGGTGCTGCACACGGCCGCGCCAACCCATATCCCAATCGAAGCCGTCATCGTGCGCACCGGTGACCACGATCCGGGACAGGTCCACGGTACCGCCAAAAACCTCGATGCCATCGTCGAGGGCGCGGTGCACGTGTACATGGCGCACGATGGTGCTCCGACCGCAGCCGCCAAGCGTGAGGCCGTTGAGTTCCACGTTCCGCATCAGCTCGAAACCGGCGAATTCGATGCGCACGTGATCCAAGACACCGCAGCTGTGATCGTCGTTGTTTCCTCCGAAGGCGGCACGGGGGTCGCTCGCGTCAATGCCTTCAATGCGCGCGCTGTCCCGATTGATGGTTGCGCCCCCCAGCAAAACCAGACCGCCCCAGTCGCCGGCCCGGCGCAGACCCTCGGGAGCGGCACTGGTAAAGACAATAGGGGCGCTACGGTTGCCGCTGGCGTGCAGACGGGACCCGTTGGTCACGATCAGCGCGGAGCCAGCGCGTCCTTGCACCGTGACTCCGGGCTCGATGGTGAGCGTCGCGCCGTTCTGCACGAACGACCGGCCGGTGAGGATGTAGGTCTTTCCTGCCTTCCAGGTGGTGTCACTGCGGATCTGTTCGGGCACGACCACTTCCTGCTTGCCGCTCAGGCCGAACAGGGCAAGGCTGGCTACGCCGAGCACGACCAGCAGCGCCGCCGGAGCCAGGGTACGCAACGGGCGCTGCATCCGGCCGGGAGGGCGAGCGGTGTCCGCACGCGCAGTACCGGTTGCGGTGCCGCGGGTATCGGCGAGAACGGCGTCATTCGGCAGTGCAGCGAGTTGCGTCGCGAGCTGGAGCAGTTCCTCATCATCGAAGCCCTGCGCTCGGGTAAGCATCTCTTGGCGATAGGCTGGGTCGCTGAGCAGCATGCGGAAATGCACCATCGGCATGCCTTGCGCGCTATGCGCGTCGCAGCGGCGCTTGAAGGCCCACAGCAGATCAACCGCCCGTACCCGGTCGAAGCCATCCTGCTCGGTCATCGGGAGACTCCCGTATGCAAAGGCCGGGGATGCTACGGATCTGGTATGACGGCCTGATGGCTCCGCTCATCCGCGGGTCGCACGCTATGCTTGGGCAATGAATGCAACGACCCCGAATGCGCGGACGACGCAGCTATTGCAACGCCTTGGCGAAGCCGTGGAGGGCAGCGATGCCATGCTGCCGGACGAAGCCGCCCGGATCCTCACCGCCAGCCGCTTCGTGACCGAATGTCTGGAGCGATGGCCGCTGGAAGCGGTGCGCGATGCGCTGCAGGGACTCGAATATCCGCTCGATCCGGGCGCGTTGATGGCCGCGCTGCTCCCGGACGGCGGGCCGGAGGACGAGGAAGCCTACCTGCGTCAGCTGCGCTACCTGCGCAATCGGGCGATGGTGCATCTGGCCTGGCGTGCGATGGATGGGCGCGACGACCTGGAAGCAACCCTGTCCGGGCTGTCCGGCTTGGCCCGCCATTGCATTGGGCAGGCCCTGCAGCGGGCGCGCCGTCGCTGCACCGAGCGCTTTGGCACGCCACGCGACCGAAGCGGTGCTGAAGTGCCATGCATCGTACTGGGCATGGGCAAGCTTGGCGGCGGTGAGCTGAATTTCTCCTCCGACGTCGATCTGATGCTTTTCTACGGTGCGGCGGGGCAATGCGATGGCACTGCGGAAACCGCCAATGAGCAGTACTTCGCCCAGGTGGTCCGTTTGCTGACGCGTTATCTGGCGGAGGCCACCCCCAATGGCTTCTGCTTCCGGGTCGACTGGGCGCTGCGCCCCTTTGGCGGCTCTGGCCCGGCAGCCATGCATTTCGCCGCGGCCGAGGACTATTACCAGTCGCATGGGCGGGAATGGGAGCGCTACGCCATGATCAAGGCCGATGTGGTGGCCGGAGATCAAGCCGCCGGGCGGCGCTTCCTCGACATGCTCCAGCCCTTCGTGTACCGCCGCTATCTCGATTACACGGCCATTGAATCCCTGCGCGATCTGAAGCGGCGTATCGCCGAGGACGCGGCGCGTCGGCGCCAACGCGACAACATCAAGCTCGGTCGCGGAGGCATCCGCGATCTTGAGTTCGTCGTGCAGGCCTTCCAGCTGATTCGCGGCGGCCAGGAGGCCGCGTTGCGAAGCCGCTCGCTGCGCGCCACGCTGGCGGCCCTGGGCCAAGGCGGTCACCTACCCGCCGAGCAAGTCGCTGCGCTCGACACCGCCTATGTCCTGCTGCGCCGGGTGGAGAATGCGCTCCAGATGCGGGCTGACCAGCAGACCCATGCATTGCCGGAGAATGCTGAGGAACGCGCCGCCATTGCCGCCGCGTTGGACGATCAATGGGACGCCCTGGTGCAATCGCTGAATGCGGCCCGGGAGCGCGTGGCTGAGGCCTTCGACGATCTTTTTGCGGATCCCGATGCCGGCCAGGAGGAAGGTGGGCAGGCCCTGGACGCGGTCGAGCGGCTCTGGCAGTCGGATATCACCGCCGCCGTTGCTGCCGAACGCCTGCACGCGCATTTCTCCGAGGATGACGCTCTGCGCGCCACCCAGGCGGTGGAGCGACTCCGACAGAGCAAGCTGGTGCGCGACATGCGCGAGTTGTCGCAGACGCGCCTGATGGAACTCATCAGCCGGTTATTCGACGAAGCGACCGAAATCGCCTCGCCCGGCAAGGCGCTGGTGCGCGCCATGGAGGTCATCGAGCGTCTTGCCGGGCGCAGCACCTATGTCAGCCTGCTGCGTGAATCCGCGTCGGCGCGCAGTCAGTTGTTGCGGCTCTGCATGGCGAGTCCGTGGATCACCCATCTGCTTGCCCAGCAGCCCATGCTGCTGGACCAGCTGCTCGATTCGCGCGCGCTCTATGAGCCGCCGGACCGTGACGCCATGGCCGTTGAGCTGGCCCGCAGGCTTGACGCCATGACTTCCAGTGATCTGGAAGGCCGCATGAATCTGCTGCGGCGATTCCGCCAGGAGGTCATGCTGCGCGTCGCGGCAGCGGATCGCCTGGCCGAGCTGCCGCTGCCCAAGGTCAGTGACCGCCTCACCTGGCTGGCGGAGACCATTCTGGAAGCCACCATCGAGGAAGTCTGGCGCGAGATGCGGGCCGAGTACGGCAGCCCACGCCGTGCCGACGGATCGGAGGCCGGCTTCGCTGTCATCGGCTACGGCAAGCTGGGCGGCATCGAGATGGGCTACGGCTCCGATCTGGACGTGGTCTTCCTGCACGATTGCGACGATCAGGATGGCGATACCGTGGAAGGCCGGCGCAGCATTTCCAATGCCGTCTGGTTCTCGCGCTTCGCCCAACGTCTGGTGCACTGGCTTTCGACCCAGACCGCTGCCGGCCGTGCCTACGAGGTGGATCTGCAGTTGCGACCGAGTGGCAGCGCCGGCCTGCTGGTGACCAGCCTGGATTCCTTCGCCCACTATCAGCGCAACAAGGCATGGACCTGGGAACATCAGGCTCTGGTACGTGCGCGCCATGTCTGCGGCAGTGCGACCATTGGCGAGGGCTTCCGGCAGCTGCGCCATGAGTTGCTCTGTCGCACGCGCGATCCGGCGCAGCTTGCGGGCGAGATTGTGGCCATGCGCGACAAGATGCGGCAGCACCTCGACAAGAGCAGCGATAGCGCCTGGGATCTGAAGCAAGGTGCGGGCGGCCTCGCGGATCTGGAGTTTGCTACACAGTTCCTCGTGCTGCGCCACGCCGCCGAGCATCCCGCGCTGACCGAATGGCCCGATCAGTGGCGCCAGACCGACGCTCTGGTCGAGGCCGGAATCCTCGACGCCGGACAGGCGGAAGCCGCCATCCGCGCCTACCGCGAGCTGCGCGCCTTGGTCCACGAGCGCGCCCTTGATGAGGCCGATGGTCTGGTGCCGGTCAATGCTGCCGAGGCGGCGCGCGCTGCCGTGCAGGCGCTGTGGCAGCTTTGCACGGAAGCAGCGGCGCCGCGCGGCGCGTCGTAGAATGCGCGCTTCGGATTTTTAGGACCACCAAGCGATGAGTTTCGCCGATCGAGACGGGTACATCTGGTATGACGGGGATATGGTGCCGTGGCGCGAGGCAACCACCCATGTACTGACCTACTCCCTGCACTACGGTGTGGGCTGTTTCGAAGGCGTGCGCGCCTACAACACCCCGAAGGGTACGGCGATCTTCCGTCTCCAGGAACACACGCGCCGGTTGTTCAACAGCGCCAAGATCCTCGGCATGCCCATGCCCTTCAGCCAGGAACAGATCAACGAGGCGCAGAAGGAAGTGCTGCGCGCCAACGAGCTGAAGGAAGCCTATCTACGGCCCATGGTCTTTTACGGGTCGGAGGGCATGGGGCTGCGCGCCGACAACCTCAAGGTGCATGTCATCGTCGCGGCCTGGCCCTGGGGCAGCTATCTGGGCGCCGAGAACCTGGAGAAGGGCATCCGCGTGCGCACCAGCTCCTTCTCGCGGCATCACATCAACGCCGCCATGTGTCGCGCCAAGGCCAACGGCAACTACATCAATTCCATGATGGCGCTGGGCGAAGCCACGCGCGATGGCTACGACGAAGCGTTGATGCTCGATACCGAAGGCCACGTTGCGGAAGGCAGCGCCGAGAATCTCTTCCTGGTGCGCGATGGGGTGCTCTCCACGCCGGATCTGAACTCCTGCCTCGATGGCATCACCCGCAAGACCGTGATGACCCTAGCGCAAGAGGCCGGTTACAGCGTGCGCGAGCGCCGCATCACCCGCGATGAGGTGTACATCGCCGATGAGGCTTTCTTCACCGGCACCGCGGCCGAAGTCACTCCCATTCGCGAAGTCGACGCGCGTGCGATCGGCGATGGCAAGCGTGGGCCGATCACCGAAGAGCTGCAGCGTACCTACCTGGAAGTGGTCAAGGGCGGGGGTGCGCAGCATGAGCATTGGCGGGCGTATATCAGCTGAGTCGTTGCTGGCGGGCGGTGAATGGACCGTGCCCTTGGCGGGTGGCCGGGTCGGGTGACGCGCGCAGCGGGTGCGAAACAGGACGTCGAGCAAGCGCCGTCACGACAGGGACGTCGTGTCGGCGTGTACCCCGAGCACGACGTCCGAGCCGGGCACCTGGTGTGGCGATAGCCGCGCCAGGCCACCCGTGGGCACCATGGCTTTGGTTCCTTTGGCCGGAACCAAAGGAACCCGCGCGTTCTCCGTGATCCATTCGTGAGTGATGTGCTGCAG
>JALEHA010000155.1 GCA_022763315.1 Algiphilus sp.
CGCCGCCTACTACGCGCGCCAGGAATCAGCGCTCTACACTCCCGCTTACCCCAACCAGGCGCGTCGCGCAGACGACTGAGCCTGGCCGCGCTGCTTCGCGCGCCTTCGTCAGTGTTGCCGATGCCGAGCGCAGACCACAGCCGAGCGAGCGCACCGCGTCCACTGCGTTAATGGGGCTGGCGCGCCTGCTGCAGCAGCGGCAACGCGTGGGTCTCGCTCGCGTGACACCGCAGGGTGCATGCGCACAGGGGCTTCCTCATCATTGCAGACGCTTTCGCGCGTCATAAGCGCACCGGCGTTGTTGCGCCCGACGGGCGACGGCCTGCGGAGGCGCAGGGCACGGATGTCACACCGGCTGCCGTTGGATCCGGCGTCGGCAGCCGGTGAACGCGGGGGCGTGGTCTAGCCGCCCCCTCCGGTCTCATCCAGAAAGCTGCGCAGATAGTTCGCGCGTGTCGGATGACGTAGCTTGCGCAGCGCCTTGGCTTCGATCTGACGGATACGTTCGCGGGTGACGTCGAACTGCTTGCCGACCTCTTCCAGCGTATGGTCCGTATTCATGTCGATGCCGAAGCGCATGCGCAGCACCTTGGCTTCGCGCGGCGTCAGACTCGACAGGATCGAATAGGTCGCCTCGCGCAGGGACTCACCGGTGGTGGAATCCACCGGCGAAATGGCCGCAAGGTCTTCGATGAAGTCGCCCAGATGCGAATCTTCATCGTCACCGATGGGCGTCTCCATGGAGATCGGCTCCTTGGCGATCTTCATGACCTTGCGAACCTTGTCTTCCGGCATCTCCATGCGCTCGGCCAGTTCTTCCGGAGTAGGCTCGCGGCCATACTCCTGAAGCATCTGACGGGAGATGCGGTTGAGCTTGTTGATCGTCTCGATCATGTGCACCGGTATGCGAATGGTGCGCGCCTGGTCGGCGATCGAACGCGTGATGGCCTGGCGAATCCACCAGGTCGCGTAGGTGGAGAACTTGAAGCCGCGGCGGAATTCGAATTTGTCGACCGCCTTCATCAGGCCGATATTGCCTTCCTGAATCAGGTCAAGGAACTGCAGGCCGCGGTTGGTGTACTTCTTGGCGATGGAGATCACGAGGCGCAGGTTGGCCTCCACCATCTCCTTCTTGGCGCGCTTGGCCTTGGCATCGCCCATCACCACGCGGCGGTTGATGTCCTTGATCTCCGCGATGGTGATGAGATTATCCGCTTCGATCTGGCGCAGATCGTTCTGCATCCCGACCAGTTCCTCGCGCCGCGCCGCGATTTCGCGCGAATAGGAGCGCTTGGCGCGGATCAGCTTGTCGATCAGTTCCTGGTCGGTCTCGTAGTTGAGGAACTTCTGGCGGAAGTCCTCGCGCGACATGCCGGCTTCGTTCACGCAGATGCGCAGGATGCGCTTCTCAGTGTTGCGAATCTGCGCAATGCGCGCCTGCAGGTTGCCCATGATCTCGGCGTGGAGCTTGGGCGACATCTTGAAGCGCATGACGTGGTAGGCCAGCGCTTCGCGGGCTTCCTCGGTCTTTTTGTTGCCGGCGCCCTGCTTCTCAAGCGCGTCCCACGCCTGGTCGTACAGGCGCTGCAGCTCTGCGAAGCGCTCGGCGCAGATTTCCGGGTCAGGCCCGCTCGGCGTGGTCGACTCTTCGTCGTCGTCCTCGTCGTCGGCATCGGCGTCAACATCTGCATCCGCCGCTTCGGCTTCCGCCTCGGGGCCCTGGCCTTCCGGGTAGCCCGTCTCGGGATCGATGAAGCCGGCGACGATCTCGGCCAGGCGACGCTCGCCCTGCTGATGCGCCTGCCAGGCCTCCAGCATGATGGCTACCGACTCGGGCAGCTGGGCCACCGCGCGCATGGACTCGTTGAGACCTTCCTCGATGCGCTTGGCGATGCGAATCTCACCTTCCCGGTCGAGCAGCTCGACGCTGCCCATCTCGCGCATGTACATGCGCACCGGGTCGGTGGTGCGGCCGAACTGATCGTCCAGCGCCGCCAGTGCGGCAGCCGCTTCTTCGACCGCTTCATCATCCTCTTCGCTGTCCGAACCGGTAGTGTTCGACAGCAACAGGGTTTCATCGTCCGGGGTTTCCTCGTGGACGGTGATCCCCATGTTCTGGATCATGCTAATAATGTCGTCGATCTGTTCGGAATCGACCACTTCAGGCAGATGGTCCGCCACTTCCGCGTAGGTCAAGTAACCCTTGTCCTTGCCGCGGGCAATGAGCAGCTTCATCTGGGACTGCTTTTCAAGATTCATGCAGACAGTCTCACGCGCATTCTTCCACTGGGAACCTGACAGTATATCAGGGCGATTGTTGGTTGCTTCAATAGATGGCCGCCGACGGCTCAGCTTCCACGTCCGGAACGCGCCACCGTCAACGCGCGCAGTTCCTCGGTTTCGCCAGCGCTGAGCTCGCGCTCGCGGGCGACTTGCAGCAGCGCCTCGACGCGCAGCCGGCGCCCACGGTCGCGTAAGCGCGCGACGATGTCGTCGAACTCCGCTTCGGGCTCCGATGGCGGCACCGCCATCGGCCGGGCCAACACTTCCAGCTGCTGCCGCTGATCACGGTCCGCCCAAGCCTGGATCAGACCGGCGGCGGTGCTATCCGGTTCCTCGATCAGGTAATCGAGCACGGCAACCAGCAGATCCATGCCGGGCTGATTGACCTGCGCCAGCTCATCCAGATCGCGCACGCGCTGCGCCAGTTGCGGTTGATCGAGCAACAACTGCAAGGCGCGGCCCACCGGCCGCTGCCGTCTCGGCGCGCCATTGCTGGCCGCGGCGCGCGCGGACGCACCTGCCGCCGACTGCGACCGCCCGCCGCGCAAGGCCGCCTCGATATCCGCTCGGGCCAGATGCGTGCGCGGCACCAGCGCATCGATGATGGCGGTACGGGTGGCGGCGTCTTCCATGCGCGCCAGATAGGGTGCCGCCTGGGCGATGAGCTGGCCACGGCCGTCAGGGGTGGTCAGATCGCAGTCCGCCGCCAGACGGTCGAGCAGGAATCGGCTCAGCGGTTGCGCAACGGTCACCGCCTGCTCCCAGGCCGCCTCGCCGCCTTCGGCGACCAGACTGTCCGGGTCGTGGCCGTCGGGCAGGAACATGAAGCGCACCTCGCGCCCGGGGCCGAGTGTGGGAAGCGCCTGCTCCAGCGCCTTCCACGCCGCCCGCTTGCCGGCATCGTCGCCGTCAAAGCAGAAGATCACCCGGCGCGTGCTTCGGAACAGCAGATGCAGATGATCGGCTGTCGTTGCCGTACCCAAGGTGGCCACGGCGCCCTCGATGCCATGGCGGGCGAGGCCCACCACGTCCATGTAGCCCTCGACCACATAGAGCTGCGCCGGGTGCTGTAGCGCCTGCCGGGCCTCGTACAAACCGTACAGCTGCCGCCCTTTGTGGAAGAGATCGGTTTCCGGACTATTGAGATATTTCGCGGGATCGTCCCCGAGGGTCCGCCCGCCAAAGGCGATGACACGGCCGCGCGTGTCGCGGATCGGGAAGGTGATGCGATTGCGGAAACGGTCGTAGCAGCCGTTGGCGGGGTCATCGCCGCGGGCAATCAGCAGCCCGGCGGCCAGCGCCGGGCCCGGATCCTTGAACTGCAGGGTCAGACTGTCCCAGCGATCCGGGGCGAACCCAATGCCAAAGCGGCGTGCCGTACCGCCGTCGATACCGCGCGCCTTGAGATAGTCGATGGCGACCTGGGAGTGGCGCAGGGCCGACTCGAAGTGGCGCTGCGCCTGTTCCAGCGCCGCCAGCGGCCCCTCGGTCGAGGCACGGGGGCGGGCGCGCCCACTGCTCTCGCGCGGCACCTCCACACCGATGGAGCGGGCCAGCTCTTCCACTGCCTCGACGAAATCGAGGCGGTCAAAAGCCATCAGGAAGCCAATGGCGTTGCCGTTCTGCCCCGAGCTGAAATCGAAATACATCTGCTTTGCCGGACTGACGAAGAAGCTCGGGGTCTTT
This sequence comes from Algiphilus sp., assembly GCA_022763315.1. Taxonomy (GTDB): domain Bacteria; phylum Pseudomonadota; class Gammaproteobacteria; order Nevskiales; family Nevskiaceae; genus Algiphilus. Next base: position 3,970 of record JALEHA010000155.1, read on the forward strand.
TCATTGGAAAAGGGCGACAGGCCGCGCCATTCCCGGCCTGCGCGCTTGAGTTCGACGCGCGAAGAAATGATCTCGACAATGTCGATGCGCGACAGCAGATCACTGATGAAGGATTCTGGAATGCGGCCGTTCACGA
>JALEHA010000156.1 GCA_022763315.1 Algiphilus sp.
CCATCAGCGCCTTGGTGGCGGACAGGCGCATCTGCTCGATGTGGTCGTTGATCGAACTGTCCTTCTCGATGAAGGTGTCGGTCGACGGCACATAGGCCTCGGGCTGGTAGTAGTCGTAATAGCTGACGAAGTATTCGACGGCGTTATTCGGGAAGAAGGCCTTGAACTCACCGTAGAGCTGGGCGGCCAAGGTCTTGTTGGGCGCCATGATCAAGGTCGGCCGCTGCACCTCGCTGATGACATTGGCGATGGTGTAAGTCTTGCCGGAGCCGGTCACGCCGAGCAGCGTTTGATGCAGCAGCCCGTCGTTGAGACCCTGCACCAGGGATTCGATCGCCTGAGGCTGATCGCCGGCCGGCGGCCAGTCCGAGGCCAATGAGAAGGCGTGCTCCTTGCGGCGCCGCAGCCGTACGACCTTGCCCCCGCCGTCCTCCCCTGCTTCGATTCCGTCCTGTTCGCTCATGAGTTCGTGAAGCTGGGTATGAAGGCGCGTATTATTACGCGCCGATTCCGCACATGTCCCTGGGTTTTCGTCTTGGATACGACACTCGCTGCTCGCGTCAACCGCATCAAGCCTTCCCCTACCCTCGCTGTGACCGCGAAAGCCGCCTCACTGCGCGCCGCCGGGGAGGATGTCCTGTCATTGGCTGCTGGCGAGCCGGATTTCGACACGCCGGACCATATCAAGGAGGCGGCCATCCGCGGGCTGCGGGATGGACATACCAAGTACACCCCGGTGGGCGGCACGCCCGCACTGAAGAAAGCGATCATCGCCAAGCACGCTGAGGACAATGCGCTGGAGTACAAGCCTTCGCAGATCATCGCGTCGGTGGGCGGCAAGCAAGCTTGCTACAACGTCTGCCAGGCACTGCTGGATGCGGGTGACGAAGTGCTGATTCCGGCGCCCTACTGGGTCTCTTACCCGGATATGGCCCTGCTCGCCGACGGCACCCCGCGCATCGTCGAGACCACGGCGGAACAACGCTTCAAGATGACGCCGGAATCGCTGGAGGCGGCCATCACCCCGGCCACGCGCCTGCTCTTCCTCAACAGCCCGTCGAACCCGTCGGGCATGGCCTACAGCAAGGAAGAGCTCGCCGCGCTCGGCGAAGTGCTGCGCAAGCATCCGCGGACCGTCATCGCCAGCGATGACATGTACGAGAAGATCCTGTGGGGTGACGCGCCCTTTGCCAACATCATCAACGCCTGCCCGGACCTGTACGAGCGTACCGTCGTCATCCACGCGGTCTCGAAGACCTACTCCATGACCGGCTGGCGCCTTGGCTGGTCGGCGGGGCCGGAGTGGCTGATCACAGCCATGGCGAACATCCAGTCGCAGTCCACCTCCAACCCCACCTCCATCGCCCAGGATGCGGCCATCGCGGCCCTTACCGGGGATCAATCCTGCGTCGAGGAGATGAAGGCCGCCTTCAAGTCTCGACACGACAAGCTCGTCGCCGGTCTTGCCGCCCTGCCCGGCGTGGAATGCCACCCTGGCGACGGCACCTTCTACGCCTTCCCGGATTTCTCGGGCGCGATGAAGGCCGCTGGCTTTGACGATGACGTGGCCTACGCCAACCACATCCTGGACGAAGCCAAGGTGGCCCTGGTGCCCGGGTCGGCCTTCGGTGCTCCGGGTTGCATGCGTCTGTCCTTCGCCACGGCGCAGGATGTGCTGGATGCGGCGGTGGAGCGACTCGCCGCCCTTCTCCAGCGATAAGTGCCAAAAAGGCTTGCGACCCGCGCGATCGGCCCTTAAAATGCGCGGCCTCTTCCGCGATAGCTCAGTTGGTAGAGCAAGTGACTGTTAATCACTGGGTCGTTGGTTCGAGTCCAACTCGCGGAGCCAGTACACGAAAACCCCGGCCTTGGCGTCGGGGTTTTTCGTTAGAGCAGCTTGACGCTCTCACCAACGACTCCGTCGTTGGTTGTCAGGCCCGTCCATGGGCCTGACCCTCCGCTGCGCTACGGGCTCCGGGGCTCCGCCCCTCCGCTCGGCCTTGTTCCGGACAAGGCCGTCGAGTCCAACTCGCGGAGCCAGTACACGAAAACCCCGGCCTTGGCGTCGGGGTTTTTCGTTAGGACAGCTTGACGCTCTCACCAACGACTCCGTCGTTGGTTGTCAGGCCCGTCCATGGGCCTGACCCTCCGCTTCGCTACGGGCTCCGGCGTTATGCGCCTCCGCGCGGCCTTGTTCCGGACAAGGCCGTCGAGTCCAACTCGCGGAGCCAGTCCACGAAAACCCCGGCCTTGGCGTCGGGGTTTTTCGTTAGAGCAGCTTGACGCTCTCACCAACAACTCCGTCGTTGGTTGTCAGGCCCGTCCATGGGCCTGACCCTCCGCTTCGCTACGGGCTCCGGCGTTACACGCCTCCGCGCGGCCTTGTTTCGGGCAAGGCCTTCGAGTTCTCGATACCCAGGGCGTTTCAGTCCGCATCCTAGCCCAGCAATGATTCGACACTACTGAAACGGTAAGCTGGCAGTGAGGAGCGGTACCAATACCTGGGCCGGAAGATGACAAAGAGCAAGTACACCAACTGCTTCAAGGCCTACGACATTCGTGGCCGCGTGCCAGACGAGCTGAACCCAACGGTCGCCTATCGTCTGGGCCTGGCCTACGCGCAGCGCTTCGAGCCCGTCAGCGTGGCACTGGGTTGCGACATCCGCCATTCCAGCCGCTCGCTGCTGGAGGCCATCGCGCTGGGCTTGAACCATGGCGGCAGCCGGGTCACCGACATCGGCTACTGCGGCACTGAAGAGATCTACTTTGCCGCCCAACAACCCGGCTGCGACGGCAGCATCATGATCACCGCCAGCCATAACCCGGCTGACTACAACGGCATGAAACTGGTGCGCGGCGGCGCCATCCCCATCTCGGGCGACAGCGGGCTGCGGGAGCTGGAGGCCACCGTGTACGCCTCCGCTGCCGAACCCAGCGGCACCCCAATGATGACGCGGGACTATCTGCGGCCGCGCTATACACGCTTCCTGCTCGAATTCATCGCCAATCGGACCATCAAGCCACTGCGTGTGGTCGTGAATGCGGGCAACGGTACCGCGGGCCTGGTCATCGACGCTCTGGAGCCACATCTGCCACTGGAGTTCATCCGCGTCCACTGCGACCCGGACCCCGATTTCCCCAACGGCATCCCTAACCCGCTGGAACCTAACAACCGCCAGGCCACCATCGATGCCGTCAAGCAACACGGCGCGGACTTCGGTGTGGCCTGGGACGGCGACTTCGACCGCTGCTTCTTTTTTGACGAGAACGGCCGCTTCATCGAGGGCTACTACATCGTCGGCCTGCTCGCCAAGGCGCTGCTGGAGGAAGTCCCCGGCGCCAGCATCATTCACGACCCGCGCCTGACCTGGAACACCATCGACGAAGTCACCGCCGCCGGTGGTCGCCCGGTGCAGTCCAAGACCGGGCACGCCTTCATCAAGGAGCGTATGCGCGCCGAAGATGCCCTCTACGGCGGCGAGATGAGTGCGCACCACTACTTCCGTGCCTTCGGCTACTGCGACAACGGCACCCTGCCCTGGCTGCTGGTCGCAGCGCTGATCTCGGAAAAGGGCCAGCCCCTATCCGAACTCGTCGACGAGCGCATGCGTCTATTCCCAGCCAGCGGCGAGATCAACCGCACCGTGGCCGACAGCGATGCCACGCTCGCGATGCTCGAGAAGGAATACGGCGAAGGCGCCATCAACATCGACCACACCGACGGCCTCAGCGTGGAATTCGCGGAATGGCGCTTCAACGTGCGTGCCTCGAATACCGAGCCACTGCTGCGCCTCAACGTCGAATCGCGCGCCAACGAGGCCCTGATGCAAGAAAAAGCCCAGGAACTCTTGGCCATGATCGAATCCGAAAGCTCCTGACCCACACAAAGCCCCCTACACCTGCTGTCCCCTCTCCCAAAATGGGAGAGAGTGGCCCGGAGGGCCGGGTGAGGGCCTAACAAGTATTCTCCGACGCAGCAACCACCAACACGCCACAACACCCACCATGCCCACCCTAGTCCCCGTCCTCCTGGCCGGCGGCACCGGCACCCGCCTGTGGCCCCTGTCCCGTGAGGGCTATCCCAAGCAATTTCACAAGCTGATCGGCGATCACACCCTGCTGCAGGCCACGGCCTTGCGCGCCGCCAAGCTCGACAACGCCGCCCCCATGGTGGTGATCTGTGCGGACCGGCACCGCTTCCTGGTCGCAGAGCAATTGCGCGAAATGGGCATCGACAACGCCGTCATCATCCTGGAGCCAGAAGGCCGCAACACCGCCCCGGCAGCCATCATTACCGCCCTCTTCGCCAGCCAGCAGCACGGCGAGGACGCCCAGGTCTTCCTGATGAGCGCCGACCACGCCGTGGCGGATGAAGCGGCCTTCTGCAGGGCGGCTGCCACCGCCACCCAGGTTGCCGCCAGCGGGCGCATCGTTACCTTTGGCATCAAACCGACCCGCGCCGAAACGGGCTACGGCTACCTGAAGCGCGGCGCCGCTCTGGAAGAAGGTGGCTTTGCCCTGGAAGCCTTCATCGAAAAGCCGTGCCTGGAGGACGCGCAGCGCTACATCGCGGATGAAGCTTATGCCTGGAACGGCGGCCTGTTCCTGTTTTCCGCGCAGCATCTGCTGAACGAGGCCAAGGCACTGGAACCAGAGATGTTGAGCGCCTGTGAGGCTGCCCTGAAAGAGGCCAATCGGGATCTCGACTTCCTGCGCCTGGACGCCACCGCCTTCGCTGCGGCCCGCTCGGATTCCATTGACTACGCCATCATGGAAAAGACCCGCAGCGCGGGCCTGGTACCGATGGATGCGGGTTGGGACGACATCGGCTCGTGGAGCTTCCTCCAGAAACTGCCAGCCGACGAACACGGCAACGTCAAACACGGCGACGTGCTGATCGAGGACAGCCGCAATACCCTCGTCCACGCTAGCAGCCGGCTTGTCGCCGCCGTGGGGATGGACGACCACCTCATCGTGGAAACCAAGGACGCCGTACTGGTCGCCCCCACCGACCGCGCCCAGGACGTACGGCGCATCGTCAAGCAACTGCAACTCAACAAGCGAGCCGAAGCCGAATTGCATCCGCGCGTATTGCGCCCCTGGGGTAGCTACGAATCCATTGCCGAAGGCGAGCGCTTTCAGGTGAAGCGCATCGTGGTCAAACCGGGCGAAAAGCTCAGCCTGCAGATGCACCACCACCGCGCCGAGCATTGGATCGTGGTCCGCGGCACGGCCCGTGTTACCTGCGGGAACGAAGAAAAACTCGTTACCGAAAATCAGAGCGTCTACATCCCCCTCGGTACCGTGCATCGCCTGGGCAACCCCGGGCAACTCCCCTTGGAACTCATCGAAGTGCAGTCCGGCGCCTATCTCGGCGAGGACGACATCGTGCGCTTCGACGATGTCTACGGTCGAACCAAGCCAGCCAACTAATTCCCCACGTCGAACAACTCCCGCTCCAGCTTTTCCCAAGCTAATGCGGATACACACGAGCAGGCCCAAATTGGTCTCGTAAGGGCAAGCCGTCCACCAAAGCGCTCAGGGTATGATTCGAAGATCTGTGAATGAAAAAAATCCAAGCGCCACCTGAACGATGAAGATTCTTGTCACTGGCGGTTGTGGTTTCATCGGTTCTGCATTGATCCGGCACTTGATGGCGCACAGCGCGCACGAAATCATCAACCTCGATGCGCTGACCTACGCGGCCACAGAGGACGCACTTGCGGAAATCCCCCGGAACGAGCGGTATCAGTTTGTCCATGGCGACATCCGCGACGTACAGACCGTGGAAAAGCTGTTCGTAGAGCACGCGCCGGATGCCGTTATGCACCTCGCGGCGGAATCCCACGTGGACCGCTCCATCGATGACGCCCGCCCCTTCGTGGAGACGAATGTCCTGGGCACACAGGTGATGCTGGACGCAGCGCTGCATCACTACCGTCGGCTTTCCGCGAGAGAGCGGAAAACATTCCGCTTCCACCACATCTCCACCGACGAGGTCTTCGGCAGCCTCGGCCCGACGGGCCATTTCACCGAAGAAACGCCCTACGCACCGCGTTCGCCCTATGCCGCGAGCAAGGCCGCATCGGACCATCTCGTACGGGCATGGCATCACACCCACGGCATGCCCACCATCATCAGCAACTGTTCCAACAACTACGGGCCTTTCCAGTTCCCCGAAAAACTCATTCCGCTGATGATCCTCAACGCGGTGGATCAACAGCCGCTACCGGTCTACGGCGCGGGCGATAACGTGCGCGACTGGCTGCATGTGGAGGACCACGCACGCGCCCTGCACCGTGTGCTCGAAAAGGGCGAGCCCGGGGCGGACTACAACGTCGGCGGCGATGGAGAGCGCACCAATCTTGAGGTTGTGGAAGCGATCTGCCGCATCATGGATGAAAGGCGGCCCGTTCACGCCCCGCATCGCGACCTGATCCGCTTCGTGACGGATCGCCCGGGGCATGACCGGCGCTATGCGATTGATGCCACGAAGATCCGACAGGAGCTTGGCTGGGCCCCGCTGCATTCCTTCGAGTCAGGGCTGCGCCAGACCGTGGAGTGGTATCTCGCCCATCTGGACTGGTGCCGAAGCATTCAGCAGCGCCAGCAGGATGCTCTACAGCGGCGCGGTCTGAGCGGATGCGCGGCATGAAAGGCATCATCCTCGCCGGCGGAGAAGGAACCCGCCTGTATCCGTCGACTCTGGCCATCTCAAAGCAGCTGCTGCCGGTCTACGACAAACCCATGATCTACTACCCGCTGACCACTCTGATGTTGGCGGGCATCCAGGACATCCTGCTGATCTCGACGCCACAGGACACCCCGCGTTTCGAGCAATTGCTCGGCGACGGCAAGCAGTGGGGCCTTTCCATTAAATATTGCGTACAAGCGACACCAAACGGACTGGCAGAGGCCTTCCTGCTGGGTGCGGACTTCATCGCCGGAGAGCCCTGCGCCCTCATCCTTGGGGACAACATCTTCTTCGGTCACGACCTCGTGCCTTCATTGCGCGCGGCCGCGGCGCGGACCGAGGGCGCCACGGTATTCGCCTACCCGGTTCATGATCCACAGCGTTACGGTGTGGTCTCCTTCGACGCCAACGGCCGCGTCCTCTCGATCGAGGAGAAACCCGAGAACCCGCGCTCCCGCTACGCCATCACAGGCTTGTACTTCTACGATGACCAGGTCGTCGACCTCTGCCGCCAGATCACCCCGTCGGCGCGCGGAGAGCTGGAAATCACCGACCTCAACCGCCTCTATCTCGAACAGGGCGCATTGCGCGTCGAGCGCATGGGCCGCGGTACCGCCTGGCTCGATACCGGAACACACGATTCCTTGATGGAAGCCGGCAACTTCATCCATACCCTGGAGAAGCGTCAGGGCCTGAAGATCGCGAGCCCGGAGGAAGTCGCCTTCCGTTGCGGATTCATCTCCGAACAGGCATTGCGTGATCTTGCCGTTCCACTGCGCAAGAGCGGTTATGGGGAATATCTGGAACGCATTGCCGACGAGGGGCCGGAAACACCATGACGCCACGGAAAACCGCGCTGAACGAGGTTCTGATCCTGGAACCCACCATCTTCGGTGATGCTCGTGGCTATTTCATGGAAGCCTTCAATCGCCAGCATTTCGAAACGTTGACCGGTCATCCGGGTGAATTCGTCCAGGACAACCAGTCCCGTTCCCGACAAGGGGTACTACGCGGCCTTCACTACCAGATTGGCGCGCATCCCCAAGGCAAGCTGGTACGCGTGCTCGCCGGCGAGATCTTCGACGTGGCCGTCGACATCCGGAGCGCCTCAAGCACCTTTGGACATTGGACCGGCGTCCTGCTGTCGGCGGAGAACCGATACCAGCTATGGGTACCGCCCGGTTTCGCCCATGGCTTTCTGGTGACCTCCGAATCCGCGGAGGTCCTCTACAAGGTCACGGACTGGTACGACCCCGACGGCGAACGCTCCATTCGCTGGGATGACCCCGACATCGGCATTGATTGGCCGCTGGAAGCGGACCCGATACTGGCCGCAAAGGACCTCGACGGCTGCCGGTTGCGCGACGCCGAGATCTTTTAATGCAGCGCCTCCTTGTCACCGGCGCCCACGGCCAGGTCGCTCGCGCGCTCACTGCCCAGGCTCAAGGTCACTTTGAGCTCCATGCCCTGGACCGCGCCAGGCTCGACATCACAGATGCGGCGGAAACGGAGGCCGCGCTACGCAACTACCGCCCGGATTGTGTCGTGAATGCCGCCGCCTATACCGCGGTGGATAAGGCCGAGCAGGACCAGGCAGCAGCCTACGCGGTCAACCGTGACGGTGCCGCCCATCTTGCAACCGCCTGTGCCCGGATCGGCGCCCGCCTCATTCACCTATCGACGGACTTCGTGTTCGACGGCGGTACTAATGTGCCCTACCGACCCGATGCCGAAACCGCGCCACTGAGCGTCTACGGTGCAAGCAAATGGGCCGGCGAATTAGTGGTCCGACGCATCGCGAGCGAGGTGACAGTGGTACGAACGAGCTGGGTCTATGGCCCTGGCGGCAGCAACTTCGTACGCACCATGTTGCATCTGCTGCAGCAACGGGCCCAGTTGTCCGTCGTGGCCGACCAGTTCGGCTCGCCGACACACACCCACACTCTGGCACGCTTTCTCCTTCACCTCGTGCGCCATGCACAAGGCGCAGGGCAGACCTTGCATTGGGCAGATGCGGGAGCCGCTACTTGGTACGACTTCGCACAGATGGCGCGCCTGATAGCGCTCCGACGTTGGCCAGAGCGCTTCTGGGGAGAAATTGTGCCAACTGATACTGCGGGCTATCCCACCCCCGCAAAGCGTCCCCGCTTCAGCGTATTGGATACACGAGACGCTACGAGGCTAACCGGTCTGCAGCCAGCTGGCTGGTCCGTCATGCTCGAACGATCCCTCATGACAGACGATGCCAGCTATTGGCTGTCGAGTTAGGTTATCGGCATTCATCAACTCTCGGATGTTCATCTTGCCAACATACTCGATATGATCCCGCACTCCTGAAACGCGAAGCAGCACTGCCCACCAACGGTTTAGCAGGCGATTGGCGAGAAATATTTGGGAGTGGATTGTGTGGTTTGCTAGCGACACTCCCGATTCACCAACAGCAAAAATGGGTAACGCCGTTAGAATCTCGCTATGTGGCTATTAAGAAACGCGAATGCAATCCCCAACCTGCTCATTGTCGTGGGCGCACTCTTGGCTGCTTACAACGGCTATACCTTGTGGCAACACGAGTCCCTGACGGAGCGTCAGATTACCCAAGAGGCACAGCAGCAACTGGAAACTCTGGAAGACCGACGTGGACCGCACCTCAGCCCCATTCAGGGGGAACGCCGTCAGCAGTTGCTTGAAAGGTTACGGGCTGAAATCGCGGGGGTGCACGAGCAACCCTACCGTGACGCTTCCCGCTGGTTTTTCCTGGGGATGGGCTGCCTCATTATTGGGCTGGGGCACCGGCTTGCCGGTGCTCTCCAGCAACGCTTCGTGTAAGCCCGGCTTGGCTGTCACGATGCCGCGGGAAAGGCAGGTGACGCGCTGACCCGTACCGAATAGGAAAAGATCGACAATACGCCGGACGGCGATTCTACGCTGAGCTGCAGCAACGCCGAACCGTCGGCGGCGCCGGGGTCGAGTTCATCAGCCTTGAATGCAAAACCATAGGTGTTGCTACCCGCCGTGTCATCGGTCGTGCAAGGGACTGCATAACGAGTGGCTCCAACCAACTCTCCATCGCCGTCCACCGATAGCGAAATTGATGTCTCCGCTGGGAGTGGTTGGTCGTTAAGGTCACGGAGCACAAAGGCGATGATCAGATTCTGGTTCGAATCGACCGAAAAGGTACTGGTTGATGGACTGAAACTCGCCGTACTACCGGAAAACAGTACATCCCGCGTGTTATCCAGCAGTGGAGAGGAATCCGACATGATGACGGGAACCACGCGACGCACATTCAGGGTGCGGGCGCCTTCCGGGGAACATGCGGCCGGGTCATTGCACAACACACCAGTGAATAGGCCATCACCGTTGTCGTAGATACCGTCGCTATCGAAGTCGAGAAATTCCTCGCCACCGTCCCGGAACTGCGGATCGAGGTCTCGCATTCCATCTGAATCGGCATCAACAAAGGCTTCTGGCAGATCCGTGAACTGCTCCTCGCTATCGTACCGGCCATCACCGTTGAGATCCCTGAAACTCTCTTCTCCGATGGCGGTAACGAGCACGGCCGAACGCCCTGCGCGTGACGCGCCCTCCGTCCCGACCACGGAACACCGTTCGTCGGTCCCGGCGGTCCCATTCACCGAATCGCAACCGTTGAAAGCTTGGGGGCGGGGGTCTTGGCTGGTCCACGTCACGGCACAACGACCTTCCGTAGTCTGGCAGCCTGGCTGCACCGACCCTCCTTCTGTGGTCAGTGAAATCGCAGTGCCGTCCGGTACGGGATTGTTGAACCGATCAGCCGCGCGGATGGTGATCCCGGTCGTAGCGCCGTCGCGGCGCCATCCCTCAATATTGAAACACTCGACGGCCACGGAGAAGCTGTCGTTGTCCGGAACATTGGTACTGACGACCAATTGATCGGACTGTGATCGAATCGTTTCTCCACCGCGCGTCACGGTGGCTGTCACGCGCACCGTGGTGGCGACCGTGCCGGCCGAAATCGTCGTCTGGACCTCGCCATTGCCATCGGTTGTGCCTTCGGGCGGCGTGATGGAAATACCACCCACACTGGTGTTGAGCGAGAATCGCACCGTCTCTCCCACCACCGGGCCACCCGATACATCCTCCACGCGGAAGGTCACGCGAGAAGTGGTAGGACGCCCGCTGCCCTGCAGTCCGACAAAGTCCGGATCGGCGTCCACAAACGTGATTGAACCCAACTCCGCCGGCTCGACATTGATGACCCCATTTGCCTGCAGAGACTCTCCGTCGACTTGGACACGCGCCGTAATCGCATCATCGCCAGCACACCCCTGGGCACGGTAGGACACCGACACGCTGCCCGAATTCAGTGGCGCTGGATTGGGTACTACTTCCGCAAGGCCATCCCCGACACAGGCAGAAGTGAACTGCACTGCGGCATCACCATCAAAAGGCTGATTGTTGTTGGCGATATCCACCAGATTCAGGTTCAGACCTGAGCTACCGCCTGCGGACAGCGGCGTCTGCCCGATGCCGATCACGCCAGCTTCGAAAACACCATCGCGGTTTACGCCCAACCGGAATTCCGGAGGGGTGGGTCGATTGGGAGCAACGACAGGAATCGTCACCGTCTGCTCCACTCCTCCAGAGGCCGCCAGTACGGTGATAGCCCGAAGGCTCGAATCACCTCCCGTCGTCAGGATGGCGCTCGCGCGGCCCTGCGTATCCGTGGTGCCCGAGACGACCTGCAGGGCGCCGGAAGTGGCCGCGAAATTGACCGTGGCACCGGACAGAACACGATTATTCGCGTCCCGAACTTGCGCAGTCAGAACGATGCCCTGGTCCGGATTCACTGCGTCGGAGGGAAGCTCACTGCGATCCTGAAGGATCACGAGATCAGCAACGCCCACATCTTGGTCCGCACCCTGATCAGGATCCTGGCCGTTGAAGCCCCCGCCGCCGGTACCCAGTTGTGCGTCCCCCCCACACCCGCCGAGCGCACCGAGAACCACGAATGCGCTGAGGATGCTCCAGTACTTGATTGTCGGCATTCGTGCCCCTTTCGTTATGGATTGCCGCTTGCTGTCGCCCGATACTACGGGCCTCAAACCGGCTCCACAAGGCAGAACATCCGGTAATTCATACCGCTGCGCCCGAAGTCACGAAGTGACGTGAAGCGGTATCCTGCGCCCTTCCGTCCTCGTAGCTCAGCTGGATAGAGCAGTCGCCTCCTAAGCGACAGGTCGCAGGTTCGAATCCTGCCGAGGACGCCACTTGCCCTGCCGCACAGCGGATTCCGGTGTACACGCACTTTTTCCGATTCAGCGAAGCGCCGTTCGCGATCACGCCTGATCCGGCCTTCCTCTACCTTTCGCCGCACCATCATGAGGCGCTGGCGCATTTGCTCTATGGCACGGGCGAGGCCGGCGGATTCGTGCAGCTCACGGGCGAGGTCGGCACTGGCAAGACTACGGTGATCCGCACGCTGCTCGAGCAGAAGATGCCCGAGGTCGATGTCGCGCTGATTCTCAATCCAAGTCAGAGCACCGAGGAATTCCTGCAGTCGATCTGCGATGAGCTGGGCGTCGCCTACCCTGATGACGCATCCTTGAAACAGCTCGTTGATCATCTGAATCGCCACCTGCTGGCCACCCATAGCCAGGGACGGCGGACGGTGCTGATCATCGACGAGGCCCAGAATCTGGCCGAGGATGTGCTGGAGCAGGTGCGCCTGCTGACCAACCTCGAAACCAGCAAGGAAAAACTGCTGCGCATCATGCTGATCGGTCAGCCGGAGCTGGATGATCTGCTGTCACGCCCCAGCCTTCGCCAGCTCGCGCAACGCATTACCGCACGCTTTCATCTGACTGCGCTGGACCGCTACGAGACCGTCGAATACATCGCACACCGCCTGCGCGTGGCGGGCGGGGACGCGGAGATCTTTACCCCCGCGGCCATGCGGGCCGCCTTCCATGCATCGCAAGGCATCCCGCGGCGAATCAACATTATCTGCGATCGCGCCCTGCTCGCCGCCTATTCGGCGGGTACGCGCACGGTGACGGCGGCCATGGTCCGCCAGGCTGGACGAGAGACCGCGCCCAAGCGGCTTCAGCGAGCCCTGCCGGTACTGCGTCTGGGCTGGGTTCCCGGGCTGGCTCTTGCCGGCATGCTGGTGGGTGCGGCGCTCATGCAATTCTGGATGGATGCCCCCACATCAAGCGCCCCATCCGCGGACGCCAGCCCGCTGCCCAGCCCGCAGACGCGACCCCCCTCGTCCTCGCCTTCGCCTTCGCCTTCGCCTTCGCCTTCGCCTTCGCCTTCAAGCGAGTCTGTCGATGCCCTACCGGCGCTGGTCTGGTTGCCCGAAAGCACCCCTACAGCCCCGCAAGCACCAGAGGAGGATCCTTCCCCGCAACGCCCGGAAAGCGCGTCGCCGCCGCCCAACGAAACCGAGCCCACGCCCGCGGCACCCCCACCCCTCAGTGCCCAGGCCTTGATTCGCGAGGCGCCCCCACTTGGCACCCAGGTCGAGCTGTTGCTCGGCCTGTGGGACAGCAGCCTTGAGATCCCCGCGGGCACCGCCGTGTGTAATGAAGTTCGGCGCGTGTCCCTGCGCTGCCTGCGTGCGGAGGGCAACTGGGAGGATCTGCAACGCTTTGACCGACCCGCCATCCTGACCCTGGTGGCCGCCTCGGGCGCGCGCAGTCATGTGCTAGTACGCGCGGTTGACGCGTCCACGGTCCATATCGTGCTCGATGGCGCGCTGCGCCCCGTAGAGCGCAGCCTGGTCGATTTGTTGTGGAGTGGTGAGTTCCTGCTGTTCTGGCGTGCCGAAAAGAGCGTGGAGGTGCTGCGACCCGGTGACCGTGGCCCGCAGATCGAATGGCTGCACCGCAGCATGGCAACTCTGGCCGGTGAACCGATCATCGGGCCGGTCAGCGACCGCTTCGATGACGCGCTGCGCGACCGGGTCGAAGCCTTCCAGGCGCGCCACGGACTGACGGTGGACGGCCATGTGGGCGAACGCACCCACCTGATGCTCATGCAACAGCTGGATCCGGACGACGGTCCCCGTCTGCAGACGGAGGAAGGCTGAGATGTCGCACATTCTGGACGCCCTGCGGCAGGCTGAGGACGAGCGCCGCCTCGGCAAGCCACCTGGCCGCAGCGCTATTGCAAGCCCGCTGCGTGCGGCGCGTCGACGCAGTCTTGCGCCCTTGCTGGGCGGTGCGGTGCTGCTGCTCTTCGTGCTGGGCCTCGGGATCGTGTTGTGGCTGGGCTATGCGCGCCCACCAGCAGCAGGGCCTGCTTCGTCGGGCGCCGCACCGTCGGATTCAACGGAAGTCACGCAAGCTCCGCCAGTTGTGGCTGCGCCCCTGACGCCCCCTGCGCCTACCGCGTTGTCCGAGCCGAATCAGCCACTCCCCGATCAGAGACAGCCTGCTGCCGTGACGCGGCCCGAGACACCACAGGACACCGAAATAGCACCCGCGACGCCAACGGAAAGCATGCCGCGTGCACAGCTTGCCGACGCGCCGCGTATCGATTCGCTGGACGCGCTTTTCGAAGGGGCAGCGGAGAGCCCACGCCGCAGCGAAACCCCAACCGAGGCAGCCTCCGTGCCACTGCAGCCTCAGGACATTTTCCGCAACCCGGACCAGCCGCCCACCGCGGCGCCTGCGGACCAGTGGGACCGCCCGCGCGAAGCGCCTCCGGAATCCCCATTCCCGTCGGACGCGTGGGCGGATCTACCGCGTGCTTCGCGTGTCGGCATGCCACCCATCCGCATCGATGTTCACGTCTACAACCAGGACCCCGATCGCCGTTTCGTGCGCATCAATGGGCAGCGGCGCGTGGAAGGGGATCGCCTCGACAATGAAGCACGTATCGAGGCCATTACCCGCGAAGGCCTGGTCCTGCGCTGGCGCGGTATGCGTCTCGCGCAACCGCTGGATCGCTAGCGCAACCCGGTCACACTCAGGCCGGCACCAGACCTTGTATGGCGCGTTCCAGCCGTGCCAGGCCGTCGCCCATTTCCTGCTCGCTGAGATTCAGCGGCGGCGCAAAGCGCACCACATCCGGTCCGGCCACCAGACACCAGACGCCTTCGGCGTGCCCCGCCTTGACGATGTCACCGGCGCGCCCGGCCCAGGCCTCGGACACCACTCCACCCAGCAGCAGGCCCAGACCGCGCACTTCGCGGAAGACACCGTACTGCTCACCAATGCGTGAAAGCGCCTGGCGCAGGGCCTCACCGCGTGCTTCCACCGTTTGCAGGAAGGCAGGCACGTTGACCAGCTCGATGACGCGTTGCGCCACGGCACAACCAAGCGGATTGCCGCCAAAAGTAGTGCCGTGCGTGCCCGCCGGAAGGTACTCCGCCCATTCCCGCTTGGTCAGCATTGCCCCGATAGGGAAGCCGCCGCCAAGACCTTTGGCGGTGGTCAGTACATCTGGCACCACGTCGGCTTGCATATAGCCGTAGAGGCTCCCGGTGCGACCGACGCCCGATTGCACCTCATCGAAGATCAGCGTCGCATCGACACGGTCACAGGCCGCGCGCAGCGCCTTCAAAAACTCCACATTGCCAGGTATGACACCGCCTTCTCCCTGAATCGGCTCGGCGATGATCGCGCAGGTATCGTCATTCACGGCGGCCTCGAGCGCCGCACAATCGTTGTACGGCAGGTGCTCAATGCCTTCTGGGAGGGGACCGAAGTGCTCGGTGTACTTGGGCTGCCCTCCCACGCTGACCGTGAACAGGGTGCGGCCGTGAAAGCTGTTGCGGAAGCTCAGGATCGTGCGCTTCTCAGCCCCGTGCTTGAGGGAAGCACGGCGGCGCGCAAGCTTCAGGGCGGCTTCGTTGGCTTCCGCGCCTGAATTGCAGAAGAAGACCCGCTCGGCGAAGGTCACCTCACAGAGGGTGCGCGCCAGGTGCAGCGCCGGTGCATTGGTCACGATGTTTGATACGTGCCAGAGCTTCCGGGCCTGTTCTGTGAGCGCTTCGACCAGCGCAGGATGGCAATGCCCGAGGCTGTTGACGGCAATCCCGCCGCCGAAATCCACCAGTTCATCGCCTTCGGCGGTCCACACGCGTGCGCCGGCACCTTTCAGCGGTACGAAATCCGCCGGCGCGTAGTTCGGCACCATCACATCGTGGAACTGCTGTACACCGACCGGGGCCGGCGTGGAATCACTCGCGTGCATTTCTGACTACCCAACAAAAAAGCCGGCGCGGGGCCGGCTTTGATAAGCATTTTGGTGGAGCGGAGGAGGATCGAACTCCCGACCTTCGCATTGCGAACGCGACGCTCTCCCAGCTGAGCTACCGCCCCATCAAGGCCGCGTAGTGTAG
>JALEHA010000157.1 GCA_022763315.1 Algiphilus sp.
GCGCAGCTTGCCGACGACAGGGCAGATCGTGCACGCGATTGCGAAACGTGAGCGTCGCCATGCTCAGGGCCCGCGTTGCAGAACGCTGATGGGCGCATCCTGCCAAACCACGCCGGAAGCAATCACCCGCCAGAACACCCCGCGCAAGCGGTGCGTGCGATAGCCGGACCACTGCACGAAGCGCAGGGCATCGTCTCCGAAGCGCCGGTGGAACTTGGCGCAGCCGGTATGGGGCTTCGGGCTGACGACGACCTCTGCCTCGCCGACGCGCAGGTGACTGCCGGTGGGAAGGTTCGCCATCGTGATATCCAGGTCGACGAAAAGATTGTCGCCGAAGACTGTCAAAGGCTGGCCGTTGGCGATCAGCGCCGCCACCGGGTGCGCCATGACGGCCAGCTGCGCTTCCGGGTCGCGCGGTGGTCGCCGTGACCAGCCGTCGCCCTCCAGACCTTCCTCCACGAGCAATCGCGCCTCGGACAAGGGCTCGCGTTGGCCGTTGGCCAGGCGGCGGGCAATGAAGCGCAGTCTCCCCGTCTCCGTCTCTGACTGCGGCAGCTTCTCCCATTGCTCGCGCAGCGCACGCAGTGAGAGATGCCGGGTCGGATCACCGGTCGGCCCGTAGGCTTCGCGTGCGAGGCCCGCCATGAGGCACCCTAATCCGCGAGGCCGAAGCGGCGCGACAGCAGGCGATCCTTCACCCGCACAGGCAACTTCGCAAGGCGGGGCAACAGGTCACTACCAGCGCCGATGCGCACTATCGGCTTGGGCTTGGATGCCAGCACCGCTGCGACCAGCGATTGCGCGAAGGCATCGGTCGGGGTCGCACGCTCCTGCGAAGCACCCGCCCGCCGCTCGATGCCCTCCTTGTAGGCCGCAAAAAGCTTCCATTCCCTGGCGGTCTGGGACTTCGCGCTGGCGCCGAAGTTGGAGGCGATGCCTCCCGGCTGCACCAATTGCACAAAAATGCCGAAGGCTTTGAGTTCCATGCGCATGGCATCGTTGAGATGATGCAGCGCGCCTTTGCTGGCGCAGTAGGGGCCGGCGAAGGGCGTGGTCAGAATGCCCGACACGCTGCCCACATTCACGATGTGGCCGCTACGGCGTTCGACCATGCCTGGGATGACCGCCTGCGCCATGGCCACGGGCCCCGTGAGGTTGGTCTCCCAGAGCTGGCGCAGGTCGTCGAGGGGCACTTCCGCGACCGGCCCCATGACCGGAATGCCGGCATTGTTGATGAGAATGTCGATGCGCCCGTGGGTCGATTCGACGGTGCGAACGGCACTGCTGATCGAGACGCTGTCCGTCACATCAAGGGCAGTGGTATGGATTCCCGACGCGGGCAGATCGTCGATCGCGTCGGGCCGGCGCGCGGTTGCCCAGGTGGTGCAGCCAGCTTGCTGGAATCGCTTGGCAAGTGCGCGGCCAATGCCCGTGGAACAGCCGGTGATGAGTACGACGGGTGCGCTGTCGGATGCTTTCATGCCGCGGGATCTCCAGATTCGGGCAGGGGTTCGATGAGCTCGGGACCTTCATTCTGTGGATGGTTGACCAGCCGGCGCACCGGTCGCTGCGTTACTGCCGTGACGGATTGCTCGGCAACCGTGGAAGCAAGCCGGCGCGCATCGCGCATACCCGGATCCAGCCACTGCGCCTGTAGCGTGGCCGGCACTAGTACGGGCATGCGCGCGTGGACTTCCGCCATGGGGCCGTCGGCCGGGCGGGTCAGAATGGCGACCGTCAGCGTGCATTCACCGTCCGGACCGGGACGGAGCGACCAGAGGCCGGCGAATGCCAGCAAGGCGCCATCGCTAGCGGCAAAGAACCAGGGTTGTTTGGGCGACGGTTTTCCGCCCGTGGACGCGCCGCTCCGCTGCGCCCATTCGTACCAACCGACGGCCGGAAGCACACAGCGCGCCCGCTGGAAGGCAGTGCGCCACATGGGCTTGTCGGCCGCCGTTTCGACCCGCGCATTGATGGTGTTGCGCGGTGCCTGGCCGTCCTTCCACCAGTGCGGTACGAAGCCCCAGCGCGCCGCATCCAGCGCCAGCGTGTCGTCGTCCTCGGCACGCAGGATGGGTACCAGCGCGTCCGGCGTGGTGTTGTAGCGGCGCTGAAAGGACGGGTGGTTGCGCCGGCCAATGGCCCAGGCGCGCTCGATCTCTGCCTGTTCCGGGGAAACGTAGCGTCCACACATATCCGGATTCTGCATGAGCACCGCTGACTGGGTCTGCACCGCCCATATTTCAATATTTCTTGTATAGTTGAACTATGGACACCAACAGCGCCGTTGAATGCCTGAATGCCCTGGCCCAAGGAACGCGACTGACTGTGTTTCGCCGCCTGGTCCGCGCCGGGCCGGAGGGGCTCTGCCCCAGCGCGCTGCAGCGAGAGCTCGGCGTTTCGCCCTCTGCCCTTTCCTTTCATTTGAAAGCGCTGCGATCGGCAGGCCTGGCAAAGGTGCGGCAATCGGGCCGGCAATGGTTCTACTCGGCGGATTTCGACGCCATGCAAAGGCTGATCGGCTTTCTCATGGAGAACTGCTGCGAACAGAGCCGCACAACGCTCACTCCCTGCGTGGAGCCGCCTTCATGCGCCAGCTCCTGATCCTGTGCAGCGGCAATTCGGCCCGCTCCATCATGGCCGAAGCCCTCATCAACCATCGGAGTGGCAAGCGCCTCCGGGCGTACTCTGCCGGCTCGCATCCCAAGGCCGAACCGCACCCGATGGCGCTGAAGTGTCTCGCCGAGGCGGGGATCGATACGGCCGGGCTGCACAGCAAGTCCTGGGACACCTTCACCGGCGCGCAAGCGCCGCGGCTGGATCTCGTGCTGACGGTCTGTGACGCGGCAGCCGGTGAGGCCTGCCCGCTGTTTCCCGGCAATGCGCAGCGCGTGCATTGGGGGCTTCCGGACCCGCCAGCCGGGGTCAGTGATGAGGAACGATGGGAACGCTTCTGTGCCGTACGCGACGCGCTCCAGGCGCGCATCGACGCGCTGCTGACCATCCCAGACGCCGACTGGGATCGTGATGACTTTGCGCAACGCGTGTCCGCGCTGCACCACCGGCTTCCACAGCCACTGACCGCCTGACACCGATCACAGACGCCCGAAGCCATGTTGAGAACACTCCCCGCCCCTGGGCATCTTCCCGCGCTCGAGACCCGCACGCTGTCGCCGCGCCCGGCCCAGGCCTTGGGCGTGCCGGCAGGCGAGCCTCCCCGCATCCTGCTGTTATACGGCTCACTGCGAGAGCAGTCCTACTCGCGCCTGCTCACCGAAGAGGCGGCCCGACTGTTGCAGTACATGGGCTGCGAGACGCGTATCTTCGACCCGTCTGTACTCCCTCAAGCGGACGCACCCGAGGCGGCCAATCACCCGGAAGTCGAAGAACTGCGCGCGCTCTCGCTGTGGTCCGAGGGCCAGGTCTGGTGTAGTCCGGAGCGCCACGGCGCCATCACCGCAGTGATCAAGAATCAGATCGACCACATTCCGCTCAGTCTGGGCGCCAATCGTCCCACGCAGGGGCGGACCCTGGCCGTCATGCAGGTCAGCGGCGGATCGCAGTCCTTCAATGCCGTCAACAGCCTGCGCTTGCTCGGCCGTTGGATGCGCATGATCACGATCCCGAATCAATCCTCCGTGGCCAAGGCCTGGCAGGCATTCGATGACGGCGGCCGCATGAAGCCCTCCGCCTACTACGAACGCGTGGTGGACGTCATGGAGGAACTGGTGCGCTTCACCTTACTCACGCGCTCCCACCGGGCCACTTTGACCGATCGCTACAGCGAGCGCCTGCAGGCGCACGCTGCGGCTGCAGCCGCGGCAGCCGGTGCGCGACTGTGAGTGTGTTTGAGCGCTGGCTGAGCCTATGGGTGGCGGCATGCATGGTGACGGGCGCCGTACTCGGGCAGGCCTTCCCCACTGCCTTTGCGACCCTCGGAGATCTGGAAATCGCCCAGGTGAATCTCCCTGTGGGCGTGCTCATCTGGGCCATGATCATCCCGATGCTGATGAAAGTGGATTTCGGCAGTCTGGCCAGTGTGCGCGGGCACTGGCGAGGGTTCTCCATCACTTTGCTGGTGAACTGGGCGATCAAGCCCTTTCTGATGGCGGCACTGGCATGGCTGTGCGTGCGGGTCCTGTTTGCTGATTGGCTGCCTGCCGAACAGCTCGACAGCTACGTCGCGGGTCTGATCCTGCTCGCCGCCGCGCCGTGCACGGCCATGGTCTTTGTCTGGAGTCGGCTCGTCGGTGGCGACGCGAACTTCACGCTGACGCAGGTCGCCCTGAATGACGCGGTGATGCTGGTTGCCTTCGCACCCTTAGTTGCACTGCTGCTGGGCGTCACCAAGGTGCCGGTGCCATGGGAGACGCTGTGGCTGTCAGTGCTGCTCTACATCGTGCTGCCGCTGTGCATCGCCCAAGCCTTGCGCGGCGCCCTGCTGCAGCGGTCCGACGCCTCCTTCGAGGCCGTGGTGTCCAAGCTCACGCCCCTTTCGACCGTGGCCTTGCTGGCCACCCTGGTATTGCTGTTCGCCTTCCAGGGACCGCAGATCGTCAGCCAGCCACTGATCATTGCGCTGCTGGCGGTACCCATTCTGCTACAGGGAAGCATCACCTTCGTCGTCGCCTATCTCGCCAATCGCGTAGCGGGTGAGCGTCATGACATTGCGGGCCCAAGCTGTCTGATCGGTGCCAGCAACTTCTTCGAGCTGGCTGTGGCGACTGCCATCGCCCTCTATGGCCTGGACAGCGGGGCCGCGCTGGCGACGGTCGTCGGTGTGCTGGTGGAGGTCCCGCTGATGCTCGCCCTGGTCGCTATCGTGACGCGATCACGCGGCTGGTATGCGCGGGAAGCTACCCGGCGGCACCGGGAAGCAGACGACGGTGCTCCACCATGATGCAACGGTCCTGGACCACATCGATTCCTGCTTCGGCCAGACGGCCGGCGACGGCGTCGTTGACGATGCCTAGCTGAAACCAGACGGCGCGCGGGCGGAGCTGCAGCAGATCCTCCGCGTGCTCGGGCAACTGCTCCGGCCGCCGGAAGACGTTGACGATGTCCACCGGCGGCAGAGCCGACAGCGTCGGTACGACGGCTTCGCCAAGAATCTCGATGGGTTGCCCTTCGTGCACCGGCACCGGCACCGGATACAGCCGGTAGCCCACTTCCTGCAGATAGCGCGGCACGTAGTAAGCCGGGCGCTGACGGTGGCTCTCACCGCGCGCACCCAGGACTGCGATCCGGCGCGCTTCGGACAACAGGCTGGCCAGGGCGAGATCGTCGTCCAGCACGTGCGGGCTCAGCGCCACGTTATCCCCCTGGCTGCGATTCTCGCCCCGATAGATGCACCGCAATAGTGCATTCGCCTCATATCAGCGCAATTTGACACCCATCACCCCAAAAACCACCAACCGTTCGTTTGATCAAAGCGCAAACAGCACCATCGCTGTGCATCGCTTAGTTCATCGGTGCACTGAGGTCCCCAACATCATTGCGCGAAACGAGAATGAAATCCTCGTTGTAGACGCTGCGCGGATGCGTGACGTGCAGTTTGATAATCGGGTGTTCCTTGCCATCGCGCAGCTGGCGCTGCGCCTCGGTGCCGTCAGCAACCTCGTCGCGACACCAGACGGAGGGGCTGGGCGGCTCCGCCTGCACCACGACGCCGTAGTCGTTGTCACCCTCGCGTCCGGCTACCAGATCGCGTACCGCGAGGATGAAACGCGCGTCTTCACTGCGTTCGCATTCGGCGATGGGGCCGTCTTCGTCCTTCAGGGTGCGGCCGTCCGTGTCCAATTCCCAGTTGGCGATGGCCGCTCGCCCGCGCAACCAGTGCAGGTAGGGCATGCCTTCCGGTCCGATGGTCAGTTCACTCATTGCTTCCGTCCTCACATTCAGTCGCTATTGGCATCTGACCATCTGCTGCAACGGCAAGTGCCCTGATCACGCTCGCCAGTAGTGTCGCGGCTATAATGCCGACCTGCCACCGTTTTCTGGAAATTTTCGTGTCTGCAGCCAACGATCAACAATTCATGGGTACCGCGCTGGGCGTCATGGGAGCGCTGGTTGTAATCACCGTCCTCATCATCGCCGCCGCCAATGTCATTGGGGGAGACGACTCCGAAGGGCTGCGCCCCGGGGAAGTGGAAAAGGTGCAGCAGCGCATCCAGCCCTTGGCCACCGTCGCCACCGATGAATCCCAGCTCCCGCAACCGAAGGCGGAAGAAGCCGCGAGCAGAGGCTTGGATCTCTCCGCCGCGGAAGTCTACGACCTCGCCTGTGGGGCCTGTCATAACGCTGGCACCCTCAACGCACCAAAAATGGGAGATGCCGACGAATGGCAGGCCCGGCTGGATGAAAAGGGCATGGACACGCTCGTCAGCCACGCCATCAACGGCTTTAACCAGATGCCTGCCCGAGGCGGCAATTCCGATCTCAGCGACGACAATGTTCGCGAGGCGGTCGAATACATGCTGGAAGAATCTGGCGTCTAAACCACGCCGTAAGCGTCTGATTTATAAAGGGCGTGCCAAAATGGCACGCCCTTTGCTTTTGGAGGAGGCAGGTCCAGATCTGCGCCTCCAGGCTGCCGAGGCAACGGTCAGGGCCTTTCCTTAACGTTAGAAATATGGAGAGGCTTACTCATGATGACTTTCAAGCGAATCGCAGCATTCACCGCGCTGGGCGCCGCCACGCTCGCTCCCAGCCTGGCCAGCGCTCAGCTGTCCGGCAACGCCGGTGTGATGAGCCAGTACCTGTTCCGCGGTCTCGCGCAGTCTGACGGCGCGTCCGTCTACGGCGGCCTGGACTATGCCAGCGATTCCGGCTTCTACGTCGGCACCTGGGCGGCCACGGTGAACTTCGGTGGTACGCCGAACCTGGGCGACAACGGCAGCACCGGCGCCGAGGTCGACGTCTACGCCGGTTTCTCCGGTGGTGACGCCATCACCTACGATGTCGGCGCGATCTACTACTGGTACAGCGAAGAGGATGAGCTGGATCAGCCGGATCCGTCCTACAACACGATCGAGTTGTACGGCTCGCTGGGCTTTGGTCCGGTCGCGCTGTCGGGCTACTTCGCTCCGGACACGTACTTCGGCGCCGATGACTCCGCCTACGGCGTGTACGCTTCGGGCAGCTTCCCGCTCACCGACATCCTCGCTTTCGACGCGGCTGTTGGTCTGAACGCCGGCAAGGGCAACGAGGCCTTCACTCCTGATGGCGATTCCTACATCGAGTACAACCTCGGCGTGTCGGCCGGTCTCGAGAACGGCTTCGGCTTCGGCTTCAGCTTTGTCGCCACCGATATCGAAGACGACGATCCCAAGCTGATCGTGGATGCCAGCTACAGCTTCGACCTGATGTAAATCACGCGATAACGGCTGGAATCTTCAAGGGCCACCCTCCGGGTGGCCCTTTTTTGTGCGCACCCGCAAACGGCGATGGATCAGCGCAACGCCTGGGCCTCGCGGTACTGCACCGCTTCCGATATCTGCGCGGGCGTCACGGACACCTCCCCCGCGAGATCGGCAAGCGTGCGAGCAACACGCAGCGTGCGGTGGTAAGCGCGCATGGAAAGGTCGAGCTGCTCCATGGCGCGCAGCAACAAGGCCGACGCTGCGTCGGTGACGGCAACGGATTCGAGCGCACGCGCTGGCAATGCCGCGTTCAGCGTGCCTTGACGCACTTGCTGTACCGCACGTGCCGCCGCCACGCGCCGACGCACCGTTTCGCTGCTCTCGCCGCGCGCGGCGCGATGACCCGCGCCGGCGGCGACCACATCCTCCATGGGAACCCGCGGAACGGTGACGTGCAGATCGATGCGATCGAGCACCGGCCCGGATATGCGCGCGCGATAGCGTGCAACCTGCTCCGGCGTGCAATGGCACTCGCGCGCCGCGTCTCCGAGATTGCCGCATGGGCAGGGATTCATCGCGGCGATCAGCTGAAAGCGCGCCGGAAACTCGCAACGGCCGGCGGCACGGGCGATGCTGATGCGACCGGTTTCCAGCGGTTCACGCAGCACCTCAATGGCGTCGCGCCGCCATTCGGGCAGCTCGTCCAGGAACAATGCACCAAAATGGCTCAGACTCACTTCACCAGGGCGCGGAACACTGCCACCCCCAGCGAGTGCTGCAGCGGATGTGGTGTGGTGCGGCTGGCGAAAGGGAGGAATGCCCCATTCTTGTGCATCGAAGCAACCCGCTACTGATGCAATGGCCCCCACTTCCAGCGCCTCGGCATGCCCCAGCCGCGGCAGAATGCCCGGCAGACGCGCCGCCAGCATGGATTTTCCGCTGCCTGGCGGCCCTGTCATCAACAGGCTGTGGCCCCCTGCGGCCGCCACCTCGAGGGCGCGTCGCGCCTGTGACTGTCCGTAGATGTCCGCCATATCCGGGCGGTTCACCGCATCCGGGCGGTTCACCGCGGCGGTGGGCACGGCCTCCCCATGCGCCGGAACCGGGTGTACGGGCAGGCCGCCACCCTGCAAAGCCTGACAAATGGCGGCCAGCGTGTCGGCCGAATGCAGGCGCACACTGCCCGCCCGCGACGCCTCGAGAAGGTTGGCGCTGGGCAAGAGCAGGGCGTGGCCCGCTTCCTGGCAACGGATAGCGGCGGGCAGCACCCCGCGCACCGGCCGCACCTCGCCAGAAAGCGATAACTCGCCCAGGACTTCTACGCCCTGCAGGGCATCACGCGGGAGCTGGCCCGATGCGAGCAGCATGCCGAGTGCAATGGCCAGATCGAATCGGCCACCTTCCTTAGGCAGATCCGCCGGCGCCAGATTGACCGTGATGCGTTTGGCCGGAATGTCGTAACCGCACTGGACGAGCGCGGCGCGCACGCGGTCCTTGGCTTCGCGCACGGCCCCCTCGGGCAGCCCCACGACGCTCCAGCCCGGCAGTCCGGGGGCGAGATGCACCTCCACCGTGACCAGATCGGCAGTCAGGGCGTTGACTGCGCGGGAGGCCACGGTGGCAAGGCTCACGTCACGCGCTTCCTTCGTTGGGCGTGGATTCGTTCTCGAGCACCCGA
Source organism: Algiphilus sp. (assembly GCA_022763315.1). Classification (GTDB taxonomy): domain Bacteria; phylum Pseudomonadota; class Gammaproteobacteria; order Nevskiales; family Nevskiaceae; genus Algiphilus. The sequence continues at coordinate 9,040 of JALEHA010000157.1, forward strand.
ATGCGGGCTTCGAGGGCTTCCAGCTGCGAGCGCGTCCGCGCGAGCAACTCGGCCTGTGTATCGAAACGCTCCCGCGATACGAGGTCAAGGCGATCGAGATGGGAGCGCAGCAAAGCGCGGAAGTTCTGCTCCAATTCGGTGCGCATCGCGCTCATGCCCGGAACGGCACGCACCAGGCGCGCAGCGAGCTCGTCCAGCTGTGGTTCTTGGTTCATGACGGAAGTATGTAACGAGCGGCAAAGGGATGCCAACACATGCGTACAGCCCTGATTATCTGACGGTTTTAAAAGTTGGCACGACTCTCGCATTCACCAGAACCAACCGGGCGCAGGCAGCCGCGTCCCGGCTCACACGACCACATGGAGTCTGGTAATGAAACTCATCAGTGCAATCATCAAGCCGTTCAAGCTTGACGAGGTGCGTGAAGCCCTGTCGGAGATCGGCGTGCAGGGCATCACGGTCACCGAGGTCAAGGGCTTCGGCCGTCAGAAGGGTCACACCGAGCTGTATCGCGGCGCGGAATATGTCGTTGATTTCCTGCCCAAGGTGAAGATCGAAGTCGCCATCGAGCCCGACAAGCTCGATGCCGCCATTGAAGCGATCACCAAGGCCGCTCACACCGGAAAGATCGGTGACGGCAAGGTCTTTGTCTTCGAGCTCGAGCAGGCGGTGCGAATCCGCACCGGCGAAACCGGAACGGATGCGCTCTAAGGCGCCCTGAACATAAGGAGTATTCCCAATGGAAAAAGAACTCGCATACGCGCTGGATACGTTTTACTTCCTGATATCCGGCGCCTTCGTCATGTGGATGGCGGCTGGCTTCGCCATGCTCGAAGCGGGCCTGGTCCGCGCCAAGAACACCGTTGAAATTCTGACCAAGAACGTTTCTCTGTTCGCCACGGCCTGCATCATGTACCTGATCATCGGGTACAACTTCATGTATGGCGGCGGCTATGTCCTGCCTGGCTTTGATCTGATCCTCAGCATGGCCGACAACAGTGCCGAAGCCGTGACGGCCGGCGGTGATGACGCGCCCTACTACTCCAACCTGTCGGACTTCTTCTTCCAGGTGGTGTTTGTCGCGACAGCCATGTCCATCGTTTCGGGTGCGGTTGCCGAGCGCATGAAGCTGTTCTCCTTCTTAGTCTTCGCCGTGATCATGACGGGCTTCATCTACCCGATCCAGGGTCTGTGGAGCTGGGGCGGCGGCTTCCTGAGCGAAGTGGGCTACAGCGACTACGCCGGTTCGGGCATCGTGCACATGTGTGGTGCGGCTGCCGCCTTGGCGCTGGTCATCATCCTCGGACCGCGTCGTGGCAAATATGGCGCTGACGGCAAGGTCAACGCGATTCCTGGCGCCAACCTGCCGCTCGCCACGCTTGGCACCTTCATCCTGTGGATGGGCTGGTTCGGCTTCAATGGTGGTTCGGAACTGGCCGTTGCCAGCGTCGACAGCGCCAATAACGTGGCCCGCGTCTTCGTCAACACCAACATGGCGGCTTCGGGTGGTCTGATCGCGGCATTGCTGGTGGCCAAGGCCATGTTCGGCAAGGCTGACCTCACCATGGCCCTGAACGGCGCGCTGGCCGGTCTGGTGGCCATCACCGCGGATCCGCTGTCGCCGTCCGGCCTGCTCGCCACCATCATCGGTGCCATCGGTGGCGTCATCGTGGTGTTCTCGATCGTCGGCCTCGAAAAGGTCAAGATCGACGATCCGGTAGGTGCGATCTCTGTGCACGGAACGGTCGGCATCTGGGGCGTGCTCGCGGTTGCCGTCTTCAGCGGTGCCAGCTTCGGCGCCCAGCTGATCGGCATCGCCTCGATCTTCGCCTGGACCTTTGGCCTGGCGATCATCGTCGGCTTCATCATCAAGGCCATCATGGGGCTGCGCGTCTCGGAAGAGGAAGAGGACGCTGGCGTCGACATCTCCGAGTGCGGGATGGAAGCCTACCCCGAGTTCACCAACGAATAAGTTCCCCGTGTCGTCTCCCGGTCTTCAAGACCGATTTGCGGGCTCCTCCGGGAGCCCGTTTTTTTTGCCTGACCGCCCGGATCAGCCCACTCCGTGCTTCAACCAACACAAGTCGCGCACGCGCCACTGCGCTAGCCACGGGCCAAAGCCCGCAGGGCGCTCGGCATCGGCAAACAAGGCGCTTAGGGTACAAGCGGACGGGTGCCCCTTGCCGAGCACTCACGACGTTGCGGGAAGCACGATAGGGCCCATAGGGCGGGGCTGGCAGATAGCGCACACCATCGGGCAGATGGCCCTTGACGCAGTGCCGCTACCCGTTGGCAGAGGTGCGGACAGCGGCAGACATCAGTAGCTGTAGGCGACCCCTA
>JALEHA010000019.1 GCA_022763315.1 Algiphilus sp.
CCTTCATCGAGAAGGACAGTTCGATCAACGACCACATCGAGCAGATGCGCCTGTCCGCCACCAAGGCGCTGATGGAGCGACGCGACGCGATCATCGTTGCATCCGTGTCCGCAATCTACGGTTTGGGCGACCCGGAGTCCTACTTCAAGATGGTGCTGCACGTGGTGGTCGGTGACCGCATGGGCCAGCGCGAAGTCATCCGTCGGCTGACGGAGATGCAGTACACCCGCAATGACATGGAGCTCAAGCGCGGCACCTACAGGGTGCGCGGTGAGACCATCGATATCCATCCCGCGGAATCCGACGAGCAGGCGGTGCGCATCGAACTCTTCGACGACGAGGTCGAAAGCATCAGCTATTTCGACCCGCTAACGGGGGAGGTGCACCAGAAGGTGCCGCGCGCGACGATTTACGCCAAGTCGCATTACGTAACCCCGCGGCAACGCCTGCTGAGCATGTTCGACGCCATCAAGGAGGAGCTGCGCGAGCGCCTGGAGTACTTCCGCGCCGAAGGCAAGCTGCTGGAAGCGCAACGACTGGAGCAGCGCACCACCTTTGACCTGGAGATGATCCAGGAGATCGGCTACTGCTCGGGTATCGAAAACTATTCCCGCTATCTGTCCGGACGCGCGGCCGGCGAGCCGCCGCCCTGTCTGTTCGACTACCTGCCCCCGGATGCCCTGGTTGTCATCGATGAGTCCCACGTGACCGTGCCGCAGATCGGCGGCATGTACCGCGGCGACCGGGCGCGCAAGGAAACCCTTGTCGAATACGGCTTCCGTCTGCCCTCGGCGCTGGACAACCGCCCGCTGAAGTTCGAGGAGTTCGAACGGCTGGTGCCGCAATCGATCTTCGTGTCGGCCACCCCGGGCTCCTATGAAGCGGAACACACCGAGCAAGTGGTCGAGCAGGTGGTCCGGCCTACCGGCCTCGTGGACCCTGCCGTGGAAGTGCGCCCCGTGGGCTCGCAGGTGGACGACCTGCTCGGCGAGGCCCGCCTGCGCGCGGAGCGCGGCGAGCGCGTCCTGGTCACTACGCTGACCAAGCGCATGGCGGAGGATCTCACCGACTACCTGCACGAGAACGGGGTGCGCGTGCGCTACATGCACTCCGACGTGGATACCGTCGAGCGGGCCGAGATCATCCGCGAGCTGCGCCTGGGCAGTTTTGATGTTCTGGTGGGCATCAATCTGCTGCGTGAGGGTTTGGACCTGCCTGAGGTCTCGCTGGTGGCCATCCTCGATGCCGACAAGGAGGGCTTCCTGCGCTCAGAGCGTTCCCTCATCCAGACCATCGGACGCGCGGCGCGGCACCTGGAAGGGCGCGCCATTCTCTATGCCGACAAGATCACCGACTCCATGCGGCGCGCCATCGACGAAACCGAGCGTCGTCGTGACAAGCAGCTCGCGCATAACAAAGCACATGGCATTACGCCCAAGGGCATCCGCAAACGCATCGACGACGTCATGCACGCCGGCTACGAAAAGGCCGTGGAGGGTGGTACGGACCGCAGCCTGAAAGCCGCCGAAGCACCGGCCGGTTACGAGCGCGTCCCCGCGGATCAGATCGGCAAGAAGATCGCCAAGCTGGAAAAGGAAATGTTCGAAGCGGCGCAGAATCTCGAATTCGAGAAAGCCGCCCGACTGCGCGACGCCGTTCGCAAGCTACGTGAGGAAGGGCTGATCAGCGCTGCATGATCGCGACGTTCAGGGGCAAATAAGTGCGAGCTTTGGAAAAGAGTGCTGGTAGCGCTTTGCATCGCGGGTCAACAGTGTCATGCCTGCAATTGCAGCGTGCGTCCCTATATGGAAGTCAGGCAGGGGGGAAGAGCGCGTCCCCTTTGCGCTGCGGTATGCAAGATTGGCCTTGCCTGCCAGAAAACCCGCATCCCATGGCAATGGCACCCGGCGGAACACGCTGGCAGGGAGAGCGTCTTCGAGTTCTTCAATCCGGTTGAAGCCAACGGACACCTCTGCATATACCAGTGGGTTGATACACAGATCGGCGGTTTCAGCACAGGCCTCCAATTGGCTTGCCGACCATTCGTACCATTGCGCGTCGTCAGTCAGCACATCCAGGAGCACGTTTGAATCAACCAGCACCTGGTTCATTGCGCACGTGTGAGCGCGAGTATCTCTTCGGTTGTGAATCCAGCGGTTGCCTTTCCGCGCATTCGCTCGGTTATTCCACCCAAGAGTAGTGCACTGGAGTCATCCGGCACCTTTGTGGCTTCCTGCAATGCGGCGATACGCACGAAAGCGGCCACGCTCATTCCGCGCTTCCTCGCGGCCTCGGCGATTTTTCGCTTTTTTGCAATGCCGATGCGAAGTTCAAAGCGCTCTGACCCTCGCTTCATGAGCCGCTCCACTGCTGTACGGTAAAGTACCGCACTGCGCGATGGTGCGAAACACAAGCGGCCCTCCGTGACAAAATAAGACAGGAAAGCGCTTCAAGCTTCGGCTGAAGCAGCGCCGTGCTTACGTTCCTAAAAGTTTTGCGCTGCAAAACTCGTTACTTACAGGTTAAACCCTACAACTTTGGTGCAGTGCAAAAGCGGACTGCGTGAGGGGCCGCTATGATGCGCACCCGTTCATCTGCCTGAAACAGACCATGCGCCTGCTGATCGCTCTCCTAACGGCTCTTTTCCCCGTTATGGCCTCTGCGGCCGAAACCCCGCAGACCGTCGATTTGACAGGCTCCACCGTCGGTATTCTCGCTTTGTGCGTCTTCGTCATCGCCTACGTTCTGGTGGTGGCGGAAGAATGGTTGCACCTGCGCAAATCCATTCCCGTGCTGCTGGGCGCGGTCATCATCTGGACCATGATTGGCGCCACCTACGCCAGCATGGGCGATACCGAGATCGTGCACCGCACGGTTCAGCACAGCCTGATCGAGTTCGCGGAGTTGTTCCTGTTCCTGCTGGTGGCGATGACCTACATCAATACGCTGGATGAGCGCGGGGTCTTCGATGCCCTGCGCGGCTGGCTGGTGTCACGCGGCTTTTCCCTGCGCACCCTGTTCTGGCTGACCGGCCTCATTGCCTTCTTCCTGTCGCCCATCGCGGACAACATGACCACGGCCCTGGTTATGGCTTCCGTCGCCATCGCGGTTGGCGCAGGGCATCCGCGCTTTGTCACCGTGGCCTGCATCAACATCGTGGTCGCTGCCAACTCGGGCGGTGCCTGGAGCCCTTTCGGCGATATCACGACCCTGATGGTGTGGCAGAAGGGCGTCTTCCCGGCGCATGAATTCCTGGTGCTCTTTGTTCCGGCGCTGGTGAGCTGGATCATCCCAGCCGCGATCATGGCGACGCAGGTGCCCAAGGCCACGCCAGAACCGCTTGCGGTGCGCCCGGTCGTGCGGTTTGGCGGGCTGGTCATCATCGGCATGTTCATCGGCACCATTGCCCTCACCGTCACCTTGCACGCGGCCTTCCACCTGCCGCCTGCACTCGGCATGATGGGCGGCCTGGGCGCGCTCATGCTGATGAACTACACCCTCAACCGCATCGGTGCGCTGCACAAGGATGGGGAAGTCCACCACCAACTGATTGACCAGGGTGGTTTGAGCGGCGCCGAAAGCAGCGATCCGTATCAAGAGAACAAAGGCCCCCGCCTCAACACCTTCAATCAGGTGGCGCGCTCGGAGTGGGACACGCTGCTGTTCTTCTACGGCATCATCATGTGCGTGGGTGGCTTGGGCACACTCGGTTATCTGTCGGTGGGGTCCGAGATGCTCTACGGCGAATTGGGCCCAACGGTGACCAATATCCTGATGGGCGTCATCTCGGCCGTCATCGACAACATCCCAGTGATGTTCGCCGTGCTCAGCATGTACCCGGACATGAACGACGGGCAGTGGCTGCTGGTCACGCTAACGGCCGGCATTGGTGGTTCACTGTTGGCCATCGGTTCAGCCGCCGGTGTGGCGGTCATGGGAACGGCCCGCGGTTACTACACCTTCTTCGGGCATCTGCGCTGGTCATGGGCCATCGGCCTGGGCTACGGCGCGGGCATCTGGACCCACTTCCTGCTCAACGGCAAATACTTCGCCATGGGCGGTGCCTGAAAAGGCGACCGATGAAATGCAGCGTGCTTAGGGGCGACGGGCTTCTGGCACAAGTGAGCAGCTAAACGGGCAGTAGCTGTCAGACGCATCGTCGCGCATCCGTGCGTTCGGAGGGTGTAGGGAATACCGAGGGTGGCGCTACTGTGCTGGGCAGTTGCTCGTTTATGCTAATCGTAAGTGGCACTTACAATTAGCACATGATACGCCGCCACGCCGCCACGACCCTGAAGGAATTGGCTGCCGGTTTTCCGGCGGTTGCTGTGACGGGCCCACGGCAGTCTGGAAAAAGTACTCTTGTACAGGCGGTCTTCCCGAATCACCCCTACATCACGCTGGAAGATCCGGATCAGCGAGAATACGCGACGGATGACCCGCGCAGTTTCCTGGCGCAGTTCCCGTAAGGCGCCATTCTGGACGAGGTGCAGCGCTGCCCGGACCTTTTCTCGTATCTACAGGGCATTATCGACCGCTCCGGACGCTTGGGCGAATGGGTGCTGACCGGTTCCCAGCAGTTCGGCATGGTCTCTGCCGTCACACAAAGCCTCGCAGGGCGCGTTGGTATGTTGGCGCTGCTTCCATTCGCAGCGGCCGAACTCGTGGAGAGTAACGTCTTGCCAGTTTCGTTGGACGAAACGCTGTGGAAAGGTAGCTACCCGCCACTCTTCGACCGGCCGGTGCAGCCAACGGCTTGGTACGGGAGTTATGTGCAGACCTATCTTGAGCGGGATGTAAGACAGCTGCTGGAGGTCCGTGACCTCGCCCTGTTTCAGCGTTTTCTGCGCCTTGTGGCAGGCCGCACTGGGCAGTTACTGAATCACTCTGCACTCGCGGACGAAACCGGTGTCAGCCACAACACCATTCGCGAGTGGGTCTCCGTGCTGGAGGCCAGCTACATCATTCACCGGTTGCCGCCACACCATCGCAATTTCAACAAGCGCCTGGTCAAGGCACCCAAGCTTCACGTACTCGACTCCGGCCTCGCATGCTGGCTGCTGGGTATCCATGAGCCAGCACAGCTGACCAATCACCCTTTGCGCGGTGCGCTGTTCGAGTCCTGGGTCGTCAGTGAACATCTCAAGGCGGGCTGGAATCGGGCTTTGCCGTCCAACCTGACCTTCTGGCGGGATCGCGGTGGCGCGGAAGTTGACCTCCTCATCGATCGGGGCGGGCGTCTACAGCCCGTCGAGATCAAATCGGGGGCGACACTGAGCAAGGACAGCTTCCATGGGTTGGAGCGCTGGAGTGCGCTAGCCGGTGAAGCAGCAGAAGCGCCGCGGCTTGTCTACGGCGGTGCTGAACACCGTCAGCAGCGCGGGATCAAGGTCGTCTCGTGGCGCAACGTCAACTGCACAGATTGAGAAGCGCAGCCCGGCCATCACACGGTTCACTCCGACCTATTGCCCCCGGCGGCGCATGTCTATACACTTCACCGCCTTGCAGGCGCGTAGCTCAGTTGGTTAGAGCACCACCTTGACATGGTGACCGGATAACACCGAGTTGCCTATCTTGTTGCTGGCCAAAACCCCGTGGTTGCAGCTTTTGAGTGTGCGTAGCGCTCTCAAGCAGTGACAGAATTGGTTTGCCTTCGATGAGCCGCTTTTAGTTTGCAATAGTGCCGCTTCACGGATGGCTCATCGGTGTCGATAGGCAGTGAACAATAAAGGCGCCCTCGGCCGATATCGCCCCAACGAGAAAAAAGCCGCGCATTGGTATTTCGAATTGGCGCAATATGCCGTTGGCCGCCTGGAGGCGGTGACTTTCCTAGAAGGCGGCCTTCGCAAGCCGGCTCAGCGAGCACCTCGGGGCGGCTGCTGGCCAGCCCAAGGCCTCTGCCGCCGCCTGGCAGCGTTCATCGTCGATTTCTGCCGAACACCCCAGGGCGTGCCGGCAAGAGCGGCCTGCGCTTTGTCTGCGCCCGCAATGCCGATACCTATGCGCGCCTGGGCAGGGGCGGGGCTAAGGAGCTAGGATTGCTTCATGGCTTATGACGGCACATTCGACGATCTCGTCGAACCCATGCAGACGCAGGAGCACAGGGAGGCCGTCGAGGCCCTCGCCACGCTGCCGCTCGACGACATTCTGGAAACTGCGATGTCGGGGCCCGTTGACGGGGATGCGGAGCCACCAGCATGCGACTCTCAACGAGACCAGGATTGATCCCCGCGCATCACGGGCAGAACTGCGCCTAGGCGCTATCGATGCAGCCGGCACAGCCCCGCCAGCCCGCCAAGCATAAGCACCAGCGTCCAGCTGAACGGACCGCCTCCCGCTCTACCCGCCGCCCGAGCCGCCACCGCCGGTGTGGCTCCCCAAGACCTGAATCGTGCGGCTGGCCTGCGCGAAATCGCCTTGCGCGTCTTCGCAGAGGATGGTGAATCGCGCGGTCCTCGGCGACAGATCGTTCCCCGAGGTGATCGAGTCGCTGGTGTTGGCCAGCCGCCGGGAGGAATCCAGTCGGCAAACCCGCGGCGGTCTGACAGCGTGAAAATCTGAGGCCCAACAAAAAGGGTATCCGGAATGGGGTGGGGAGCCTTGCGAGGGCCAAATAGTAAGGCTATAGTGCCTTACTATGATCCGAGAGGTTGCTCATGGCTACGCTCACCATCACCAGTAAGGGGCAAGTGACCATTCGCAAGGAACTGCTCAAGCATTTGTCATCTGGCCCCGGAGACAAACTGGAGGTTGATCTGCTTCCGGGTGGGGAGCTTGTTGTTCGTGCTGCGCCGAAAGACAGCATTCACACTGTCTTCGGGCGGCTGGAAGGGAAGTCCACTAAGGTGGCTTCGATAGAGGAGCTTCGTGAGGCCAGCGCCGCCGGTTGGGCCGGGACCAAGTCGTGAAACGCATCTGCGCAGATACCAATATCCTGGTCCGCAGCATTGTCCGTGATGACAAGGCGCAGGCAGCGGTGGCGGAAAGAATCCTGTCGTCTGCCGAGATCATCGCGCTTCCGCTGACCTGTCTGTGCGAGTTGGTCTGGGTGCTGGCCCGTGTCTACGACATGCCCCGCGAGGATGTGGCCGACACGCTTCGCAGCCTGCTTACGGTACGGGCGATTGCAGTCAACAGGCCTGCCGCCGAAGCCGGGCTGGCTGTGTTCGAGCGTGGCGGGGACTTCGCCGATGGTGTGATCGCCTACGAGGGCTACAGCTTGGGGGGCAAGACCTTCGTGTCGTTTGACAAGAGGGCTGTCAAGGCACTGAAGGCGGCTGGATTAAAAGCGCAACTGGCAGGTTGACCCACACTCTATTCCGGATGCCCCAACATTTTCCCCCGCTTAACCTCACTTTCCCTGCGTAGGAGAACAGGTTCTCTCATAATGTGGGAAATCCAGTTACACGCCGATTCTCAGCGTCGGTTTCAGTCCAGCGCGCTGGGCAAGACGCACTAGATTGTCGAGGCTGAACTTCTCGACTTTGCCGTGCTTGACTTCCGACACGCGGGACTTGTGCACCCCCAGCCGTTTGCTGAGCACCACCTGGTTATCCTGCGACTCCGCCAGCCACGCCTGCAGGGCATTAACGATCTGAGCGCGCATGACCAGCTCGGCCGCCTCCTCTTCCTCGAACAAGTCATAGAAGACGCCTCGAGAGTCGCCCTTGGTCGGTTTTCCTTCACTCATTTCCGGAGCTCCATTAGTGCGACCGACAGGCGTGCTCTCGCCAGATCGAGATCAGTCTTCGCGGCGCGCTGCGTTTTCTTCTGGAAAGCGTGTAGCACTAACACCCGGCCTTCGATCTCGGCCACGTACAGCACGCGGTATTGGTCGTTCGGATCGGCTTTTATGCGAATTTCCGAACCCCTGGCCCGACCGTCTTGACCGGCTTCCAGTTATTGGGGTCTAGCCCGCGCTGAACGCCGATCCAGTTGGAAACCAGCCTCCTGCTTGGCATCCAGAGGAAAGCCCTTCGGGTCGTCCAGGCTTCGTCCGGCCCAGTAGATCGTCTTCATGACGCTTAACATGCGACATCGCAGCCAAACTTGCAATATCTTGCAACTACTCCAGAAGGCGCGGTAGACACACTCACGAACAAATGCAGGTGGGGCAAGTGATCAGGTGGTATGTGGGGTTAATCAGGTATTTCCGCTGATCCTCGCTGCAGCCCCGCTGCCGGGTTGCGCGAGCAAGCCCGAGATCCGCATCGAGGCAGTCGAGCTAGAGGTCCTGCCGTCGGTAATGCCGCGGCCCTCGACTCAGCTCGCCAAGCCACTGCCGCAGTCTGAGTTTGAATTCGTGCCGCCCGGAAGCGCTGGTACAGCGATCGCGCTGACGCCGGCCGTAGAACAGAAGATGCGCGGCAGGATCGAAACCATGCAGCAGCGCGTTCGGGCATGGGAGGCCTGGGCCGAGTCGCGATGACTAGCTACCCGGTTTCGGTCCCGCAAAGCATGTAGGAATCGGCGATCTAATCCGTGGTGAGTTCGGACAGCGCCGCTAGGACTTCGGCCCCCTCTGGCGAGTTGAGGTACTCATACACAGCTTCCGCTTCGTCGTCCATGGCCGCCTCACATAGAGTCGCGAGCCTATCACCGGGGTGGCAAAGGCGCGCATCTGAAAGGTGGGGCCGGTCTATGTGGTGCGCGATCACTCCCTGTGCCGCCGCATCTCCTCCGTCGCATCGATAGTTGGATCGGGATCATCCCAAACCAACTGCTGTCTGTCGGTGAGGACGCGGTCGTTCTTGCGGGCGATATCGGCACGGTTACGGACGGGGTCACTTTGGCCGCGGATGCGTTTGCTGGCAGGCGGGATATCTATGTGCTCCGCAATCGCGACTTCTACGGCCACCACCACGTGGACTATGCGGCCGAGATCGACGGCGGCATCTGTGTCACCGGTGTGGCTTGCGCGGACTCAGGGCCTCCGATGGTCAGTGCTTGCAGACGATCGGACCCCAACATACGCTGCCGATATGTTGAGCCTCTCGAAACTGTCGGCTGAAATAGCCGAGCGGCGTCAAGCTGACCAAGTGCTACGAGAGCGCTAGTTCGAGGAGCTACGCACTCACGATCCCGAGTTGGCAGATAGGGCTGAACGCGTCTTCGGCGGCAGAGAATTGGCCGCAGCTTTGGCGGCACGGGCCACACGGCCGAGCGGGCTGAGCCCTATCGAGTTAGCTGCGCGGGGGGAAAGAGACTCCGCTCTTCAGATGCTCATTCGCCTAGAGCACGGGGTGGTGTGTTGATGCCCGGCGTAGGAACCGGGGCTAGGGAGTGAGGTAGACCACGCCGTCTCGCCTGAAATGCGGCGCAGGCTCGCTCCGTCGGGAGCGTCGGGAAGGCGGCAGCCGTGACTAGTGGCGCGACCGCTCTCGAGATTGCGTCATCGCTCGGGCGGCGTCTACCCCGGTATCGGAAGCCATCAGCAGGGATCCCGCACGCCTCGCCTCCAAGCGATGGATTACGACCGCTTGCTTCATCACAGCCACGTCGTGCCGATCAGCGGCGAGAGCTACCGCCTCAAAGACAAGCGCAAGGCCGGACACGTCCAACGGCCTGCCGCCACGACCATCGAATGATCGTGGCCCTGGGTCAATTTTACTTCGGCGACTTACACCGAAAGTGGGTCAGCTTTCAGTCGGCGTTGACACGTAGAAAGCTGGAAGCTGTCATTTCGAACGGTGAGCCTTCACCTGGACTATGCCCGGAAGAGTGGATGTATTCAGGCAAGTTTTCGATCTTGCCGTAGCTTGCTTACTCTCCGAGGTCTCGAAGCAGCACCTCGGCAACGGTCTCCTCCTCATGCGCAAGTCCGATTTCCTGCATGGAAGGTGCAAGCTGGTGGTCCCAGACTGCAACAACGGCCCCACCCCGTAGCTTTCGCGCTCCTGGCCGGGGCAGATAGTCCGCGGTCTCAAAGCGCCACGGACGGGCGCCGAACTGCCCCATGACGAAGTTGGCGATACGCAGCCCGTCCCAGTCGTAGTCGCCGTGGTAGCGCAGGTCCGCGCCAGCGGCGGCAAGCTGACGTAGCAACGCGCGTTGCGCCGCGGCGGGCATACCCTCAGTGCTAAGTACCGGTGCTGCGTGTTTGCCGAGCCGATCCGCCGCCATGGCGATGATGCTGGGGTTCTCGCAGATGTAGACCGATTGTCCGTCGACGAGCCATCGAGGTGGGCTGTGCAGCAGGCCGCGCAGATTGAGATGGATGGGTTCGCCGTGGGCGCGCGCTGCTGCAGCGACTGCGCCGATGGCGCCGCAGGGTGTGGCCGGCAGGTTCAGTGCCAGCACCGGGCGGGCCAGTGCATTCATGGCCACGCCGAGGCGCGCCCAGCGGTTGCGGGCGCGCGTTGCCTCGCCGTGCTCGTCGTCCGGGAAGCTGGCCTTGAGCACGACGGTAGCCTCGGGGCGCCCGTTATCGAGGGCGTGCGCGTCCCCCAGTGTTTCGGCGGCCAGGCGCGCCAGCGGGATACCGTTATCGGGCAGGCGCTCCAGCACGGCCGCGCTGCGCTCAAGCATACTGGCCGCGTCTTCTGGTGAGCCGGCCAGCCGCCGTATCAGGCCGCGCCCCTGCGTGCCTGCGCACAGAGCCTTCAGTCGCGGATCCCCGACGGCGTCGAAGATCGCCTGCCAGCGTTGCGCTTCGGCGGCGCGCTGCGCCGAGGCATCCACCAGTGGGCCGTCGAGCGTCTCGAGGGCCTCCCGCAAACTGCCGGCGAGGCCGGACCGGGCAAGCGCTTCGTCGAGCGCGGACAGCGACAGGCGCATCGAGCTTGCCGGACGTGCGCGCCGCCCGAGCAGCCCGCTCAGCGCGGCGCGTTCGGCCTCGCCGAGGCGACCCAACGTGAAACAGTCTGCGTCGGTACGCAGACAGCGCCGTGCAAGGCGCTGGCGCAGTGGCGCCAGCGCTTCGCCGCCCAACAGGCGTTGCAGCCGATCAATGTCCCTGCTCATTGCGCGGCGGGTAGCTCACGGGGCGGGTTCGCGTCGCGCCGCCGTTGGGCGCCGTCCCAGTGCCAGCGCGAGACGAATACCGCGTCGACGTTCTCGCGACGCACCAGATGGCAGATGGAGACACCCGGCAGCTCGCGATAGCAGCCCCACTCGCGTTCGCTGGTCATGACGAAGTCCAGATCGAACTCGCGGATCAGGGCCATACAATGCGCCCGTGCCTCGTCGTCGATGCCGGCGAAGGCCTCGTCGAGCATCACTAGCCGGGGCGCGTTGGCGCTGTCGCAACTGGCGTAGTGCGCCGAGGCGGCCGCGAACAGCGGCACGGTCAACCCCAGCGCGCGCTCGCCGCTGGAGGCCGGACCCGAGAGCGCGCCCCAGTTGCCGCCGGCGAAGCGCCGCACACGGAAGCGATGCCAGCGCCGGTAGTCCAGTGCGTGCGCCAGGTGCTCCTGCAGACTGCTGCCGGAATCGCGGTTGCGCTCGGCCTGAATGCAGCCGGTGAGAAAAGCGCCCACCGCGCGCCGGTCTTCCGCCGACCAAGCGTCGGCGCTGCGCCGCACCAATCGATCGCGCACAGCGGCCAGGCCGGGCGGCGCGTCTTCGTCCCGCTCGGGCCGCGCCTCCCATTCCAGCTTGAAGCGCACGCCAGTGGAGGTCGGACGCGCTTCCAGCTCCTGGTTCATGCGCGCGACCAGCGCTTCGGTTTCGCGCAACCGCCATTGCAGGTGCTGCGCGACTTCGTGCTCCAAATGGCTTTCGAGCACCTCGCGTTCGCGTGCGGTAAGCACTTCGCGCCGGCTGCCGATTTCCTCGTCGAGCTTGCGTTCGAGCCGGTCGGGTCGTTCCGCGCGGCCGCCGTAGAGAATGCTCACCAGGAAGCCGAAATCGGTGGTTTCACCTTCCGCGCGATGCCCCTGTGCGGAAAGCGCGCGCTGCAGCTCGTTGTAGTCTCGTGAGACGGCGGTCTGCGCCCGGTTCCAGGCGTCGTCGCCCATATCGATGGTCTCCAGCGCCTGCTCCGCACGACGCGCGATGGTGAGCACTGGGTCGATCGTCCAGCGCTGCGGGAGTTCCAGATCGGGCAGTGCCACGGCCAAAAGGCCGGTGCCGGCGAAGGCTTCCAGCGTCTCGACCTGTCGCTGGCGCTCCGAAGCGGCGGCTTCGCGGCGTTCGTGCCGGTCCGTCACCTTCTGTGCCTCCGCTGCTTCGCGCCGCTGGGCCTGGTTGTATCGTTCCTGGGCAGCTTGCAGCGCGGTTTCGTGGCGGTCGATGGCCGCCTTGATTCGTCCGAGGCGCTGCTGCAGGCCGTCGACATCCTCGCCGACCTGCTCGCGCAGGGCCTCAAAGCGCGCCTCGGCTTCGCGTGCCGAGCGCTGCGCGGTGGCGTGCTCGTCCTCGAGCTGGGCGCTTTGCCGCTGAGCCTCATCCAGACGTTGTCGCTGGGTGTCCGCCTCCTGTTGGGCGCGCCGGGCGTCGTCCAGCGCGTACAAGAGCGCCTGCGTCCGCCGGCGGTATTCCTGCAGGGCCGACTCGATGTCGGCGAGCGCCTCCATCGTGGCCGGAAGCTGCAGGTCCTCGGCATCCAGCGTGACCGCGTCGCGGGCGCGCTGCCAGGCGTTCTCGGCCTGCTGCTGCAGCGCCTCTGCCTGGCGTAGCGCTTCCTGCGCGGCGCGTCGCGTTCGCTCGGCGGCGGATGCTGTCGCATGGGCCTGCGCCAGCGCTTCGCTGTCCGGCATTGCGTTCCACTCGGCGCTGAGCTGCGTCCGACGGTGCCGGAGCGCTTCGAGACGCTCGCTGCATTCGGAGAGTGTGGCTTCAAGCGTGGCCAGGGCTTCGTCGATAGCTTGCAGGCGGCGCTGTCGAGCCGCCTCGCGGGCGGCGAAGCCGATGTAGTCGGCAGCTTCCTTGTGCCAAGCGCCCTGCGCCGGGCCGACGCGGAAGCGACCATCCGGGGCCACCCAGGCTTCGGCGGCGCCGTCGTCCACCACGGCACAGTCAATGCTCGCGAGCAGCGCGGCAACGCTCGCGTTATCCACGACCGCTTCCGGCGCCGGCTGCAACCAATCGCCCAGCGAGTGGCGGACATCGCCGCGTGGCTGCAGCCAGATATCGAAGGTGTGCGGATCCAACAGCGCGCCGGAAGGGCTGACCCAAGCATCGAGCAGGTTGGCGGCTTCCAGCGCGGCTTCTAGGCCGGCGCGCTCGTCGTCGGGCACGGCCTCGCGGAACTCGACGAGCTGCCAGAGCGGCCCGCCTGCGCGATGGCTGCGTGTGTCCGGGTCACGCGTCGGCGGCGGCGCTGGATGGGCGTGTCGGCCGGCTTGAAGCGCCTCGCGTTCAGACGCCAGCGTCGCGCGCTCTGCGTTCAGGGCATCGCGCTCGCTTGCGGCATTGGCCTGCGCGGCGGCCAGCGCCTCGGAAGCGCGCTGTGCGGCGGCCTGCAGGCACGCGCGCAGTGGATGCGCGCCGTGCTGTGATTCGGCCCATTCGAGCAGAGCGGTGGTATCGGCTTCCTCGGCGCTCGGCTGGATCTCGGTCAGCGTCTGCAGGTACAGCTGCCACTGCGCAACATGCTTCTCGACGGCTGCTTCCAGCGCGGCCGCGGCCTCCCGCGCGTCGCTGTCGGCGCGATCGGCGGATTCTGCCGCCGCGGCGCACTGCGTGCGAACACGCTCGCGCTCGGCGGTGGCTACTTCCAGCTCACGCAGGCGCTTGCGTAGCTGCGCGAGCTGTTCGTGCCTGGTAGCGGCCGCCGTGTCGAAGCGCTCTTGGAGTGCCTGTCGGCCGCTGGCGTCGAGCGCCAGCATCTGCTGGGCATTCCAGCAGTTGGCGATGGCCGCGTCGTGTCGGGATCGCATGCCCGCCTGCTCGGCGCTTTGGGCCGCGCTGTCGAGTGTCTGCTCCAGTGTGACTTGGCGGCGCTCGGCTTCGGCGTCGCGCGCGCTGGTCTGCGCCTGCTCGTGCTCCAGCGCCCGCTGCGACGTGGTCCACCGCGCTTCGGCATTGCTTGCCGCCTGGGCGCCAACCTTCGCTTGACACTGGAGATCCTCCAGCCGGCGCGCGTCCTGCATCAGCGGATCGGTGGCCAGCTCCTCATGCGCGGCGCGATCCTGTTGCAGCTGTTCCCCGAGCCTTCGTAATCTTTCCGCTTGCGCGGCGGCTTCCTGCTGTGCTGCATCGCGCTCTTGCTCGGCGCTGGCGTATGCCCGCGCCGCGTTGTCGAGCTCGGTCTGGGCCTGACGCAGTGCACGCGCCCGGCGGCGGGACTGGATGGCCGCGTAGTGCCGGTAGCGCTGGCCGAAATCGGCGACGGCGTCGCGCAGCGATTCCAGCTCCTGCAATTCGTCGCGATAGCTCTCGAGCTGGGCCATCGCTTCAGCGACTTCCTGCAGCAGGGTCTGCGGCAGCGGGGCCAGGGAGTGCGTCAGTGCTTGGGAGAGCACGCGCTCATCCGGGTTCTTGGAAAGCTGTGGCTGGCGTAGCTGGATGAGGGTATCCATCAGCGCGCCGTAGCGTTCGTCGCCCAGCCGGAAAAGACGTTCGTCGATGGCGCGCCGGTAGTCGCGAGCGGTGTCGAAGCGCTGGCCGTGCCCGTGCAGCGCGTCGCCCAGCCGATCACGCGACAACACCGTACCCTCGGGCGTGAACAGGTGCAGGTCGCGGCCCACGCGCTGCTCGGTAATGAAATGCCAGGCGTCGATTCGGCTGCGGCCGGCTGCGGCGTGGAGGCCGCACCCCAACGTCAGGAAATGCTGCCGGCCTTCGGCGTCGCGCCGACCCAATTCGATCCAGCTATAGCCAATGCGGCGCTCGTATTTGTCGCCCAGCAGCAGATTCCATTCCATCCGCTTGTTGCGCTCGCCGCCGGGCTCCACGCGGGCCGCGCTGAGCTGCGCATCGAGCAGGAAGGGTAGCGTTAGCGACAGCACCTTTGATTTGCCGGTGCCATTGTTGCCGCGCAGCAGCAGATGTCCGTCGTGGAACCAGAATTCCTCGCTGTCGTAGTGATACAGCTCGACCAGACCCACGCGCAGCGGCTGCCAGCGCTCGCGCGCCGGCTCGGGCAGTGGCTGATGGGTCTGCTGCTCGCCGTTCATGCTTCGAACAATCCGGATTGGCGGATCTCGGGGCTGCCGGCGGCAAAGCGCGCCAGCGCCGGGCGCGGCGTCACGGTGTCGGCTTCAAGGTGCACTAGATCCAGCGCGGCGAGGGCGGCCAGTGCCTCCTCGGCGAGAGCGTGCTCGGCGCCCGGCTCTCGCGCCTGCTTGCGCCAGTAGCGGCCATACTCATCAGCGGCGCCGCGCACGAAGGTCGCGATCGCGCTGCGCGCGACGCTGCACCCCGGTGCCGCACGCAGCTGCTCACCGAGATGGCCGGCGACAAGCAGCGTGACATGTGCAGAAGTACCTTCGGCCGGTAGGCGTCGATCGGTCAGCTCGCCATCCGGGTCAACTAGCGCTAGGCCTTCGCGGCGTTGTTCGGGCTGCAGGCCACAGCCCTCGCTCAGCCGAGCGGCGAGCGGGCCGCGCTGGGCCATCAGATAGTCGTGTGTGCCCTCGTCCAGATCTTCAAAATACAGCACCGGATCGTCGAGTAGCCGGCGCGCGATGTGATGGCGCTGAGCGCCGCGCCGGCCCTCGGCGGAATCGGGCACGAACTCCTCGCCCAGGGCCTGTAGGCGCGCCTCCAGATCCCGGGGCGCGCTCTCCGGCGCCATGCTGGAGGGTCCGCGGCTGACGGCCAACAGCAGGCTCAGCACGCGGCGGTTGATGTCGTAGAGGGCGTCACCGGATTGGGCAACGAAGGATTCCTCGTCGCCGACGACGCGGCTGAGCACCCGTTGTTCCAGCAGCCAGCGGCAGACGTGAACCAGTTCGCGCCGCTCGGTAGCGGAGTCCAGCGAGAAATGGAAGCCGGCATCGCGCAGCTCGGGATAGGCGGCCAGCTCAAGCACGCGCCGGCCAAGCTCCTGCAGACTGGTTTGCGGGCCGCTGCGCTCCAGTGCGCTACAGGCCAGACAGAGCAGCACATAGCGTCGGCGATCGAAGCCGGGGGCACCGCGGCTGGCGTCACCGAGGTCGGCCGGGCGCTTATAGAGGCGGGCGCAGGCGCGCTCGACGTGCAGGATCCAGCCCGCTTCGCGCTGAAACCAGGGGCGCAGCCAGTCAGCATGGCCCCGAATCAGGGCCAGCGCTTCGTCATTGCTGCTGAGCAGCGGGCGCAGCAGCAGCGTGCGCACGGCGCGCTCGCGCTCTTCCTGGCGCTGCTGCGACAGGGCGTCGGGGACGGCGGCCTCGCTCATTGAGCATCCACCGCTGTGATGGTGATGCGGTGCTCGCGGCCGTGCAGGGTGCCAAGCTCGCTCTCGATGCGCGCGCGAAGGCTCGTCGCCAGCGGTTCCAGCGTGAGATCCAGCGTGCCGTCTGTGCTGGCGCGCGTAACCTTATGATCGGGATGCCTCTGCTCGGCGAGCAACTCGCCGAGCACGGACAGCAGGATTTTCAGCTCGGCTTCCGAGAGGGGGCCGATGTCCGATAGACGCTGCGGTTTGCCGGTGGCAAGCCGCTTGCGCGCGGTGTCGAGGCGCGCTTCTTCCTCGGCGAGCTGGCGGGCGAGCAGCGCGCGCTCCCGGCTGCGGTCACGCATGCGTGGCGGCGTGCCGCGGGTTTCGACGCGGCCGCGTTCGCGCAGCCGGGGGTGAATGGGGATGGCAGGGGCATCGAGCCACGACGTGGCCGGCTCGGTTTCCTGGCCGTTGATCAGGCTCAGATGCCGACATGGGCTCAGCGCGTAGGCGACCCGGAACAGGCGATGGGCCTCGGCGTCGTCGGCGCATTGCGCGAACCATGTCCCCAGCATGCGGAAGTCGCGCGCGCGGTCGCTCTTGCCGGCGCGCCGCTCGTTGAGGGTGGCTACGGCCGACAGCAACTGGGTAATGGCCGAACGTGCGGCGCTGCGCAGGCGCTCGGCCTGGGAGGGTTCGCCGTCAACCGAGACGAACCAGCGCAGCAGGCCCTGCCAGCGCTCGCGCCAGGCAGCCAGCCGCGGCGCCGTCGCATCATCCGCGGCGTCGTCGGGTGTGGAGTCGCGGGCCTCGCGCTGCGCGGCCAGCGCTAGCAGGCGCTCGATATCCGCGTCCAGGCGCAACAACTGTTCGGCGATGCGGCCGGTCCGGCTGACGAGATCGCCGATGAAGCGTTCGAGATACTCGACCAGGCGGGATTTGTAGCGCATGACCACTGCGACCTCGCCTTGTTGCAGGTCGGTCGCGCGGCTCATGTCGCTCATGAAAGCCTGGGCACTCTCGGCTAGGCTTGTCAGGACATGGGTCAGATCGCGCAGGGTCTCGTGGACCTTTGCTGCGTCCGGCGCCTCTGAGCCGTTGAGACGGTCGAGGGCATCGAGGCGGCTGGCGATATCCTCCAAGGCCACCGACTGCAATTCACCGCGGCGTTGCAGCATCTGCTCGTAGGCCGCCAAGCCGCTCTCCACCGCCTCGCCAGCGTGCGAGAGTCGATAGAGGAAGCGCGCGCGATAGAAGTCTTCCAGGGTCTGAACGCGCGCGGTATCCGGCTGCGACTGCAGATTGCCCCATTCCACCAGCTGCGAAAGCAGCTGCTGCACCTCCTCGAGTTCCGGTGCCGCTTCCGGCCAGTCCGCCTCCGCATGCACTTCGTCGGGGCGCAGATGCAGCCGAAACTGACGATTTGCAGCCGCGAAGCATTCCATGACCGCGCGATAGAGGGGGCTTTTCTCCGCGCTGACATGACGAAAGAGCGTGGCTCGCCGGCTGCTGCCGCTTTCTTCCATGTTAAGTGTTCTGCCATTAGTGAATTGCGCGTGATATCGATTTCACAGCGCATCGTGATGTTGTCGCGGCGCTTGGCGGCAAGCGGTCTCCTTGCTTGGCTCGGGTACGCCTAGCGTAGCGCGCTTTTTTCGGAAATTCGCGCAGTCGCTGAGTGCCGGTATCCGCTGAACGGGCAGTGATGCACCAATAGCGCATCAGCAAGATCGCCCTTCCGAGATGGGCCGCTGTTGCTTGCTGGTCGATGCACCCTATCCCTTCACAAAGGTGGCACGGTATCCGCGTGGCAACGACTTCAAACCGCCTTCGGCCCAATGAGGCCTGCTCGTCAGTATCCGCATTAACCGGGTCGAACCCTCGCACGCTCAAGGTCATGCTGTCGCTAGGCTTCCCCCGCTTCGACGCTGACGAGCGGCTTTGCGAGGCATGCGGTTTGAGCTTGTTCCGGGGACGCCGGCGCCGCGCGCGGAGGGTCGTTGATCCAATCTCTGGCCTTATTGCGGAAGGTCAGGCGGCAATCTTCATGTACGCAATAACTATCGGTTTGACAAAAGCTTACAGAAGAAATGTAGTTAAGGTAAAAATTCTTATACTATCGACCCATGGTGGCTGAGCACAAAAAGCAACCTTGGGCCTTCTACGGCCGTCGCTCGGAGCTGGCGCTGATGCGTCGGGTGCTGGAGCGGCGGCGCTGGTTCTTCCTCCAGTTGTCCGGCCGACGGCGGATCGGCAAGACAGCCCTGATCCAACAAGCGCTCAATGCGAGCGGCATCGACAAAACCTTACCTGATTATGTCCCTGCTTCAGCCAGGCTCACGTGGTGAGCCACAAGCCGTCGATACTGGCGCCTCCACATGTAGGAGGCGTTGCGATGGCGATCA
>JALEHA010000158.1 GCA_022763315.1 Algiphilus sp.
CGTCCTTCGGCCACGGCCCCGCTGGACACCAGAATGACCTGCACGCCGTTGCGCAGCAGTTCCGCGATCTGCGCCACCCATCCGGCGATGGCGACTTCATCCAGGCCCTTGCCCTGCGCGGTGACGAGCGAACTGCCAATCTTGACAACCAGCCGGCGTACGCCCTGAAGCGCGGAACGTCGGTGGTTCATGACCCTGCCTCGGCATCCCGGTCGTCTGCGGCCGTGGAAGCAGCCTGCGCAGCGGCCTCCTCGGCCTGGCGGTCTTCCAGCCACTGCATGACGTCGAAGGCGAGCGTATCCAGCCCGGAGCGCTGTACCGCCGAAATGATGTACCAGGGGCGATCCCAACCCAGCGCGGCCACGGTCTTTGCGGCCAGTTCCTGCGCGCTCTCCGCGTCCATCAGATCCGCCTTGGAGAAGACCAGCCAGCGCGGCCGGCTGGCAAGTTCAGGGCTGTAGCGCTCCAGTTCGCGCGCGATGGTGTGGACCTGGCCTTCGATATCGCCATCCACGGGTGCAAGATCGACCAGATGCAGCAGCAAGCGGGTGCGCGTCAGATGCTTCAGGAAGCGATGCCCCAGGCCTGAGCCATCGGCTGCGCCCTCGATCAAGCCGGGAATGTCGACCATCACGAAATTGCGCAGCCGGTCCACGGCCACCACGCCGGGTTGGGGATGCAAAGTGGTGAAGGGATAATCCGCCACCTTGGGTCGGGCCGCGGACATCGCGCTGAGCAGCGTGGACTTGCCGGCATTGGGCAACCCAGCCAGACCGACATCGGCCATCACCGCGAGTTCCAGGCGCAACTGGCGCGCCTCGCCGTCATAGCCGGGCGTGCTCTGTCTCGGGGCGCGGTTGATGCTGCTCTTGAATCGCGCGTTGCCCAGGCCGCGGGCTCCGCCCTTGGCCAGCATCAGGCGGGGGGTGGCGGGCGTGATCTCGCCCAGCAATTCGTCGGTTTCGGCGTCACGGATGATGGTGCCGAGCGGCATCGGAATCTCGATGTCGTCGCCGCCCGCGCCACTGCCATTGGCCTTCTTGCCGTTTTCGCCATCGGGCGCCCGATAGCGACGGTTGAAGCGGAAATCCGCCAGCGTATTCAATCCGCTGTCCGCGATGGCGTAGACGCTGCCACCGTGGCCGCCATCGCCGCCATCGGGGCCGCCGAAAGGAATGAATTTTTCGCGCCGGAAGGACACATGCCCCGGCCCGCCATGCCCAGCCTCGACACGAATGGTGGCTTCGTCTACAAACTTCACGGTGCAGTCGTCTCCATCAAAAAAGGCCCCGTCGCCGGAGCCTTTTCGATGCGGTCAGAATCTCTGGCGACGCGCGATCAGGCCTGCACGATGTTCACGACCGTGCGACCGCGGCGCGGGCGGAATTCCACCTTGCCGTCGGCCTTGGCGAACAGGGTGTAGTCGCGACCCATGCCACAGTTCTCGCCCGGGTGCAGCTTGCTGCCACGCTGACGCACGATGATCGAGCCAGCACGCACCTGCTCGCCGCCGTAACGCTTCACGCCCAGTCGCTTGGATTCGGAATCGCGGCCGTTGCGGGTACTGCCGCCTGCCTTTTTATGTGCCATCTCGACGTTCCTCGAAAGTGATCAGTGTGTGCTTGCTCAGGCGCCGACGATGTCGGTGACGCGCACCGCCGTGTAGTTCTGGCGGTGGCCCTGGCGCTTCATGTGGTGCTTGCGGCGGCGGAACTTCAGGATGTGCACCTTACGTGCACGGCCATGCTCCAGCACTTCGGCAGAGACCTTGGCGCCGTCTACGAGCGGGGAACCGACCTTGGCTTCCTCGCCCTCTCCCACCATCAGCACGCGGTCGAACTCGATGGTTTCACCGACAGCCGCAGGAAGTGTCTCGACGCGCAGGGCGTCACCCTTCTTCACACGGTACTGCTTACCGCCGGTTTGAATGATGGCGTACATCGACATGCTCCGGAATCTCGAAAACGCACCCGACGGCCCATTGCGCGGCGGGTGATCAGGGCGCGGGATAATACGCTGTGGCGCTGTGATGGTCAACGCGCTGCAACACTGACATCGCCATCAAGCATGGTCGTCTACACTTGCGGCCCGGCCAGCCCCGCTGACTGACCATCAACATCTTATAAGAATCATGGACTTCAAGAACTGCATCGCTCCGGTGGCAGACGACATGCGCGCGGTCGACACCCTCATCCGGGATCGCCTGCACTCAGATGTCGTGCTGATCAACCAGATCTCCGCTCACATCATCGGTTCGGGCGGTAAGCGGTTGCGCCCGATTCTTGCGCTGATGGCGGCGCGCGCCCACGGCGATACGACAGACAAGCCGGTCCTGCTCGCCGCGATCATCGAGTTCATCCATACCGCCACCCTGCTGCACGACGATGTGGTCGATGAAACCGAGCGACGGCGCGGGCAACCGACCGCCAATGCCAATTGGGGCAACCCGGGCGCCGTGCTCTCCGGTGACTTTCTCTACTCGCGCAGTTTCCAGCTCATGGTGGAAGCCGACGACATGCGACTGATGCGTGAATTGGCCGACACCACCAACGCTATTGCCGAAGGCGAAGTCCTCCAGCTCATGGCCTGCGGCAACCCGGATACCGACGAAGCCGCCTATCTGGAGGTCATCGAGCGCAAGACAGCGCGCCTGTTTCGGGCGGCAACCCGCCTCGGCGCCATGCTGGCCGGCGGCGATGAGGCCGTGCAGCAGGCTGCGCGCGACTATGGCCACAACCTCGGCATGGCCTTCCAGATCGTCGATGACCTTCTGGATTACCTCGCCGACCCCCAAGTGTCGGGCAAGAATCTCGGTACCGATCTGGCGGAGGGCAAGCCCACCCTCCCGCTGATTCGCGCGATGCAGGTCGGAGGGAGTACCGAACAAGGCCTTCTGAGAAGCGCAATCGCCGACGGGGGCAGCGACGATATCGAAAGCGTGCTGCGCGCCGTTGAATCCACGGATGCGATCCACTACACTTCCGCGGCCGCGCAGCGGTACGCCGCCGCAGCGCAATCGGCGTTGGCGCACGTGCCGCCGTCGGACTTTCGGACTGCCATGTCCCAGCTCGCCGATTTCACCGTGTCTCGCACGCTGTAGGAATCGCTCAAGAGCCGCGTGAATGCAGTCGGGGTGTAGCTCAGCTTGGTAGAGCGCTTCGTTCGGGACGAAGAGGTCGTAGGTTCGAATCCTGTCACCCCGACCATCTCTGGTCATCCATACCACACCGCTTGCTTGCGTCGCCTTCGGCGACCGAGGTCGTAGGTTGTCGAGGCC
>JALEHA010000159.1 GCA_022763315.1 Algiphilus sp.
AGCGCTACGGTGAAGGACATGTGATGCTCCTTGGGCGAACCCGGTGATCAGGCAATGCGACGGATATCCGACATGGAAGCCGGCGGAAGTCCGTCAAGTTCGAGTTGTACGGTGGCGCCATCGCGCGTCACCGCGGTAACCGGTGCAGACAGATAGGTGGGAAGCTGCGTGTTGCGGCCGTTGTCGACCGCTCGCGCGGCAACGCGATACTCAGCCGCTGGCAAGAGATCGCCTTTGCTGTCGCGTCCATCCCAGGTAAAGGCGACATCGCCGCCGCGACTGCCGTCGACGCTCAGACTGCGGACGGTCTCGCCGGCCGAATTGAGAATATCGACGCGCACTTCGCTGGCCGGACCCTCCAGCCCGACGATGCCCCGCAGGCCGTCGCCGCTGGTGCGTGCGATGGCAGGCACCAGCACGTCCCGTCCGAGCAGATTGGCCGCGGCCAGGGTCTGCTCGCCGGCCAGGCGGGAGCCGAGATCATCGAATCCGGTATTCAGCTGCTGAATGCCGTCAACCATCGAGAACTGGGCCATCTGCCCCAGAAACTCGCCGTTGGCCTGCGGCTTGAGCGGATCCTGATTGCGCACCTGCGCCAGCATCAGTTCCAGAAAATCCTGCTGACCCAGTTCCTGCGGGCCCTTCTGCGGCTGTTCGCGCATCAGGCCCAGGGCGGCAAAGGGATTGCTAGCGGTACTTGCGACGTCCATCAGGACCTCCCGATCTGCAGTGTGGCAAGCATCAGATCGCGGGACGTGGACATCACGTCCACCGCGTTCTGATAGGAACGTGAAGCGGAGATCATGTTGGCCATCTCCTCCACGGTGTTGATGGCCGGGGCATAGATGTAGCCCTCTTCATTGGCCATGGGATGGCCGGGCTCGTAGCGCGCCTCGGGTGGCTTCTGGGAATCGACCACACCATCGGTACGCACCCCGGCAACACCTGCAGCGTCCATGACCGTCTGAAACAGTGGCACGCGGGCGCGGTAGGCCTGCTCGGGCGAGGCCGCCACACTGTCGACGTTGGCCAGGTTGCTGGCCGTGGCGTTGAGCCGCGTGTTCTGCGCGCTCATGGCGCTGGCGGCGATATCGAAGATGCGAAGGCTGCTCATGACGCCTCCTACTGACCGCGGATCGCGGTCATCAGGCCGGAGATGCGGCCGTCGACAAAGCGCAACGCGGCCTCATAGCGCAATGTGGCGTCGGCAAAGGCCGCCTGCTCACGCGCCATATCGACCGTGTTCTCGTCCAGCGCAGGGCTCACGGTGCGATAGATCGTGCGCGCCTCTTCCACCGCGTTGGTGGTGCGCGCGGTCTTGCCCCTGTCCGATGCCATGGCTTCCAGCGTCGACTGGAAGTCCAGGTCCTGAGCGCGATAGCCCGGGGTGTCCGCGTTCGCCAGATTGCCGGAGATCATTTCCATGCGCCGTGCCTGAAGCTGCAAGGCGGCGCCGTGGATTCCAAAGAGAGGGTGAGACATGGCAGGTCAACCGGATTCGGATGCACCTGCACTCCAGCAACCGCCATTCCCCTCGACTTGGGCTTGAGCCCGAGGCCGACGAGCGGTCGGACGGGCCCCGCTCAGCGGTTCTGGCCGCGTCGAAAGGATCTAGGCGGCGTCTCTCGTCATCAATTGATCGAGACGTTCACTCACCGCACGTGAGAGTTCTTCCCGGCTGAACTTGGTGATGAAGCGGTCGGCCCCTACCCGGTCCACCATGGCGCGGTTGCTTACGCCAGAGAGTGAGGTATGCAGGACAATGTAGAGGTCCTGCAGCGCAGGCTCGCGACGAATCTCCGCAGTCAGGGCATAGCCATCCAGACGCGGCATTTCGACGTCGGAGATGACCAGCGCAACGTCATTGAGATGACCAATCTGTGCTTGCTCGCGCAGCCACACCAGAGCACGTTCGCCATCCGGCACGCAGATACACTTGATACCCAGTGCGCGCACGGTTTCTTCTACCTGACGCCGCGCGATCTGCGAATCGTCGGCAATGAGCGCCCGCCAGCCACTGCTGCCGGCATCGTCATCCACCGCCGCGCCGACCTGAACATTGTTGATCTCGGCCATGACCCGCTCGACATCCACGATCTGCACCGTGCGCTGGTCATAGCGTGTCATTGCGGTCAGAAAGCCTTCCGGATCGTCCGGCGGCAGCACATCCGCCACATCGACGTGCAGAATCCGCTCGACACCGCCCACGGCAAAGGCCTGCATATGGCGGTTGAACTCGGTGACGATGACGTACTGCGGATTGCTGCTGCCAAGGCCGAGGGCGGCGCTCAGATCGAGCACCGGCAGCACCACGCCGCGGCAGTCGAAAACGCCGCGCACCAGCGGGTGCGCTCGTGGAACCTGCTGCAGCGGTGGACAGGGCAGCACCTCGCGTACCTTGAACACGTTGATACCGAAGGTCGCCTTGCCACCCAGGGAGAACAACAGCAGCGCCAGGCGGTTGTAGCCTGCCAGCCGCGTCTGCTGGTCGATCGATTGCAGTAGTCCGGTATCCATGGCGCCATCATCGGCAAAGCACCGGCCAGACTGAAGCTTTTGCCACTCGTCGGGGACAAGCGGCCGGGGCATGGGGATTGCTGCATGCTCCAGACCATCCTTTTTACGGCGGGCAACATGCGCTGGCACCCCCTTCTCCTCATCGGGCTCTTGTCGATACTGAGCGGTTTCGCCAGTGCGGCGCACGCCCAATGGGAAGAGACCGAGCGCCTGCGAACGGCGGCCGCCAAGGCTATGGGTGCCGACAATGTGCAGATCGCCGTCGATCCCAATACCCGCGTACCACGTTGCACACAGCCCCCTGACGCCCGCGTGCGTGCCCGTTCGCGCACCGGCGCCAGTATCGAAATCCATTGCGGGGCGCCGGCCTGGCGTATCTACGTCCCCGCACGCAGTAGCGGCGAAGCCTTGGTGGCCGTGCTGACCCGCCCGGTCGCCGCCGGGAGCAGCCTGCAGTCCTCGGACTTCAGCCTGCAAGCGCGTTCCACGGCAAGCCTGGGCTACGGCTGGTTCGAAAGCCGGGATGGCTTGGTCGGGCGGCGGGTGCGGCGGGCGCTCCCCATCGGGAAGGTCCTCAGCCCCAACGATCTGGAGCAGGAACGCATGGTGTCCACGGGCGATACCGTGACCATTCTCAGCCGCAATCACGGCATCGAGGTGCGCATGAAGGGGCAGGCGTTATCCCACGGCGCGCGCCATGAGCAGATCCGCGTCCGCAACAATCAATCCGGGCGTACCGTGGATGCCACGGTCATCGCAGCCGGTACGGTGGAGGTTGCCCGATGAATCCGATCGTTCCCGGTCATGCATGGCTCAAGTTCTCCGGACAGGCGTCGATAACACCAGCGAGTTCGTCGAACAACGAGTCAGCTGCCATGAAAATCGAATCCTCAAACGCCTTGGCCGCCACCCGAGCAGCCGCCGCCGGCGGAGAGGTCCGCAAGGCCGATGCGGCCGCTGCGCCCAATGACGCCAAGGGTGATTCCGCCGTGCTTGCCTCCCGCGCCCAAACCAATGCACCACCGCCCTTCGACAGCCAGCGTGTGGCCGAACTGCGTGCCCAGGTCGCCGAAGGCCGTTACCAGCCCAGCGGCGAGCGCATCGCCGATGCCATGATCGCCCTCGAAGCGGACCTGGTCGGCCGCAGCCGATGACACAGACCGCGGCAGCCGCCGCCACGGATGACGCCCTGCAGCCGCTGCGTCAGGCGCAGGACGCGCTGGCCGACGCCCTCGCCAACGGGGATGAAGGCGCCATCCAGCAGCAGGCGCAGGCCCTGCTTTGCGCCGTACAGCAGCACGCCCAAGCCGTGCAACAGGCGCCGGCAGAGACACAGACCACGCTCGGCGACACCCAACGACAACTCCGGATCATGCTGCAGGCCCGTCTGGCGCAAACGCGGCAGATCATCGACGCCCTCGGCCTGCACGCTGCCCAATATTCCGCCGATGGCCGAGTCCGCTACCAGTCGCGTTGACACCGAACTCACCGGTCTCGTTGAAGATCCGCAGGAAGCTGCGCGGCTGCTGGTCCGGCTGCGCCGCATGCGCAACGTCATCACGCTGCGCGCCGCGCAGAGTCCTCGGGAATTCAGCTCGATCCTGCTATCACTGGACCTGAGCCATCGCTATCTGGTGCTGGATGCACCGCGGCCCCGCCCCCAAGCCGCGGATTTTCGTCCGGGCACCAAGGTCTACGCGCGCACGCATGTCGACGGCGCCGCGCTGATCTTCGTTGCCCAGTTGAACAGCCTCATAGCCGCTGATGACACCGGCGACGACAACCTCGTACTGGAATGGCCCACGCGCATAAGCCATTACCAACGCCGCCGCGACTACCGCGTATCCGTACCCAGCACCGTTGTGCAGACCCCGGCGCGTCTCATCATTGACGATCACGCCATCCATGCCCGGCTGCTCGATCTGTCGACCTCGGGTGTGGCGATTCTGCTCGCGGCGGCCGGCGTTTCCGTCGCAATGGATAAGACGCTGGATTGCATTCTCCCCTTGCCCGAGCGCGATCTGAAGGTCCCGCTGCGCGTGACCTCGGTCACCGTCACCCGCGACGGTGTGCGCATCGGCGGCGAACTCGACCTGACCGACAGTACGGCGCGCGAGCTAATCCAGAGGACCGTCACCACCCTCGAACGCTGGTGGCTGCAACATCATCCCTGAGCGACATCGCGTCGAGGGATCGACGCGGCCGACTGCTTGCGTCGGCATCCCGACACGATCGTCGCTACGGTTGCTCCCATCGCCGTAGCGAAAAGGCACCGCGCAGCTCACCGACGCGGTAGCCAGTGGCCGGATCGTGCGGATAGTGCGCCTCCAACGCAGCGCGCAGCGCCGGTGGTTGTTCCTCCACCGCGCCGTGACAGGCCAGGCAGAGGCCCTGTGTCGGAATGGCCTGCAGGTAGCGCACCGCCACACCTGCGGGCTCCACCACCCGCTCAAAATGACGCAGCGGCAGTGACGCGCCGTTCTCCTGAGCGTCGGCAAAGCGCTGGAGCTGCGCCTGCTCCCAGGCATCCGGCAGTCCGATCGCCGGGTTGCGGGCCCGCAGGCTGACACGTCGAACCTGCCAGCCCGTGTCACGCGAAAGCTGCGCGGCCATGCTGGGCGCGATATCCCTGCACACGGTGATGGCTTCCAACGGTCCCCCGCGCTGCATCGCGCCCTTCAACTCGGCCTGGAGGCCGCTGGCAAAGCGCTCAACGATGGCGGCCGCTTCTTCAGCCGTGTCCCCCGCTGCATTTGCGGGCAGCCAGGCGCTGGCCATTGCGCCCAGCAGCAGCATCGCGAGCCCACGAGAGGCGGAGCGTGAAGGGTAAGAAACGGGGAAGAGGGGGAATGTCGGCATGGCGACTTTCTTGGACGGCGAAATCCTTGGGCGGGTCGGCATCAGGCGTACTTGGAGAGGATGCGGCTCATTTCACGCACCCCCATTTCCAGGTCCTCGTTCATTGCGACATGACGCCCCACTTCCTCCGATACGGCACAGGCCATCATTTCAAAGAAGGCGCGGTCGAGCGCGCGGCGGGCCGCTGCCAACTGATGTGCGACGGCCTCGCACTCCTGTCCTTCGCCGATCATTCGCTGCACGCCACGTAGCTGGCCTTCCACGCGCCGCAGCCGCTGCGTCAGTGCCTGACGGGAATCTTCCATCGCCTTTCCTCTACCAATTGCATACCCGCCCAGGCGGGCCTCTGGCTTGCTCATCATATACCCCCGGGGGTATTATGCAAGCCCTTTCGCGGCGGCCGCGCGGCTACCGCCCATGCTTTGGGAGTCGTGTCATGGAAACCAGCTTCACACCCCTCAGCGGCCTGCTCGGTGGTCTGCTCATCGGCAGCTCGGCATTGCTGCTGTTGTGGGCCAACGGCCGGATCGCCGGGATCTCCGGCATCGTCGGAGGGCTGATCAGCCCGCAACGCGGCGAAGTGGCTTGGCGCCTGGCCTTCGTGATCGGCATGCTCATCGCCGCCTTCGGCTACGGACTGGGTCAAGGCGGCCTTGACGTGCAATTGCCGGCCGGATGGCTGACCCTCGCCCTTGCCGGGGGCATCGTCGGATTCGGCACCCGGTTGGGCAGTGGTTGCACCTCCGGACACGGGGTCTGCGGCATTGGCCGTCTCTCGGGCCGTTCATTGATCGCCACGGCGCTCTTCATGGGCTCCGCCGGGGTGACGGTCTATCTCATTCGCCATGTCCTCGGAGGTGCGGCATGAAGGCACATCCCATCGCATCATTGATCGCGGGCGTGCTGTTCGGCCTCGGGCTGGTGATCTCCGGCATGGTCAACCCGGCCAAGGTGCTGAACTTTCTCGACGTGGCAGGCAGCTGGGATCCGACACTCGCCTTTGTCATGGGGGGCGCACTCCTGATCACCGTGCCGGGCTTTCGCCTGGTGCTGAAGCGGGAGACACCACTGCTCGACGGGCGCTTCCATCTCCCGGAGCGCAACGATATCGACGCGCCCCTGATCGTCGGCGCGATCCTCTTCGGTATCGGTTGGGGTATCGGCGGCTTCTGCCCCGGCCCAGCAGTGACCGCGGTCACCACTGGAATGCCGCCGGTACTCGCATTTGTCATCGCCATGCTGGCGGGGAGCTGGCTGGCGGGCCAACTCCGTCAGCGTATGGGCGTCTGACCCTGCAAATGACAACGGGCGCCCGAGGGCGCCCGTTGATGCGCAAATCAACCTGACGTCACGGTCACTGCGGACGGACGTACAACAGCGCGTTCGGAGAGCCTGCGCCGATGCCGCTCAAGACGCCGGTCGTGGCGTCGTCCAGCAGTACATCAGAGACTGCAGCCGGTGCGCTGGCTTCATCAAGCAACAGCGCAGCCGCGCCCGCCACGTGCGGGGAGGCCATCGAGGTGCCGCTGATGGTATTGATCTGCGTATCACTTTGATACCAGGCCGAGGTGATGTTGCTGCCCGGCGCGAAGATATCGACGCAGCTACCGCGATTGCTGAAGCTGCTGCGGCTGTCGTTCTGCGTGGTGGAACCCACCGTGATCGCTTCGGCCACGCGGTTGGGCGAACCATTGCAGGCGTCGGTATTGTCGTTGCCCGCAGCAACCACCATGACCACGCCACGGTTGACCGCGTTGCGCACGGCGTCATCCAGGGCCGTGGAGGCCCCGCCGCCAAGGCTCATATTGGCGACCGCCGGCTGGTTGGCGTTGTTGGCCACCCAGTCCACGCCCGCAATCACGCCGGAGTTCGAGCCACTGCCGTTGCAGCCCAGCACGCGCACGCCGTAGACGGTCGCTCCCTTGGCGACGCCGTAGGTGGTGCCCGCCGCTGTGCCGCTGACATGGGTGCCGTGGCCATTGCAGTCCTCCCAATCGCTCGGGTCGACGCTGCCGCCGCCAAAGAGCCCACCCAGAAGACCGCCGAGGAGACCACCCAGCAGGCCGCCCGAACTGCCACCGACGAAATTGCGACCTTCGCCGACACGGCCGGTGAATTCACGGTGCGTGCTCCGGATGCCGGTATCAATGATGTAGATATGCGTACCGGCGCCACCATCCGCCGGATAGCGGAACTGGTTGTCGAGCATGCGGGCGCGCTCGTCGCTGCGGTCCAGGCCCCAGGTCGCCGGGGTCTGCGCCACCGTGTTGCTGATCGACATCATCTGATCCTGCTCGACGTAGTCCACCAGCGGGCTGGCGGCCAGAATGCGGGCGGACAGTGCATCCAGACGCACGACGGCACCGTTGATGATGGGCAGCTCCGCCAGGAGGCTGCCGCCGACCGTCGACAGCAGCGTCTTCACCGTCTGCGCGATCGGGCCTGCGTTGTCTTCCAGCACAATGATGTACTGGCCGGAAATCGCATTCGGTTGGTCCGCATGCAACACGGTGCCGAGCTCGTTGCCCAGTCGCTGCAAGGTACCGCCCAGCAACTGCGCCTGTGCCGCTGTGGCGCCCAGCGCCAGCACCGCCGCTGCTGCAATCCGAACTGATTGCTTGAGCATCATCTCCCTCTCCCTGATTGCGTGTGTGCCGGCCCCTGTGACTCGACCGGACGTTCAGTCTAGCTCAGCCATGGTGAAGGCGATATGTCACACACGCCCAGGCTACAGACATGGCTTCGCGCCATGCGTGCACACCGTTTCGCGCGCCAAACGCAGCGTCTGCGGTTCCGCCACGCACAAAGAAACGGCCTGGACGCACGTGTCGCCCAGGCCGCTCGTTGCAGCGGAGAAAAGCCCCGCGTGGCGGGATCAGATGATCTCGCCGCCGTCGTCCTTCTGAATCACCACCGTGGCGGAACGCGGGCGGGAAGTGCCGTTGTTCAGCGGCCAGCTGCCACCCGGGTGCTGGACGTTGAGGAACATCGTCTTCATATCCGGCGTCATGATCACACCGGTGACTTCGCAGTCGCTCGGCCCGACGAAGAAGCGCTTGAGCTGGGTCTGGTTCTCAGCGCTGATGCTGTCGCTGCCGAGACGGGCCGGGATAACGGCCAGCATCTGATCGTTCGGATCGTCGCCGTAGTCCAGCGGAGCACCGTTGTCGGTCTGGATCCAGAGCACACCGCGCGGATCGAACCACAGGCCGTCCGGGCCACCAAATTCGTTGTCCGCGGTCAGACCGGAGAGGTTGAAGTCCGAATCGGCGCTGGCCGGCGCACCGAAGACGAAGTTGTTCCAGGCAAAGGCGGTGGCCTCGGCGCGGTCACCGTCCTCGCGCAGGCGCAGTACGTGGCCATGGGTGTTCGGCGTGCGCGGGTTGGCGGCGTTCTCGCCCGCATCGTCGCTCGGCGTTTCACGGCGCGTGTTGTTGGTGAGCGTGACGTACATCTCACCGGTGTTCGGATCCACGGCGGTCCACTCGGGACGGTCCATCGGGGTGGCGCCCACCAGGTCGCCGGCCGTCCGCGTATTGACCAGCAGCTCGCCCATGTCGGAGAACTCCGCCGCCAAGGTCGGGTTGTCCAGCGTCAGGGCGATCCACTCGCCCGTGCCATCGGCACTGAACTTGGCCACGTAGAGCGTGCCCTTGTCCAGCATGTCCGGGTCCGGATTGTTCGGATTCCAGGCATCGGCAGTGACGAACTTATAGAGATACTCGAAGCGCGCGTCATCGCCCATGTAGAAGGCGATCGGCTCGCCGGCGCGGATACGGCCCGGCTGGCAGCCTTCGTGACGGAAGCGACCCATGGCGGTGCGCTTCTTCGGCGCGAGGTTCGGCTGCTTCGGATCGATTTCAACGATCCAGCCGAAGTTGTTGGCCTCGTTCTCCCAACCACCGCCGGTCGACACGTCGAAGCGCGCGAATTCGCCAGCGGTCTCGGAAGGATCGCCGGCGACGGCGTTCCAGAAATAACCGAAGCCGTTCTCGTTGATGCCCATACGCGCGGTGGCGCGCGGCGGATTGGCATCGCTCGTGACGAAGTAGCCCTGGATGTTCTCTTCGCAGGTCAGGTAGGTATTCCACGGCGTATCGCCCTTGCCGCAGTTATTCACCGTGCCGCGCGTACGGGTGCCAGCGCTGTAGGGCGTGCGCAGCAACTCATGACCGCGCGCCGGACCGGTGATCTCCATCTCCGTTTCCACCGTGATGCGGCGGTTGAACGGGCTGGTGGTGTCGATCTCCCACTGCGTGCCATTGCGGAAGATTTCGATCACCGAAACGCCGTGGGCGCGGATGTCCTTGCGCACTTCATCGACGTTGGTCGGACGGCCGTTCTCGTCTTGCTGGCGGCCGTCGCCGGCGTACAGCGTGGAGTTGGTGTACTCGTGGTTCATCACCAGAAGGCCCTTCTCGCTATCATTGAGCGGGAAGTAGTGAATGCCGTCGTGGTTCTGACCCACCTGCTGCGCCTGATCCGCTGCTGTATTCGTGCCGTCGCCGGCGTAGGCCGGAAGGCTGCCGACAATGGGCGTGCCCCAGGGCGCGAGAATCTGGAAATTGAAGCCCTCGGGAACAATGGTCACGTTGTCCTGACTGGAACCCGGAACCGATGCAAACTTCAGCTCGCTGGGAACGTTGCCGCCGCCATCGCTATCCGAGCATCCTGCAAGGGCGCTGACACCGGCGCCGGCAAAGACGGTGGATGCGGCAAGACCCAAACCACCGCGCAGGGTGTGGCGGCGGGAGACCTGCATCTCGAGAAGCTCGTTCAGAGACGGGCTGGAGCTATTGGACAGGCGAGCGCTGCCCTTGCGGCGTTGACGATCCATGCGTGCGAAACCTCTTGGTGGTGAAACCGTTGGAGTAGTTCGCAGAGGGTAATCAGCGCAGATGACAGGTCTGTGGGGGATTTGTAACCGCTGTGTGACGCCCAAGCGCCTGCGCAGCACGCGCGCGACAGCGCGACGGTGACAAGTCCCCTACCGCGGGATGGCGGTCCACACCATCGGTACGCGCGGATTCAATGGCTTTCGCGCACTTCGTTCTCGAAGAAGCCCATGACCAGCATGATCACCAGCGCAATCAAGGTGACCAAAGCCGCCAGGATGAGGTTGCCCGTGGCGCAGGCGACACCAATGGCGCCCGCGATCCAGATCGCCGCGCCAGTGGTGATGCCGTGCACGCTGCCACGGCTCTGAATGATGCTGCCGGCACCCAGAAAGCCGATACCCCCGATGACGCCTTCGACGATGCGCGTCGGGTCAATGCGGGCAGAAGGATCGCCTTCGGCCGTCGCCATAAGGATCTCCAGACCGACCAGCAGGAAGGCCGCCGAACCGAGTGCCACCAGCATATGCGTGCGCAGGCCGGCAGGCCGATTCTTGAACTGCCGCTCAAGGCCAATAATGGCCGCGAAGCCGGTCGCGGCAACCAGACGAATCGCCATATCCGATAGCGCGATTTCGGTTTCCATGCCTCGTCCTTACCAAGTGCAGCCGCAGGCTAGCAGAAGGGAGGATGCACATGCCCGGCACCCTTCTTGTGCGTAGCGGCGTCGCGCAGCCGCTGAAAGGCGCTACATTTAGTCCAGCGTCGGCGCCTTCGCTGGCAAAGCAGGCAGACCGTCGTTCGTCGATGCTGGTGAGGCATACAGAAGAAGCGCACAAGGGATGCCGCGGCGCGGTTGGTCCACATGCAAGCGAGAGGTGACGATCATGACGGCTGCTGACGCCGGCGCTGCAACGATTCCGCTTGATGGCAACTCGGCGGCCTGTCCGCTTGGCAGCTGCGGCGCCTGAACGTGCAACGCGCGCAGCTCACGATCTGGCCCGACCGCTTCCTTTTCGCCGCCCCCAGCTTGAGCGGGGGGATGAGCCGTCGCCACGCCGTCACCATCCTCTACGCATTGCATGATGCGCCCTTACACGTTGATACCGAGGATGGCAGTCAACTGTCCGCGGCGGCTGTGTTGATCGCGCCGCATGTCGCACGCAGCCTCGATGCGCGCGACGCCGGCGTGCTCTCCTTCAACCTCGATCAGTTGAGCTACGAATACCACGCCCTCATGCGCATGCTTGGCGACCGCGCGATGATGGCCATCGATGCCTCGCACTTCCGCGCCCTGCGTCGCGAGCTGTCGGCCTTCTGCGACGGGGTGCTGGATTGCGGCATGGCCTATCGTCTGTTCAATCAGTTCGTGCGCGCGATCGTCGAGTACCGACCGCCGAACCTGCTGGTCGACATGCGCGTACTGCATGTTGCCAACCGGGTGATGATGGAGCTGCCCCTCACCCATACCATCGAGGAGTTGGCGGACAACGTCGGGATCTCCGCCGACCGGCTGCGGCACCTCTTCGCCGAACAACTGGGCGTTTCGCTGAAGAGCTACATGCTCTGGGCCAAGATGCGCCGAGCCGCGCTGCTCTTTCCCACACGGCGCTCGCTGACCGAGATCGCGCACAGCGTGGGCTTCGCCGACTCGGCGCACCTGACGCGCACATTCAAATCCTATTTCGGGCTTACCCCCTCCTTCCTCGCCGATCCGACACGGGTCGAAGTCCGCGGCTGCTAGCGCCGTTCCCGGAGCGTCTGGCGCGCAGCCGCTACGTTCAAGCGACGCATCGGGTACTGCGGCGATGCTGCAGGCATGAGAAAGGAGACCAAGCCCATGCCTACCCAGCGCCTGATTCGCTACCTGACCGCCTTGACGCTGCCGCTACTTGCGGCCTGTGGTGACAGCCGGCCCCCGCAAGCGGATGCCGCGGCGGTACTTCCCCCGGGCGCCTTGGCGGAGATCCGCTATACCCGCTTCGGCATCCCGCATGTGTTGGCCGACAGCTATTTCGGCGCCGGCGCCGGATGGGGCTACGCCATTGCCGAGGACCACCTGTGTACGCTGTCGGAAGCCTATCTGACGTTTCGTGGGGAGCGTTCACTGGCTTTCGGTCCCGAGGCGCCGGCCGCCTTCGACTTCTCCTTCCGAAAGCCGACCAACCTGGAGTCCGATCTGTTCTGGCGCTTCGTCGCCACCGATGCTGTGATTGCGCGCTATCAGGATGAGCAGGAGCCGGAACTGCGCGAGATGATCGAAGGCATGGTGGAAGGCCTCAATCGCTATCTGGATGAGATCCGACAGGGGCAACATGCCGGACGCCATGCCGCCTGCCGGGAGGCCGACTGGCTCCAGGACGTGCAGATCGAAGACGCCTACCGCCGCCTGTACGCCCTCAATGTCGCGGCGGCGCAGGCCGCGTTCATTCCTGAAATCGCCAATGCCCAGCCGCCGTTGGGGCTGGTGCCCCAACGCAGCAGTGGCGCCGGGGCGCCTTCACAAGAAGAACTCGATGCACTGGCCAAGGATCTGCGTGCAGCCGGACCGGCGCGCTTCCGACTCAGCGGCCGTCACGGCCTTGGCAGCAATACCTATGCCCTGGGTGCGGCGCTCACCCAGCAGGACCACGGCCTGTCCTTCGCCAACCCGCATTGGTTCTGGAGCGGCCCCAACCGCTTTCATCAGATTCACGTCAAGATCCCCGGCCGCCTCAACGTGGCAGGCGCCGCCATCCTGGGCGCCATCCCCGTGCTGATCGGCTTCAACGACGATGTGGCGTGGAGCCATACCGTGTCAGCCGCCTATCGCATGGCGCTGTATGAGTTGACGCTGGTGCCGGCACTGCCCACGCGCTATCTGCTCGACGGCATTCCGCGCAGCATGCAAGCGGTGACCGTGCGGGTGCCGGTTCGCGGAGACGCCGACATCGAATGGATTGAGCGGACGCTCTATCGAAGCGCGCATGGCCCCATTGCCGATCTCAGCACCCTCAATCCGCTGCTCGGATGGAATCCGCTGAAGGCCTACGCCATCCGCGACATCAACGCCGACAACTTCCGCATCTTCCAGAACTACCTGCGCTGGAACCAGGCGCCCTCTCTCCAGGCCTTCATCGACGTCCAGAAGGAGCTGTTGGCGGTGCCATGGGTGAATACCGCCGCCGCGGGCCGCGACGACCCGCGGGCCTATTACGCCGACATCGGTGCGGTGCCCAATGTCAGCGACGCCTTTGCCCGGCGCTGCCGGGCGCTGCCCATCGGACCGGTGTTTGCC
>JALEHA010000020.1 GCA_022763315.1 Algiphilus sp.
AGCGACACCATGTGCTACCGCTTAGCGCACCGCGCAAGCTTTTCTTCGGCAACTCGCGAGCAGCGCTTATGACTCGATCCCAGCAGGACGTGGAAAACCTGTTCGCCTCCCAAGGCATTGCTGGTCGCTATCGAGAACTGGCCAAGCACCCCGCGCCAAGTAGCGCAAAGGCAAAGACCGCCTCCGCCGCGGAGCCCGCGGCATCAAGCGCGCCTTCGAATGTCGGTTCTGCAGCAACCACAGCGGATACGCCGCCGGATGCGGCGCTGCGCTTCACAGCGCCGCAGCACGAGGCGGCCACCCCGCGTCGCGGTCTGGCGCGGCTCGGCCTGGTCATGCCTGCGCCAGGACACACGTCGCAGCCAGTGGCATCGCGTCCGCTGAACGAACTCTTCACGCAGCTGAGCCAGGGTGCCGGATCGGGCATACAAAAGGCCGCCACCGCGACCGGTAACGCGCGCAACGCCGAGGAAGATCAGCGCGATACGCTGCTGCGCCACCTTCGCTTGCCCGCCTTGTTTGCGCATCTGGAGCGCGGCGGGCACCG
Organism: Algiphilus sp.; assembly: GCA_022763315.1. GTDB lineage: Bacteria > Pseudomonadota > Gammaproteobacteria > Nevskiales > Nevskiaceae > Algiphilus. Next base: position 548 of record JALEHA010000020.1, read on the forward strand.
TCGCTGAGGCGCCGTCGCGCGCCAGTAGGCTCCTTCTCCGGCCGAAGCCATGACACAGCCGCCTCCGTCTGAACCGGTGACAACTCCGCTCGGCCTCCGGTTGCTGGGTGCTATCGCGGTGGTCCTGATGGCCGCTGTCGGATGGCTCTTCATCACCACCGATCTCCCCTTGTCATGGCAGATGGTGGTGGGTGTCAGCACGGTGCTGGCTGCCATCATCATCAAGCGCTTACCGGCAGGCCATGGGCCATCCTATGCGCTGATGGCGATCTCGACACTGACGACGACGCGATACATTTATTGGCGTGTCACCGAAACATTGCCCATCGGCATCAATTTCGATGCTTTCGATCTCGCATTCGCGATTGGCCTGCTCCTAGCAGAGCTCTATGCCTGGGCCATTCTCGTGCTTGGCTTCTTCCAGGTGCTGCGCCCATTGCAGCGCAAGCCCGTGCCCTTGCCGGACGATCCGGACACCTGGCCGACGGTCGACGTCTACATCCCCACCTACAACGAATCACTCGACGTCGTGCGACCAACGGTGATCGCAGCACTGGACCTCGATTGGCCAGCCGACAAGCTGCGCATCTACGTGCTGGACGATGGCCATCGTGAGGAATTTAAAGCCTTCTGCGCTGAGGTCGGCGCGATCCACGTCTCGCGACCGGATAATCGTCACGCCAAGGCCGGCAACATCAACCATGCCTTGACCCAGACCGATGGCGAGTATGTGGCCATCTTTGATGCCGACCACATCCCGACACGCTCCTTCCTGCAGGTAACGATGGGGGTGCTGGTCGCAGATCCGCGAACGGCGATGGTGCAGACACCACACCACTTTTTCTCTGCCGACCCCTTCGAGCGCAATTTGGGCGTGTTCCGCGATTCGCCGAATGAGGGCGAGCTGTTCTATGGTCTGCTGCAGGACGGCAATGACTACTGGAACGCGACCTTCTTCTGCGGCAGCTGCGCGGTCATGCGGCGCACTGCGTTGGAAGAAGTGGGCGGCGTCGCGGTCGAGACCGTGACGGAAGACGCGCACACCGCACTAAAAATGCACCGGCGCGGCTGGCGCACCGCCTATATCAATATCCCCCAGGCGGCTGGTCTGGCGACCGAGTCACTATCAGCGCACGTCGGTCAGCGCATTCGCTGGGCGCGGGGCATGGCACAGATTTTCCGCATCGACAATCCGATGCTGGGGCGTGGGCTCAAGCTCGGGCAGCGACTGTGCTACAGCACGGCCATGATGCATTTTTTCTACGGCTTTCCGCGGCTCGTCTTTCTCACCGCGCCACTGGCCTTTCTGCTGCTCGACGCGCGCATCATCAATGCACAGGGCTGGATGATTCTTTCCTTCGCTTTGCCGCATTTGTTGTGCGCGATCGAGACCAACTCACGACTGCAAGGACGCTATCGCCATTCCTTCTTCGCCGAAGTCTATGAAACCGTACTGGCGACCTTCATCATCCTCCCCACCACAGTGGCGCTGCTGCGGCCAAAATCAGGCGCCTTTAACGTCACCGCCAAGGGCGGCACGGTGGACAGGGACTACTTCGACAAGGACATCGCCAAGCCCTACCTCTGGATGTTCCTACTCAACGTCACTGGTGTGATTGTCGGCCTTATCCGCCTGATTTTCTTCGACCCGGATGTCGACACGCTGTACGTCACCATGGGCTGGACCATCTTCAACCTCATCCTGATCGGCGCAGCAATCCGTGTCGCCTCGGAGAAGCGGCAGGTCCGACACAGTGTCCGCGTCGCCTGCGAAGTGCCGGTGGCGGTGCGTCGCGAGGGGGATGAAGGACCAGGCGTGCTCAGCACTACCCGAGACCTAGCCTACGGTGGTGTAGCGCTCAGCCAGCCGGCCGAGCATGCGCTTCAAGAAGGAGAGCGTGTGGAGATTGCCCTAATCCCGGATTTTGCCGAGGTGTGGACGCCTGGCACCCTGGCGAGAGCCAATGATGACATGGCGGTGGTCCGGCTCGACCCCCTCACGCTCCAGCAGGAGCATCAACTGGTCTATACCATCTATGGACGCGCGGACGCGTGGCTTCGCTGGCGCAACCGGGCTCGTGTCGACAAGCCGTGGCGCGCTTTTGCCCATGTCCTGCACTTTGGGTACGAAGGGTTGATTATCTTCTTGAAATGGATGTTTTCCAGCTTCGCGTCGTTGTTCACGCGGCGCCTGGCGCAATCCCATCTGTTGCTGGCGGCGGCACTGCTGCTCGGCGCGTTGGGCGCGGCGTCCCCTGCCCTCGCCCAGGACGAAGGGCCCGATACGGTACCGCTTGCCACGCCGCTGGAATCGCAACGCAGCATTACCCTCACTGACTTGGGCGCAGAAGGCACCATCCGGCTGCCCAATGCGCGCAATCAACGGGTGTTTCCACTGTCGCTGCGCGCGGACCAAGTGGTTACGGAAGCCACGCTGGCATTGGAGTACCGCTATTCGCCCGCACTGCGTGAAGACATCAGCCAGATCACCGTGCGCTTGAACGGAGAGTCGGTGGACAGTTGGCGATTGGAGCAGGAGCGCGAGCAGCCCGTGGTGCGCCGGATCGACATCGAACCGAAGCTGTTTCTGCCCTACAACGAACTGACCGTGGAAACCACGGCGAGCTACGCGCGCGACGAGTGTGAGGACCCCACTCACCCGAGCCTCTGGGTGGAACTCGACCCGGCAAGCTCGCTCGACCTTGAGCTTGCGCACCTTAGGCTGCAGCGCGACCTCGCCCAGTTGCCGGCCCCCTTCTTTGATCCCGGTGATGCGCGCCGCCTACGCCTGCCGATATCGGTGCCGGCGACCACGAGCGCGGATGTGGTGGAATCCGGGGTCACCATTGCCTCGTGGTTCGGCCTGCTTGCCGATTGGCGGGGTGCCGAGTTTCCAGTCCACAGGGGCCGGCTGAGTGATTCAATGCATTCGATTGCGTTGCGCACCTCCGCGCGCGACATCCCTGGCTTTGAAGACATCCCCGTCGCCGACGTCCCCGAAATCCGTATCGCGCCCCACCCGCGGGAGGAGAAGCTGCTGGTACTGCTGATCAGCGCACCCGATGGGGACGGCCTGCGACGGGCAACACAGGCACTTGCCTAT
>JALEHA010000160.1 GCA_022763315.1 Algiphilus sp.
ACGCGCTGCGCAATGAATTCGGCGACGGCAATGTCTGGACGCACTGCGCCGATGTTTGTGATCCGGAGGCGGTGGATGCCGCCATCGAAGCCTTCATGGGTGTGACCGGCGGGCGGCTGGACGTCGTCGTCAACAATGCAGGCCTGGTAGCGGCAGGCCCCTTCGAAGCGGGCGATATCGCGCGCTACCGTGCAGTGGTGGACGTCAACGTGACAGGCGTGGTGACGGTAGCGCGGGCTGCCTTCCCGTACCTTGCCGCTACGCCGGGCGCACGCCTGATCAACATGTCGTCCGCGTCGGCGGCCTACGGCACCCCGGGCTATGCGGTCTATTCCGCGACCAAGCATGCGGTCAGCGCCTTCACCGAGGCGCTCGATGCGGAATGGCATCGCCATGGCATCCGCGTGCGTGCGGTGTGGCCGCTGTTTGTGCAGACCGCCATGGTGACCGAGATCGGGCCGCAGCGCACCATCGATCGCATGGGCGTGCGCCTTCGCCCCGACGATGTCGCAGGCGCGATTGCGCGCGCCAGCGGCGCACCGCATTGGTGGCCGCAACTGCATTGGACGGTGGGCTGGCAAGGCTTCTTTTTTGTCAATCTCACGCGCTTCTGCCCGACCTGGATCAACCGCCTGGCGATGCGCTGGATCGCCGGCTACTAGCCCGCGCTTCCTTCTTGCCCTGACTTCTTTCTACCGATCTTCATGACGATGCTCTTTTCACGATACGCGGCAGGTTTCGCCCTTTGCGGGACGCTCTGCCTGACTCCTCTGGCCACCGTGTCCGCCCAGGATGCGGGTGACGCGGTGCAGGCGACCGAGCAGCAGCGTCGCGTGGACGCACGCTCTCAGGACCGCATCGACCAACTGGATGACGCCACCCGCGACGCGCTGCAGGCGTATCGGGCGGTGGTTTGGGAAACCCAGCAGCTCACGGTGTATGCGGAACAGTTGCAGGAGCTGATCGATCAGCAGGCGGACGAGCTGGAATCACTGCAGGCACAGATCGATGAACTGCAGATCACCGAGCGCGAGATCATGCCGCTGATGTTGCGCATGGTGGATGCGCTTGAGCGCTTCATCGCGCTGGACTTGCCCTTCCTGCAGGAGGAACGCGAGGAACGCGTGGCGGCGCTGCGCGATGCGCTGGGTGATCCCTCCGTGTCAGTCGCTGACCGCTACCAGAAGGTGCTGGAAGCCTACGCCAAGGAATCCGACTACGGACGCGGCATTGGGCACGAACGCGCCGAAATCGACGGGCGCGTGCACGACCTGCTGCGCATCGGCCGCGTCGCCCTGTACGCCCTGTCGCTGGACGGCAGTGAGGTCAAGCGATGGAACGCGCAGCAGGACGCCTGGGAGCCGTTGCCCGGGCACTTCGCTCCCACGGTGCGGACCGGACTGCGCATGTCGCGCGAAACCATCGCGCCCGAGCTGATGCTGCTTCCGGTGCAGGTACCGAAGGCGCAAGCGGCGTCGGCGCAGCCGCGTGCGGTGTCGCTGTCGGAGGACGGCGCCGATGGCGATGCGGACCCGGACACGGCGGAGGACACGCCATGAGGCAGGGTCTAGCGGTTGCGCTGGTCACGACAGCATTGCTAGGCGGCAGCTTGATGGCGCCCGCGCCGGTGGCCGCGCAGGATATGGAAAGCCTGCTGCAGCAGATCCGCGAATCGGGCCGTGAGCAGCAGCGCATCAACCGTGAGCGCGAACAGCGCTTCCTGCGGCAGCGCAATGAGCGTCGGTCCTTGCTTGAGGAAGCGCGCGCCGAGCGCAACGCGGCGCGGGCACGCGCGGAGCGGGTGCGTGAAGAATTCGAGGACGGGCAGGCGCGCATCAACGCGCTCAAGGAAAAGCTCAACGAGGCAAGCGCCGATCTTGGGCGCGCCTACACCGCGGCGCGTAGCACGGCCGGTGATCTACGTGCCGCGGCGCGCACCTCCCCGTTGACGGCACAGTACCCCGAACGCCTGGAGAAGCTCTCGGCCATCGCCGACAACCCGCAGCTTCCGACCCTGACGCAGCTCGAACAGCTGTGGTTCCTGCTGGTCGAGGATATGACGGCGACCGGTCAGGTGGCACGCTTCGAGGCGCCGATCACTACCGTGCTCGGCAACCGCCGCCAGGCCGAGTTGATGCGCGTGGGCGCCTTCAGCGCCTTCAGCGAGGACGGTTATGTGCTGCTGCCCGAAGGCGGCACGGTGGCGCAGCTGCTGCCGAGCCAGCCTGGCGGTCGTTTCACATCGGCGGCCGAAGACTTCTTTGCGGCCGAATCCGGCGCGTTGTTGCCGGCGCTGATCGACCCTTCGCGCGGACGTCTGCTCGAGGTCGAGGCCGAGAAACCGGATGTTGCCGAGCGCATCGCCCAGGGTGGCCTGGTCGGATACACCATCCTCGGTATCGGTGCGGTCGGGCTCATTCTGGCGGTGTTGCAGCTGGTCTACCTCAGCCTCGTGGGGGGCCGTGTGCGGCGGCAGCTCCAGGCGACCGATCAGCCACGCACGGATAATCCATTGGGTCGCGTGCTCGGCGTGGTGTCGCAGGAGCATGGTCGCGACGATGCCGAACTGCTCGAGCTGCATTTGTCGGAGGCGGTGGTCAAGGAGACACCGCGGCTGGAGCGCTTCCAGTCGCTGCTCAAGCTCTTCGTGGCGGTGGCGCCGCTGATGGGGCTGCTCGGTACCGTGACGGGCATGATCCTGACCTTCCAGTCGATCACGCTGTTCGGTACCGGCGATCCCAAGCTCATGGCCGGCGGTATTTCCCAGGCCCTCGTGACCACCGTGCTCGGCCTTTGCGTGGCGATTCCGCTGCTGTTCCTGAATTCCTTGCTGGGCGCACGGTCGCGCGCACTGGTGCAGACACTGGACGAGGAATCGGCCCTGGTGCTGGCGCAACGGCTGGAGGGCGATTCGCGTGCTTGAGGCGGTTCTCTGGCGGCTTGCCGGCAGCGGCCCGCTGGCGGCGGTGGCGGATTTCATCCGCGCTGGTGGCCCGGTGCTGTTGCTGGTGGGCGCCGCCGGCCTGATTCTCTGGGTGCTGATCCTTGAGCGCTGGTTCTATCTGCGCTTCGTGTTTCCACGCATGGAGCAGCATGTGCTCACAGAGTGGCGCCAGCGCAGCAATCGCCGCAGCTGGAGCGCGCGGCGGGTGCGCGAGGCCATGATCCGGCGAGTGCACGCCAAGCTGTCGTCGACGCTGCCGCTGATCCAGACACTCATTGCGGCCTGCCCGCTACTCGGCCTGCTGGGAACCGTCACCGGGATGATTGCGGTGTTTGACGTGGTTGCCCTAGTGGGGACCGGTGACGCCGAGGCGATGGCAGCCGGCGTGTCACGGGCCACCATTCCGACCATGGCCGGCATGGTGGTGGGGATTTCGGGGCTGTTCCCCCTCTACCGCTTCAGTGCGCGGGTGCGGCAGGCCACTGATCGCATTGCCGACCGACTGGATACGCGAGGTACCTCATGAAGATGCGTCGGCACAGCCAGCCCAGCGAGGATTCCGGCATCGACCTTACGCCGATGCTTGATGTCGTATTCATCATGCTGATCTTCTTCATCGTCACCACCACCTTCGTGCGCGAGGCCGGCATCAACGTCAATCGCCCGAGCGCGCAAACCGCGGAGCGCATGGACGAGCAGACCATCCTGGTCGCGATCTCGTCCGAGAACGAGATCTATATCGACGGCCGTCAGGTTGGCATTAACGGCCTGCGCGCCGAAATCGAGCGCCTCAAGGGCCAAAGCCCGGACGCCACCGTCGTGGTGCAGGCCGACAAGGAGGCCGGCGCCGGCATCATGGTGCAGGTCATGGATCAGGCACGATTGGCAGGGGCGCGTAACGTGTCGGTGGCAGCGGAAGTCCCCTGAGGCGGCCATGACCCTGCGTCTCAGTATCCTGCTGCCCCTGGCGTTGCTCATCGTGGCCGCGCTGTTCTGGCTGATGCAGTGGATGATCCAGCCGGGTGAGGTGGTGCGCGTCGAACGCGAGGAGCTTCCGGGCATCAATATCGTCAGGGTGGAGCCGGAGGAACCGGAATCACCCAGCGCCAATGCGGCCACCGCCTCCAGCCCGCCGCCTCCGCCGCCGGCGCCACCGGCCATGCAGCGGCCGGATCTGCCGTCCTTCAGCGTACCGACGCCGACCGCGCCTTCGGTCAGCAATGTCGCGGCGCCGCTCAACTTCAGTGGCGGACAGTCGTTGTCGGATGGTCAGTTCGGCGGCTTCGCCGGGGGTACCGGCAGTGGCGGCGGAGGCGGCTACGGCAGCGGCCGAGGTTTTCAGGGCAGAGAGCTGATCCCGCTGTCCACGGCGCGGCCGATGATGCCCGAATGGGCCTGCGAGCAGGAGATCGAGGGCTGGGTGGAAGTCATCTTCACCGTCATGCCCAACGGTCGGGTACGCGATGTGCGCATCATTGATGCCGAGCCCAAGGGGGTCTATGAAACGACCGCCATCCGTTCGGTTTCGAACTGGATCTACGATCAGGGGTCGCGCGCGCGCGAAGTCAAGCAACGCATAGAAATGGATCCGGCGGAATGCGCCTACGACTATCGCTGATTGCCGCGGTGGGCTGTCTGGCCAGCGCACCGCTGTTGGCCCAGCAATACCGCTCCGAAGTGCGCGTGCTCGACGAGGTGCCGCGCGATCAGGCACCGGCGGATCCCGAGAAGCTGTTGCAGCAGGCGGGCTCGGCCTATGAACGCGCGCTGCTGTTGCGCGAAATGGCCGGCCGCGCCGCCAGCAATGAGCAGTTCGACAAGGCCGCGGATTATTTGGGGCGTGCCATCGAGCAGAACGCGCTGTCGCCCCAAGCACAGCAGGCGATGCAGTCCGATCTGTCGCAGCTGCTGGTGGCTTCCGGCGACCCGGACGCCATCATCCGCGGGCTGGAGGACCGGGTACGCGGCAACCGTGACGCCTCGCCGGCGCAGCGCGCCGCACTCGGCGCGGCCTATGTCGCCAAGAAGCGCTTCCGGCAGGCGCTACCGCTGCTGGAGCAGGCGGTGCGCGAAAGCCCCGAACCCGAGGAAAATTGGCTGCGCGCGCTGCTCGCGGCGCAGATTGAACTGGATCGGACCCGCGACGCGGCCCGCACGGTGGATCGCTTGCTGGTGCGCAATCCGCGCGAGGGGGGTTACTGGCATCAGGCGGTGGCGCTGCACCGAAAGAACGGCAACCACCGCGACGCCCAGGCGGCGCTGGAAGTGGCGGCGCGGCTGGGGTACGTCAGCAGCCCCGAACAGCGTCGACAGTTGGTCGGTCTGATGGCGCAGATCGGGGCGCCGTATTACGCCGCCACACAGCTCGAGGAATGGCTCGAAACCGGAGCGGTCAATCGGTCCATGCAGGTGCTGCGCGAGCGCGCCAGCTACTGGTTGGCCGCGCGGGAAGCCGACGCCGCCATCCGCGCCATTGGCGATGTGCTGGCGCGCAGCACGGATGTCGGTCTGCTCATGCAGCTCGGCCAGCTGCACATGGACCAGGAGTCCTACAGCCAGGCAGCACAGGCCTTCGAACGCGCCCTGCAGGTGCGCCCCGGCAACGGCGAGGCGCTGATGGCGCTGGCGGTCAGTCGCTACCAGCAGGCCGATGTCGACGGTGCACTCAAGGCGTTCCAGCAGGCCGCGCAGATTGAAGCCCACGCCGCCTTGGCCGGGCAGTGGGTCGACTACCTCGAAAGCGGACGCGCACGCGAGCAAGCCATGCAGGCGCGCGCACGGCGCGCGGAACGGCGAGGGGATGCCCAGACCGAGCTCGAACGCGCCGTATTGGGCGAGTCGATGACGCTGGAAGAGCGAGGCGAGTCGGTCGCCGGCACGCGCGGTTCCGGGGGCTTGACGCCCGTCGGCGCAGAGGCCGGGCCGAGTGCCGATGGCGTGATCCCGCCGTGGACCGGAGGCATCACCCCGGAGCAGTGGCCGGAGAGCTATGCCGAAGGCGACCAACTGGTCGATCCCTTCAGCACGGACACCGCCACGGCGACCATCACCGCGGACAACATGGCGCAATACGCGCGCTATCTGAGCGACGGCCACAAGGCGCTGCTGCAGCGCTATGACAGCTACCGCATGCCGCTGTACCCGACGCGACGCAGCGTTTCCTACCCGGAGCGCATCTACAAGGCCACGCGCGAGAACGTTGACCGTGCCCGATTGATCGGTTCGGATTCCTTATCCGGCGCCTTCCTGGGCTTTCCCTTCCGCGAGCCCGACTCCGGCGTGGAGGCGATGTGGAACCATCGCGTGCGCTATCGCGGCGACTCGGTCATGGCGCGCAGTGAGCAGGCCGTGGTACAGCCCAATGGCGACGTCGAGCGCCGCTTGTTCCAGACCGAGCGGGTCTATTTCCGCTACGCCAATCTGGAAGATCCGGTCGATATTGACCAGCAGAACATCCTGCTTTATTACCTGAGCTGGTTCGCGCGTGATCCCACCGGCGTCGATTTTCTGGCGCTGGTGCACGAAACCGCGAATGCGGCCGATCAGGGCCGCGCGCTGTGGGTGCTGCCGGAACGGGCCAATCGGCTGTTCCGGATTCCTCCCGTGGGCTATGACCAGCCCTTTCCGGGGTCAGGCGGCATCTATTTCGTCGACATGATCGACATGTATAACGGCGCTTTCGATCGCTACAACTGGCGCCTGATCGGCAAGCGCCAATTGATCGTGCCTTACAACAACTTCGGGCTGATCAATGGCTCGGTGGAGCAGGCGCGGCTGCTGCAAGGCAAGCACCCGGATCCTTCCGCGATGCGCTATGAGCGGCACCGGGTGTGGGTGATCGAAGCCACCGAACGGCCGGGCAAGTCGCACAGCTTCGGCAAGCGCATCTTCTATCTCGACGAGGACAGCTGGAATGTCGTGCTGGTCGAGAACTATGACGAGGAAGGCAATCTCTGGCGCTTCCAGGAAGGCCATCTGGTGCCGCTCTACAATGTGCAGGGCGCCAACGCCATGCCGGTGGTGACCTACAACTTCCCGGACGGGCGCTACTTCATCAACCGCATGGTGGGGCACACTGATCCGCCGCAGTACAACGTGCCGGGCATCAGCGCCGGGGACTATCTGCCGTCGCGGGTCAAGGCGCGCTACGCGCGCTGAATCTGCAGTGCCAGTTCGTCGGCGAGCAGGCGGCCAAAATCGGGGAGGACACGCGCCACGTCGCGATGCGCCGAATCGCGCATGCGCCGATAAACCGACTGCACCACGCGGTGGTTCGAGGCCTGGGCGCGCCGATCGATGACCGTGAGGATGGCCTCCTGCGCGTGGTCGCCGTGGATGTCCACGAGATGCACGGCGAAATCCTGGTGGGCCTCTGCATCCCAGATCTGATAGATCGGATCGAGCGCGTCCAGGCATTCGGGCAGCACGCGACGCGACGCGCGCTCAAGCAGGTCCGGGCGCTTGCGTTGGGCGGTCTGGACGGCCGAACGCAGCGCAAAACCGCGCACGCCACCGGCGTTGGAGAGAAAGGAATCGATCAGCACCGCGCAATCGCGGATGACCTGATCGTGGCGCGGGCTCTGCTCAATGCACTCGCGGAACGGCGTCATGGCAAACAAGGTGGCGTGTGAGCGCGAATGCTAGCGTGATTCGTTGGCTGGAAGCGAGCGTTCGCGCCGTCTGCGCCATGCTGCGGGGTGCTGTGCGACGCGGCTTTCGCGCACGCCCGCAGCGCCTCGCGCTTACGGGCATACTCCGCGGTAGAACGACATGCACGGGAATGCAATCACCATGGGGAGTGACGAGGACAAACCGCGTCGCGCGAGCATGGACCGCCTGACCACGCGTCCGGCGGCACGCAATTGGGCGATGACGCGGCTTGGCATGGGCACTGGCGCGCGTTTTGCGGCGCATAGTGTCAGTAATCTGTTCCGCGACAAGGCTGGCCGCGAAGACGCCAGCCGCGCCTTCTATCGCGCCGAAGCTGAAACGATGGCCGACGCCCTGGGCAATCTCAAAGGCAGCGTGATGAAGGCCGGGCAGATGCTGTCGCTATACGCGCAGTATTTCCTGCCGCCGGAAGCAGTGGATGTGCTGGCCGGGCTGCAGGACGACACCGCACCGGTGTCGTGGTCAGTGATCGAGCCGGTGCTGGAGCACGGTCTCGGGCGCGCGCGCATGGCGGAACTCGACATCGACCGGGAGCCGCTGGCCGCGGCGTCACTCGGCCAGGCGCACCGCGCGCGCATCAAGGCGGATGGCACGGAGCTGGTCCTCAAAATCCAGTACCCCGGGGTGGGGGACGCCATCGAGAGTGATGTACGCACCCTCAAGCGGGTGATCAGCATGACCCGCCTTGCGCCGAAGGGGCTCGATCTGGAGCCGGTGTTCAACGAGGTGCGCGAAATGCTGCATCGCGAGGTCGACTATGCCAGCGAGGCGCGCTACACCAAGGAGTACCGGCGTCGGCTGACGGGGGACGACCGCTATGCCGTGCCGGAAGTCTTTGATGACTACTCCACGGACATGATCCTGGCGCTGTCCTATGAGCCGGGGCTGCCGGTCAAGCACAAGGACGTGGCCGCTCTGGATCAGGCCGAGCGCAACGGATTGGGCTATGCCTTCATGGAGCTCTTCCTGCGTGAATTTTTTTCCTGGGGCATGGTGCAGACCGACCCGCATTTCGGGAATTACCGCATTCGGCTGCGCGATGGGGAAAGCCCACAGATTGTGCTGCTGGATTTCGGCGCCACCCGGATTTTCGGACGCGGTTTCATCGATGGCTACCGCAAGATCTTGTCGGGGGGCATCTTCGGCCCGCGCAGTGACATCTTCGAGGGCGCAGAAGCCATCGGGCTGATGGAATCCAAGCATCCGCAGCAAGTTTTGGATGCCTTCGCCGAGCTGATCGAACTCGTCATGGAGCCCTTCCGTAATGCCGATGACCCGCTGGCCCGGAGCGAGCTGCTGAACGCCGAGGGGGGCTATCGCTTTGCCGATTCCGATCTGCTGCCGCGGGCGGCGCAGAAGGCGGCGCGCAACTCGCTGTCGCGCTGGTTCCGCGTGCCGCCGCGCGAGATTGTCTTTCTGCACCGCCGGCTGGCCGGAACCTTCATGGCCTGTGGCGCTCTGGGCGCCGAACTCAAAGGCCGCCGCATGCTCATGGATGCCCTGGGATTCGAGGATCCCGAGAGCGACTGACCCGTGCTCGACATCTGCGATGGCGACGATTTCGTGGTCGCGTTAGCGATGTTCATGCGCTAGACTTGAACGACTGTTTACCCCAAGTAGGAGACGACATATGACCCTTCGACGTTTGACAATTGCACTCGCAGCGGGCGCTGCGTGGGCGCTCTCTGCGCCTACGATGGCGGCCGTCTCGCAGGAGGAGGCCAACAAGCTGGGCACCGAGTTGACTCCAGTGGGTGCCAATCCGAAGGGCAATGAAGACGGCACCATCCCCGAGTGGAATCCCACCACGATGAAGGGCGACAAGACCGGCGAGTACCCGAGCCACCCCGAGATCGACGCCGACGAGCCGCGTTTCGTCATCACGGCGGAAAATATGGATCAGTACGCGGACAAGCTGTCGGAAGGGCACAAGCTGCTGCTCGAGCGCTATCCCGACAGCTACAAGATGAAGATCTATCCGAGCCATCGCATCGTGACCTGGCCGGAGGAGATTCTCGCAGCGACCAAGCGCAACGCCACCTCCTGCGAATTCCGCGGCCCGGACGACATCACGAACTGTGAAGTCGGCTTCCCGTTCCCGATTCCGCAGACCGGCGCCGAAGTCATCTGGAACCACAAGCTGAAGTGGCGCGGGAACAACGCACGTCGCTACAACAACCAGATGATCGTGCAGCAGAATGGCGACTACCAGTTCACCAAGATCGTCGAAGACGTCACCTTCAGCTACGCCAACATGAATGATCCGGTGCCGATCAAGGACGGCCAGGGTGAATACCTGCGCTATCTGTCCGAGACCGTGGCGCCGGTGCGGCTGGCCGGAACCTTCATTCTGGTGCACGAGAAGGTGGGTACCGGTGAAGCCGGCCGCCGTGCGTGGCTGTACTCACCGGGTCTGCGCCGCATTCGTCGTGCGCCTTCGGTGTGCTGCGATAACCCCTACGAAGGCACTGACGGTCACCAGTTCTACGACCAGGTGGACATGTTCAATGGTGTGCTCGAACGCTTCAATTGGAAGCTTCTGGGCAAGAAGGAAATGTTCATACCGTACAACAGCCACAAGATCGCCGGCCCGCCCACCAAGTACGCCGATCTGGCCCAGCCGCGCCACCTGAATCAAGACCTGCCGCGCTACGAGCTGCACCGCGTCTGGGTGGTCGAGGCGGAGAACAAGCCGGATCTGCGCCACACCTTCGGCAAGAAGGTGCTCTACGTGGATGAGGACAGCTGGAACATCGTGATGATCGACAACTACGATCATCGCGGCGAGATGATGCAGTTCCAGGAAGGCCATTACTTCATCAGCCGCAACATCCTGGCCGGTGCGACCAGCCCCGAGGTGATCTACCACCTCAACACGGGTCGCTACTTCCTGACCGCTCTGGCGCAGGAAGACCAGCCGATCGACAGCACGGTCACCTATGACGACGGCTACTTCACGGCCGCGGCCGTCCAGCGCAAGACCTCGCGCTAAGCGCCACGCATAGGCGGATTGTGATTCGGCCGCCGGGCCCTGGTCCGGCGGCCTTTTTCATGCAAGGAGAATGACTGTGGCGGTGAGCACGCGGACGCAGACCCTCATCTTCGATACCCCCAAGGAAGCCGTGCTGCGCATGCTGACCGATGCCAGCTTCTATCAGCGCAAATACGAGGCACTCGGCCTGCAGGACATCAGTGTGCAGCCGACGACGCACGACAACGCGCCCTTCGCGGTGCTGGCGCGTTTCAAGGCGCATACCGAGTTACCACTGCCGGGCTGGGCCAAGCGCGTGCTGCCGGACACCATTGGCGTCGAACAGATGGATTACTGGTCCGTGGACAGCGCACGCGGTGGGTTGCAGATTCACCTTCAGGGCACGCCGGTGCGCATCAGTGCCGATATGGGCCTCAGCGAGGAAGGTGACAAGGTCATCAATACCGTGCAGTGGCGCTTTGATTGCCCGGTGCCATTGGTCGGCAAGAAGCTGGCCGAGTTTGTGGCTGATGATGTCTGCACCAAGGCCGAGCGCGATCATGGTTTCGGTCGTACGCAGGCGGAGCGCTATCGCTAGACTGTGCCGCCATGAGCAAGGCACCTGAGAACGAAAAGGATGAAGCGCAGCGCCCGCTGCGTTTCCTGGAACTGCTGCAGAGCGTGGCCGCCGCCCTGCTTGGGGTGCAGAGCAATGCCGCGCGCACGCGGGATTTCTCACGCGGCAAGCCGCTGCACTTCGTGATCATCGGAGTCGTGGCGACCGTACTTTTCGTGCTCGCGGTAGCCGGCATCGTGCGGTTGGTATTGCATCTGGCCGGCGCCTAGCAGCGCAGGTCTGCGCCGCCGTGGCGGCGGGCGCGTCGCTCAATCCTCGGCGGCGCGCTTCAGCCGGTAGAGCGCATCCAGCGCCTCGCGCGGGGTCATCTCGTCTGGATCCATGTCCCGCAGCAGCGGCCGTACGGGGTCGGGGGCGCTGAACAAGGCCAATTGTGGTGACGGGACAGCGGGACGGACCGCCGTGGCTGGGGCACCGGCCTCGAGCGTGTCGAGCACTTGCCGCGCCCGCTGCAGTACCGAGTGCGGCACGCCAGCCAGACGCGCCACCTGAATGCCGAAGCTGCGGCTGGCCGCGCCTTCGCGCACCTGATGCAGCAGCACGAAGCGGTCGCCGTACTCGGCTGCCTCCAGATGCAGATTGCCAACGCCGTCGAGGGATTCCGCCAGCTCGGTGAGTTCGAAATAGTGCGTGGCGAAGAGGCACAGGCAGCCGTTATGGGTCGCAAGCGCCTCGGCGCAGGCGCGTGCCAGCGCCAGGCCGTCGTAGGTACTGGTGCCGCGGCCGATCTCGTCCATCAATACCAGGCTGTGCGCATCGGCGTGGTGCAGGATGTGCGCGGTCTCGGTCATCTCCACCATGAAGGTGGACTGCCCGCCAGCCAGATCATCGGCGGCGCCGATGCGCGTGAAGATGCGGCGGATATCGCCGATGTGGGCGGCCTTGGCGGGCACGAAGCAGCCTGCCAGCCCCATGACGGTGATCAGCGCGGCCTGGCGCATGTAGGTGGATTTGCCGCCCATGTTCGGGCCGGTGACGATCTGCATCCGCGCTTGTGCGTCCAGCGTGAGGTCGTTGGGCACGAAGGGGTGCTCGGCAATGGCTTCCACCACGGGATGGCGACCGCCCTCGATATGCAGCGCGGGTGCGTCATCCAGTTCGGGCCGCACGTACTGCTGGGCAATGGCACGCTCGGCGAAGCAGGCCAGCACGTCGAGTTCGGCCAGGGCCTGCGCAGTGGCGCGGAGCACCGGGAGCTCGCCCACCAGTCGATCCAGCAGGTCGTCGAACAGCAGCCTTTCCCGCGCAAGGGCGCGCTCCCGCGCAGAGAGCACTTGATCCTCGAAGCGCTTGAGCTCCTCGGTGATGTAGCGTTCGGCGTTCTTCAGCGTCTGACGCCGGGTGTAATCGGTGGGGGCGTGGGCCGCTTGCGCACGTGAGATTTCGATGTAGTAGCCGTGCACACGGTTGTAGCCGAGGCGAAGGGTCTCGATGCCGGTGCGTGCCCGTTCGCGTTTCTCCAGTTCGTCGAGATAGCTGTCCGCATTGGTGGACAGCGCGCGCAACTCGTCAAGCTCGGCGTCGTAGCCTTGAGCGAATACGCCGCCGTCCTTGACCTGTGGTGGCAGACTGGCCTCCAGCGCATTGTCGAGCCAGTTGCTGAGGGCAGGGAATGGCCCCAGATCCGCGGCGATGCGCTGCAGCCGTGCGCAGTCAAGGGGGTGCAAGGACTCGTGCACTGCGGGTAAGGCGGCAAGTGTGCCTTGCAGGCTCGCGATATCGCGCGGGCGTGCGCTGCGCAGCGCGATGCGCGCCAGCACCCGCTCGATGTCGTGCACCTGGCGCAGACTCTGGCGCACGGCATCGGCCCGGTTCCCGTCACTGAGCCGGCTGACGGTGTCGAGTCGCGCGGTCAACTCGTCGCGGTCGCGCAGTGGTTGGGCCAGCCAGTGCCGCAGCAGCCGGCTTCCCATGGAAGTGCGACAGGTGTCCAGCACGCCGACCAGGCTGTGCCGGCTGTCCCCCGACAGGGTGCTGCTGATCTCCAGATTGCGGCGGCTGACCGCATCGATGCGCAGGGATTGTTCCAGCGCTTCGGTACGCAGGCCGGTGAGATGTGGCAGCGCGGTGCGTTGCGTTTCCCGAACGTAGGCGAGCAGGGCGCCGGCAGCGGCGACGGCTGCGGGAAGATCGTCACAGCCGAAGGCCTTGAGGTGCTGGGTGGCGAACTGCTCGCACAGCAGACGATGGGCGGTGGTGGGGTCGAAATGCATGCGATCCCAGGCCACGGCGGACGCCTGCGTGTCGTCCTCGGGCATGAGCAGCTCGGCCGGTTGCAGACGGGCGAGTTCGGCGTCGATGGCGGCCGGGTCCTCGCTCTGCAGGCAGTGAAAGCGGCCCGAAGCCAAGTCGAGCCAGGCCAGACCTCGCTGCTCGGACCGCGGCAGGACACAGCGGCTGGCCAGCAGGGTGGTGCGGGTGGGGTCGAGCAAGGCCTCGTCGGTGGCGGTACCGGCGGTCAGGATGCGCACCACTTCGCGCTCGACCGGCCCCTTGCCGCCAGGCGGGGTCATCTGTTCGGCAATGGCCACCGATTCGCCCATGCGCAGCAGGCGCGCGGTGTACTGTTCGGCAGCGTGCACTGGCACGCCCGCCATGGGGATGGGTTGGCCGGCGGATTCGCCGCGTTGCGTCAGGGTCAGGGCCAGCAGCCGTGCCGCGCGTTTGGCGTCGTCGTAGAACAGCTCGTAGAAATCCCCCATCCGGAAGAAGAGCAGACGCTGCGGGTGCTGCGCCTTGAGGCGCAGAAATTGCTGCATCACCGGGGTATGCGCTTCCAGACTGGCGGATTCGGGCATGCGGGGAGGGCGGGCGCGCGGCAAGCCTCGACACCCGTGGCTGAAACGGGCAGCGATGCTAGCATGCGTCGATTGTCATTCCCGCCGAGTTGCATGTCCGTGCGTCCCTACTCCCGTTGCTCCATCGAAGCCAGCGTGGCGGCCATCGCGGATACGCTCGAGGCGCGGCGGCAGTGGCTGTGCACGGCGGAATCCTGCACCGGTGGAGCGATCGCCGTTGCCTGTACGGACCGTGCCGGCAGCTCGGCCTGGTTCGAGCGCGCGATGGTGACCTACTCCAATGCCGCCAAGCAGGACATGCTGGGCGTGGATGCCGCCCTTATTGCGCGGCACGGTGCGGTCAGCGAAGCTGTGGTGCGCGCCATGGCCGAGGGCGCGCGGCGGCGGTGTCCGGCCGACTGGAGCATCGCCGTCAGCGGGGTGGCCGGTCCTTCGGGGGGCACGCCCGACAAGCCCGTGGGCACGGTGTGGTTCGGCTGGTCCGGCCCGGGCATGTGTGATGCGGCCTGCTGCCATTTCGATGGCGACCGTCAAGCGGTACGCCTATCCTCAGTGGCCTATGGCCTCGCCGGTCTGCTTGCACGGCTATGAAATAATCGCCCTTTGGGCCACCCAACCACGACGCAGGATCCATGGACGAAAATCGGAAGAAGGCACTGGACGCGGCGCTGTCGCAGATCGAGCGACAGTTCGGCAAGGGCGCGGTCATGCGCATGGGGCAGGACGACCCGGCGCGCGACATCGCGACCGTGTCCAGCGGGTCGCTCTCGCTCGACATTGCGCTCGGTGTCGGTGGTCTGCCGCGCGGGCGTGTGGTCGAGATCTACGGGCCGGAATCCTCCGGCAAGACGACGCTGACGCTGCACGCCATCGCCGAGATGCAGAAGGCTGGCGGCGTGGCCGCTTTCGTCGACGCCGAGCACGCGCTGGACACCAGCTATGCCGAAAAGCTCGGGGTCAAGGTGGATGACCTGCTGATCTCGCAGCCCGATACCGGCGAACAGGCGCTGGAAATTGCCGACATGCTCGTGCGCTCCGGTGCGGTGGATATCGTCGTCATCGACTCGGTGGCGGCGCTGACGCCGAAGCAGGAAATCGAAGGCGAAATGGGCGATTCCCTGCCGGGTCTGCAGGCACGCCTGATGAGCCAGGCACTGCGCAAGCTGACCGCCAACATCAAGCGCACCAACACCATGGTGATCTTCATCAACCAGATCCGCATGAAGATCGGCGTGATGTTCGGTTCGCCGGAAACCACTACCGGTGGCAACGCCCTCAAGTTCTATTCCTCGGTGCGTCTCGATATTCGTCGCACCGGGACCATCAAAAAGGGCGACGAGGCGATGGGCAACGAAACCCGCGTCAAAGTCGTCAAGAACAAGCTGGCGCCGCCTTTCCGTCAGGCCAATTTCGAGATTCTGTTCAACGAAGGCATCAGCCGCCTTGGCGAACTCATCGAGCTCGGTGTCGAGCACAAGTTGATCGACAAGTCGGGCGCCTGGTACGCCTACAACGGTGACAAGATCGGGCAGGGCAAGGAGAACGCCCGCCAGTTCCTGCGCGAGCATCCGGACGTGGCCGAGACGATCGAGGCAGCGCTGCGAGACCAACTGTTGCCAAAGCGCAAGCAGCGTGAGGAAGCCGCAAGCGAGTAGGGCGAAGCGGCGCGAGCCGCTTTCTGCCAAGGCGCGGGCAGTGGAATTGCTCACGCGGCGCGAGCACGGCGCCCGTGAGCTCAAGCGCAAGCTGATCGCCAAGGGGCTGGAGGCGGAAGCAGCCGAGGCCGCCGTTGACGAGCTCGCCGCCGAAGGCTGGCAATCCGATCTGCGCTACGCCCAGGCGATCACGCGCAGCCGGGCACGACAGGGCTATGGTCCGCGGCGCATCGCCTATGAGCTGGCGCAGGCCGGGGTAGACGCAGCCACCGCTGAC
>JALEHA010000161.1 GCA_022763315.1 Algiphilus sp.
TGCATTTCCTGCAGCGCGAAGCCATGGATCAGTTCGGTGCGCCCTGCAAGCGCGTCAAGTTCCGTCTGAAGGCCGCCAGTGGGGGCTTTTCGGGCGGAACCGTGGCAAGCCTGATCAACGCGCTGAAAGAAGCCAGCGCCGACCCCAAGGTGCGCAAGCGCATGGCTGATCCCTATGCCTTGTGTCCATCGACCAGCGAACAGCGTCCACGGCAGCCGGATGTGCGTTTCAAGGAATACGATCCCGACGCGAAAAGCTGGGTGGCGCCCTTCATCATGGCGGCGATCAACACGCGCGTCGTGCACCGTTCCAATGCCCTGCTGGGCTATGCCTGGGGCTACGATTTCCAGTACGACGAGGCGGTCATGACCGGCCGTGGCGCCAAGGGCTGGGTGGGCGCGCTGGCGGCTGGCGGCGGCCTCGCCGGTCTGATGGGTGCGATCGCGCTGCCACCCACGCGCTGGGTGATGGAGCGCTTCGTGCTGCCCAAGCCGGGCGAGGGGCCGTCTCCCGAGGCGCAGGAGAAGGGCTTTTTTGACGTGCGACTCGTCGGCACCACCGAGCGTGGCGAGACATTGGCGGTGAAGGTCTATGGCGAGCGCGATCCCGGCTATGGCGCGACCTCGCGCATGATCGGCGAAGTCGCGGCCGCCATGGCAGCACAGTCAGGCGAGGGTCCGCGCGCAGGTGGCTTCTTCACGCCGTCGGTCCTGCTCGGTGATGCGCTGCTCGAGCGCCTTCAGGCACACGCCGGCATGCGCTTCGAACGCCTGAGCCCCTGATCGTCCCCAGGCGCGCTGACGCCGCCCCGGTCAGATGCCAGGCCCCGCTTCGGTCCGCAGTTGCTTGCGGTACTGGTGCGGGCTACATCCGTGCCAGCGGCGGAAGGCGCGGGTGAAGGCGCTCTGCTCCGAGTACCCCAACAGCTGGGCGATTTCGCTGAGCTGCAGGCGCCAGTCCGCCAGATAGTCGCAGGCGAGCTGGTGCAGGCATTCGTCGCGCAGCGCGCCGAAGCGCAGCCCTTCACGCGCCAGTTGGCGGTGCAGGCTGCGGGGTGACAGATGCAGCCGCTGTGCCACCGCATCGGCGTGGGCGGCGCCCTGCTGCAGCAAGGCCGGCATCTCCTCACGAATGCGCGCGCTCAGCGCACCCCTTGGCGGTAGCCGGCGCAACTGGTCGGCCGCCTGCTGCTGCAGCAGTTGCAGCAGCTGCGGGTCGGCCTGACGCAGCGGCTGCGCGAGCCAGAACGATGGCACATGCACGCGGGTCGCCGATTGCTCGAAATGCACGGCACAACCCAGGATCTCCGCATAGGCGGCCTTGGGGCAGCTCGCGGCATTGACAAAATCAATGCGGCTGGGACTGATCTGCGGCTGTCCGGTGATATCGCGCGCCATGTGCACCAGCGCGCTGATCGCGGCCTCGTCGACCAGGGCGCCGGGGCGACCGTTCTCCGTACCCCATTCCAGCACCAAGGTGCTGTCGATGGACTGCACGCGCAGCGGGCTGACGTCATAGAGCAGTCGTTCGAAGTCGCGCAGGCGTTGTAATGCCGCCCCGAAATGCGGACAGGCGAGCAGGACATAGCCCATCAGGCCGAAGTAGGCCGGGGTGATGTGCTGGCCGAGTCGCAGACCCAAGGCTGGGTCCCCGAGTCCCGCGGCGGCGCGTTCGAGCAGTCGCTTCCATTCCCTGATCGGCGTGCGCCCCGGCGCGTCTTCGCGTGAAGGAGGAGACTGGCCGAGCAGTACCGTGGCATCGTAGCCTTGGTGGCGTAGATGGTCGTAGAGCAGCAGGACATAGCTGCTCGGGACGCTGCCACGAAGCGGTGTGGAATCCGGCATGGCGCAAATTGTCAAAAATTTGGCGATAACCGTCAATCCAGCGTGTAACAGTGCGCGCACCATGACGGCGTACCAAAAAGGAGAGCGGAGATGGAGACGTTGGTGGCCGAAGTGCACGCCCTGCTGGGGCCGCACGTGGACTGGAAGCAGGTGCTTTTGAGTGCGATGGTGCCGCTGTTCCTGCTGGCCTTCGCGATCGAGTTTGTGATCATGCGCCGGCGGCAGCGGACCCAGGGCTTTGAATGGCGGGACATCCTGACCAATCTCGGCCTGGGTGGCAGCTATCAGATCTTCGAAACCATTGCCCACCTGCTGGTCACCGGGGCGGCGGTGATCTGGATCTATCAGTTCCGGCTGTTCGACATTCCGGTCAATGCCTGGACCATCCTGCCGATCTTCTTCGGCGTCGAGTTCTGCTACTACTGGTTCCATCGCGGCAGTCACCGCATCCGCTGGTTCTGGAGCGCGCACGTGGTGCATCACTCCAGCGAGCGTATGAACATGACCACCGCCATGCGCCAGAGCCTGCTGTATTCCATCACGGGCTGGTGGCTGTTCTTCATGCCCCTGGTCCTGCTCGGCGTGCACCCGGCGGCCGTCTTCTTCCTCTACGGCGTCAATCTCACGTACCAGTACTTCGTGCACACCGAATCGGTAGGCAAGCTGCACCCTTTCATCGAATACTGGTTCAACACCCCCAGCCACCACCGGGTGCATCACGGCAAGAATCCGCAGTACATCGACAAGAACTATGGCGGCGTGCTGATCTGCTTCGACCGCTGGTTCGGCACCTTCGAGCCGGAGGAGGAGGCCGTGGTCTATGGCATTCCGAAGCAGATTCACAGCCACAACATCCTGACGCTCAACTTCCATGAGTTTCTGGACATGTGGCGGGATGTCTTGCGGCCAGGGCCACTCTGGCAGCGGCTCAAGCATCTGTGGGCGCCGCCGGAGTACGAGCGTCCCGAGACCGTCGTCAAGGGGCAGCCGACCACCA
>JALEHA010000162.1 GCA_022763315.1 Algiphilus sp.
ACGGCCTGCGCCAGCACATGGGCGGCGTCGTGGCGCAGCACCTCGACGCCCTCCGGGCGGTCGCGCGTGACAATGTCGATGCGGGCGTCGTGCTCGATCGGCCGGTTCAGATCCCAGAGCTCGCCGTCGACATCGACCACCACGGCCTTCTTGGCGAGGCCGGGGCTGATGTTCTGCGCGATTTCCAGCCCGGTGGGCGGATGCTCGTAGGACTCGGTACGCCCGTCAGGGAAAGTGATTGCAATGCTCATGATGCGGATTCGGTGGGTTGGGCGGCCAGCCATTGCACGGCTGCATCCAGGCGCTCCAGGGTCGTGTCACGGCCCAGCAGCGCCAAGGTCTGGTCGATGGGTGGCGTAACCGCCGCACCGGAAATGGCCACACGGATGGGCTGCGCGACCTTGCCGAGGCCGACCTCGTTCCCCGCCGCGACCGCGTGCACCACCTCATGCAAGGCTTCGGCCGCCCAGCTGCAATCCTCGAGACGCTGGCGCACGTCGGCGAGCACCTCCGCCGCCGGGGCCTTGAAATGCTTCTTGGCATCCTTCTCTGCGTACTCCGCCGGCGCCTGGAAGAAGAAGGTCGACTTCTCGGCCATTTCCGCCATGCTGCGGCAGCGCTCGCGCTGCGCGTCGACGATCTCGGCGAGCCGCGGGTCGCCCTCGGCCTCGATGCCCAGGCGGCGCAGGTGCCAGACCAGCTCGGGCACCAGCAATTCCATCGGCGCCTGCTTGATGTACTGGTGATTGACCCACCAGGCCTTCTCCATGTCGAAGCGCGCCGGGGCGCTGGAGACATGATCGAAGTCGAAGTGCTGAATCATCTCTTCGCGGGTGAAGATCTCCTGATCGCCGTGGCTCCAGCCGAGACGGACGAGGTAGTTCAGCAGGCCGTCGGGCAGGAAGCCCATGGCGCGGTATTCGGTGACACTGACCGCGCCGTGGCGCTTGGACAGCTTGACGCCATCCGGCCCCAGGATCATCGGCACATGCGCATAGGCCGGCGGCTCGGCGCCCAGCGCCTTCAGAATATTGACCTGACGCGGGGTGTTGGCGACGTGGTCGTTGCCGCGGATGACATGGCTGATGCCCATGTCCATGTCGTCGACCACCACGCACAGGTTGTAGGTCGGGCTGCCATCGGCGCGGGCGATGATCAGGTCGTCCAGTTCGTTGTTGTCGAAGGCCATCGCGCCCTTGACGAGGTCATTGACGACCACCGCGCCTTCCAAGGGATTGGCAAAGCGGATCACCGGGTCCACGCCGGGGGGCGGTTCGGGCAGCGTCTTGCCGGGCATGGGTCGCCAGCGTCCGTCGTAGCGTGGCTTCTCCTTGCGTGCGCGCTGCGCCTCGCGCATGGCGTCGAGCTCTTCCTTGGAGGCGTAGCAGCGGTAGGCCTTGCCTTCGGCCAGCAACTGGTCGATCACTTCGCGGTAGCGGGCGTCGCGGGCGGTCTGATAGACCGGCGTCTCGTCCGCCGCCAGACCAAGCCATTCCAGCCCTTCGAGAATGGCCTGCACCGCCTCCGGCGTCGAGCGCTCGCGGTCGGTGTCTTCGATGCGCAGCACATAGCGACCGTCGCGTCCGCGCGCATAGAGCCAGGAGAACAGCGCCGTGCGAACGCCGCCGATGTGCAGAAATCCGGTCGGGCTGGGAGCGAAACGTGTGGTAACGGACATGACAGGCGTGAACTCAACGCGGCAGGAATGCGGCGCGCAATCTTAAACTATGGGTGGCGCCGCCACTTTGCGCCGCCCTATTGTGGAAGCTCATGGCCTGCCTCTTCGTCAACCATCTCACCGTCGCGGATTTCTCCTACCTGGACAGCGCGCGCGGCCTCGTGGGCGAGTCCTGGATTGTCGACATCGAACTGGAAGGCGACCTCGACGCGCAGTCGATGGTGCTCGACTTCGGCGCCGTCAAGAAGCGCATCAAGCGCGCCATCGACGACAGCATCGACCACACGCTGGTGGTGCCCCTGCAGGCCGACGGCGTGCAATGGGAGCCCAGCGCCAGCACGACCCGATTGCTCTTCCCCACCGCCATGGGCGCGATCGAGCATGTCGCACCGGCCTGCGCGGTGTCGGCGCTGGATTGCGCCGAGATTACCGCCGAGGCCGTCGCCCGCCACCTGGAAGCGATCCTGCAACCGTTGATGCCGTCCTCGGTGCACGCGCTGCGCATTGGACTGCGGCCAGAGCCCATCGACGGCGCCTACTATCACTACACCCATGGTCTGCGGAAACACGATGGCGCCTGCCAGCGCATCGCCCACGGCCACCGCTCGCGATTGGTGCTTGAGTTGGATGGCCAGCGCCAGCCCGACTGGGAGCGCGAGATCGCCCTCGCCTGGACCGACATCTATCTGGGCGTGCGCGAGGACATCAGCGCCCGCGCCAATGGCCGCATCCGCTTCGCCTACGACGCACCGGAAGGCCATTTCGAGCTCGCGCTGCCGGAACACTGCGTGGATCTGCTGGAGACTGACAGCACGGTCGAATGCATCGCCGCGACGCTGCAGCAGCGCCTGTACCAGCACAAAGGCCTCGCCACGGAGCGCCGCGTGCGGGTACGCGCCTTTGAAGGCGTCGACAAAGGCGCCATCGCGGACAGGCCATGATCAATTCCTGATCAAGGAGTTACGCGCACTTTCTCGGGTTATTTCTAGTTTCAGGCAGCGACACTTCGCGCCGGGAAAGCCCTAGCTGCTGGCCTGACACCGGGCGCAGAGCCCGTAGACCTCCACCACCTGCCGTTGCGGCGCGAAGCCAAGCCCGTGCGCGTGGGCATCCAGCGAAGCGCGGACATCGGCATCGTGCGCTTCGTGCGAGGCGCCGCATTCGCGACAGACAAAATAAATGCTCTCGTGCCGATCGCCGGGGTGGTCACACACCACGAAGGCATTGCGCGACTCGATGCGATGGACGAATCCCTCTTCGAGCAGGAAATCCAGCGCACGGTACACGGTGGGCGGAGCCAGTCGTCTGCCCGTGCTCTGCTGCAGCCGCTCGAGCAATTCATAGGCGGAAATGGGCGCCGCATAGGCGACCATGGCCTCATAGGCGGCACGCCGCATCGGGGTCAGCCGCACGCCCCGTTCACTGCAGGCAGCCTCGACGGCGCGCGTGGCCTGGCTGGGCGATTCGACTTCGCGATCAGAACGGGTCATGACGGGTTCATGATATAACACGCGCCCCGCGAATCCCGGCAACCTGTCGTTTCTGCAATGTCTGACTTCATCCGCTTCCACCCGCGCCAATCCATTGAACAGGTCGAAGAGGGCAACGAACTGGCCCCCAAATTCGACGAACATGGATTGATTCCGTGCATCACCACGGCCGCCGGCACGGGTGAAGTGCTGATGCTGGGCTACATGAACGAAGAAGCCCTGAAGCGCACCATCGCCACTGGCGAGGCGCACTACTGGTCGCGCTCGCGCCAGGTGCTGTGGCACAAGGGAGCGACCAGCGGCCTGGTGCAGACCGTCGAGGAACTGCGCATCGACGACGACCAGGACGCCATCTGGTTGCGCGTCTCGGTGCAGGGTGATGCCTCCTGCCACGTCGGTTACCGTTCCTGCTTCTACCGCGCCGTTCCGGTGGGCGAAGGCGAGGCCGAGCGTCCGCTGGAGTACCGCGAGAGCGAGAAGACCTTCGACCCGGTCGCCGTCTACGGCGACGCGCCGAACCCGACCAAGCTCTAGTCGACCGCGGCGGGCAGTCGGAAGGCCGCCCGCCAGATGCGTCGCTGCTCGCGCGCGGCGCGCAGTGCCGGTTTGCTTCCGGCCCCAAGCCGGACTTCCAGGCTGCCCGCATCACCCGTGGACACCGTCTGCGCGCCGGTGCCTTTCCAGCGGCGCTGCACGTCCGGGTGCGGGTGACCATGCCGATTACGCCAGCCAGCGCTGAACAGCGCCCAATCGGCCTGGGTCGCAGCCACGAAAGCCGGCGTCGATGAGGTGCGGCTGCCGTGATGGGGCACCACCACGATCTGAGACCGCAGCCCTTCCGGCGCCGCCGCGCGCAGCGCGTGCTCCGCGGTGGCCTCGATGTCTCCGGTGATGAGCAGACGCTGTCCGCCGGCCGAGACGCGCAGCACGCAGGAACGATTGTTCCCCTGCCAGCGCGCCGGCTGCCGTGGATGCAGGACTTCAAAGGCCACGCCATTCCAGTCCCAGCGCAGGGGGTGTCGACAGACGGTACCGCCCTCCTCCCAGTGTTCGACGACAGGCAAGCCTTGCCCCACCGCCGGTGCGCCGCCGGCGTGGTCACGGTGCGGATGCGAGATGATCAGTCGGTCCACGGCCCGCACGCCGGCCTGGCGCAGGTAAGGCACGACAATGGCCTCGCCGGCATCAAAGCCACCGGGCCATGCCGGCCCTGCGTCATACACCAGCGTGTGTTCGCGCGTTCGCACGACCACCGACAGGCCCTGACCCACATCGAGCACGGCCACTTCAGCCACTCCGGGTGCGAGTCCCGGACGCGGCCAGAGCAGTGGCAGCCAGCAGATCAGGCCGAGCAGGCGCAGCGGCTGCAGCTGCGGACTCAGCAGCAAAAAGGCGCCCCAGGCGGCGCAGAGAAGGATCAAGGGGCCAGGGACGGCCTCCAGCCACAGCATGGGCGCGGACTCCGCGGCAAGAATGAGGCCCTGACGCAACCATTCGAGCAGGTGCGCCGCCGCCGTCAGTGGCAGCGTGCTGCCGCCGGCCCAGGCGAGTGCGACACTCGCCAGCAGCAAGGGCAGCAATACCGCAAAGGCCGGAATCACCACGGCATTGACGACTGGCGCGAGCAGACTGGCGCCATCGAAGAAGAGCAGCGTCGCGGGCGTGAGCCCCACCAGAAACGCGGCCTGCAGCCGGGGAATGCGCCACCATACCGCCGCTCCGCCGGCACGCTCGCTGCTGACCAGCACGATGGTGGCGACAGCCAGGAAGGACA
>JALEHA010000163.1 GCA_022763315.1 Algiphilus sp.
AGTCTTCTGCCCAGCGCGTCAGCACCAGGTCCAGCTCCTTCATGCCGCGACGCAGTCGCCAACGCAATTCGCGAGGAATCGAGGTATCCGTCATCCGCCCAGTATAGCGGCGCACGCCCCTGCTTCGGCGCAATGTCCAGCGCGCGACCTGAGCGGACTAGAGCAGGATGACCTGACGCACCGCCTCGGCACGCGCAAGCCGATCGAAGGCGAGATTGATGTCGTCCAGGGCAAGACGATGCGTCAACAGCTCGTGCACTGGCAGCCGACCTGCCCGATAGAGCGCCAGAAAGCGCGGCACATCGCGGCTGACCACGGCCGAGCCCATATAGCTGCCGCGCAGGCTGCGTTCCTCCGCCACGAGGCTCACCGCGGGGATCTGCAGCATCCGATCCGGATGGGGCAGCCCGACAGTGACCGTGGTGCCGCCGCGGGCGGTGGCGAAATAGGCCTGTTCCAGTACCTTTTCGCTGCCGACCGTTTCCAGTGCATAGTCCGCGCCGCCGCCGGTGATCTCGCGAATCTGCGTCAGGGCATCGTCATCGCGCGCCTGCACGACATGACTCGCGCCCAATCGCTGCGCCAGCGCGAGCTTCTCGGCCACCGGGTCCACCGCGACAATCGGCCAGGCGCCAGCCGCCACCGCGCCGAGTAGCGCGGCCAGGCCCACGCCGCCCATGCCGTAGATCACCACCGACTGCCCCGGACGGACGGAGGCGGTATTGACCGCCGCACCGACCCCGGTCATGACTGCGCAGCCAAAAAGCGCCGCCACTTCCGCCGGCAAATCCGGGTCGATACGTACGGCCGAGCGTTCCGAGACCACGGTGTACTCGGCGAAGGCGGACACCCCCAAATGGTGATGGCAGGCTTGGCCTTCGGCATCGCGCCAACGCCGTGCGCCGGAAAGCAGGGTGCCCGCGGCATTGGCCGCGGCGCCCGGCGCGCACAGCACCGGGCGGCCTTCGGCGCAGAAGCTGCAGCGCCCGCAGGAGGGCACAAAGGAGAACACCACCCGCTCGCCCACCGTGAAATCGGTGACACCATCGCCCACGGCTTCGATGTCTCCAGCCGCCTCATGCCCCAGCACCATCGGCACCGGCCGCGGACGCGACCCGTTCACCACCGAAAGATCCGAATGGCAGACGCCGGCAGCCCGCACCCGCACCAGCAGCTCGCCCGGGCCGGGCGGCTCCAGCTGCAGCGGTTCAACGCGCAAAGGCATCGATTCGGCATAGGGCGTGTCGACGCCCATGCTGCGCAATACCGCACCGCGTGTTTCGATCATGCTGCCTCCTCGCCCTGGTGCAATGCCTCGAGCGCACTGCGGATCGCCTCGGGAATGGTTGTCGGGCGGCGGCTGCCCCGGTCCACGAAGACATGGACGAAGTGGCCGGTCGCTGCCGGCTCCCTACCCCCGTCCCCAAAAAGGCCGATGGCGTAGGTCACGCTGCTGCTTCCAATGCGGTCCACTGCCAGACCCGCTTCCACCACCTCGGGAAAGGCCAGCGGCGCGGTGAACTGGCAGCTCGAACTGACGCACAGGCCGATGACGGGGCCGGCGTGGATATCGAGACCGCCTTCCCGGATCAGGTAGGTGTTGATGACGGTATCGAAGAAGCTGTAGTACTCGACATTGTTGACGTGGCCATAGACATCGTTGTCCTTCCACCGCGTCGGAATGCTCAGGCGATGGGGATAGTCGTCCAGTCGGCGCGATTCCGCCACGAAGGTCTCCTTCATTCTTGTCGTCGAGGCACGATCCTAGCTCGATTTCCGCCGCCAACGCGCCGAAGACGCAGGCCTCAGGTCGCGATACCCCTCCACTGGCGCAGCAGGGCCGGTAGATGGGCACCCAGCGTCAAGGCGCGATACACCACATAGGCAATGAAGGCCAACCACAGGCCGCCATTGCCGAATGCCGGTACGAGGACCATCGCCGTAAGCAGAAAGGCCGCGACCGCAGCCAGCGACGCGTTGCGCATGGCGCGGGTCCAGCCCGCGCCGATGAAGATGCCGTCGAGTTGGAAAGCGGCAAAGGACAGCAACACGTAGGCAGCCGCATAGGGCAGGTAACGAATGGCCTCGCTGCGTACCGCCTCGATGGCAGTGAGACCCGCAATGGCCCAGCCACCCGCGAGCAGCACGGCAAGTGAGAGCAGTCCCGCAGTGGCAGCGGCCAGATGGGTGGAGCGGCGTGCCGCCGTGCGCAGAATATCGATCCGTCGGCCACCCATGGCGCGCCCCACCAAAGGTTCCACCGCATGTGCGTAGCCGTCGAGGAAGAAGGCACTGAAGCTGATGAACTGCAGCAGGATATGGTTGGCCGCCAGGGTCACATCGCCGAAGCGGGCGCCTTGATTGGTGAACCAGGCAAAGGCCGAGAGCATCAGCAGCGTGCGCAGCATGATGTCACCGTTCGCCGTGACGGTCTGACGCCAGCGCGCCCGATCGCGCAGCCGCTTCCAGACCAGGAAAGGCTCGCTGTCCTGATGCCGCACACGCAGCAGATGCAGTGCCAGGGCCAATGCGAGCAACAATGCCAGCCACTCCGCCAGTGCGGTGCCCAGCGCAATGCCGTGCACGCCCCAGCCCAGAACCCCGGCAAAGAAGATGTCGAGCACGATGTTGAGGCCGTTCAGGCTCAGCTGCACCAGCAGGATCCAGCGGGTGTGTCCGAGGCCAATGAACAACCCCATCAACGCGTATAGCGCCAATGCGGCCGGCGCGCCCCAGATGCGCCACCCGAAATACTCTGCCGTCAACGTCTCCACGTTGTCGCTGGCGCCGAACAGCGCCAGGGCCACATCGATCAGCGGCCGCTGCAGCAGGAGCAAAGCCGAGGCCAGCACGAGGCTCAGCAGGAAGGCACGCAGGATCGCAGCGCGCACCTCGGCCTCGTCCTGTTCCCCATCGGCCCGCGCGGCAAAGCCGGTGGTGCCCATGCGCAGGAAGCCAAAGCCCCAGTACAGAAAACTGAACAGCAGAGCGCCTAGCGCGATGGCGCCGAGTTCGGCGGTCGTGCCACTGCGCCCGATGACGGCGGTGTCGGACAGACCCAGCAGCGGCGTACTGCAGTTGGCCAGCATGATGGGCCATGCCAATTGCAGTATGCGACGGTATCCCGGACCGTCTAGGGCCTCCCCAATCCGTTCCATCTTCAGCCCTTAACGAAACAGGGGCCGCAGAACCCGGGTGGTCCTGCGGCCCCTGCGTCAGCAGACCACTGCAAGGCGGATGGCCTCAGGTGGTGCGCTCCAGCAGCATCTTCTTCGTTTCCGCGATGGCCTTGGCCGGGTTCAGCCCCTTGGGGCAGGTCTTCGCGCAGTTCATGATGGTGTGGCAGCGATACAGCTTGAAGGGATCCTCCAGGCTGTCCAGGCGCTCACCGGTGGCTTCATCCCGCGAATCTGCCAACCAGCGGTAGGCCTGGAGCAGAATGGCCGGCCCCAGATAACGATCGCCATTCCACCAGTAGCTGGGACAGGCGGTGGAGCAGCAGGCGCAGAGAATGCACTCGTAGAGGCCGTCGAGCTCGGCACGATCCTCTCGCGACTGCAGACGCTCGCGCGTCGGCGCCGGGGTGTCGGTCTTCAGCCACGGCTCGATGGATTCGTACTGCGCATAGAAGTGCGACAGATCGGGCACGAGGTCCTTGATCACCGGCATGTGCGGCAGCGGGTAGATGGACACATCACCCTCGACTTCGTCATTGCCCTTCAGACATGCCAACGTATTGGTGCCGTCGATGTTCATCGCACAGCTGCCACAGATGCCTTCACGGCAGGAGCGGCGGAAAGTCAGCGTCGGGTCGATCTCGTTCTTGATTTTGATCAGCGCATCCAGAACCATCGGTCCGCAGCTGTCCATGTCGACTTCGTAGGTGTCCACACGGGGGTTGCTGCCGGCGTCCGGATCGTAGCGGTAGATCTTGAAGACGCGCTTGTTGGTGCCCTGGGCGGGATAGAACTTGCCAGGCTGCGGGACGGAGCCCTTCGGTAGCTTCAGTTCGGCCATCGTTTCTTGCTCCTGCGGTTCAGTAAACGCGCTTCTGCGGCGCGATTACATCGATTTCATCGTCGATGGTGTACATGTGCACCGAGCGATAGTCGATCTTGGTTTCCGTGTCACCGGTGCGCCAACACAGGCTGTGCTTCATCCAGTGGTCGTCGTCACGGTCGGGGAAATCCTCGCGGGCGTGCGCGCCACGGGATTCCTTCCGGTTCTGGGCGCTGGCCATGGTGGTGAGCGCGCAGCCGAGCAGGTTGTCCAGCTCCAGCGTTTCGACCAGATCGGAATTCCAGATCAGCGAGCGATCCGAGACGGCGATGTCATTGAAGCTGGCCGCCGTCTTGTTGAGCTTCTTCATGCCTTCGTCCAGCGACTCGCCGGTGCGGAACACCGCAGCGTGATCCTGCATCACCTTCTGCATCTCGGCACGCACATCCGCCGTGGTCCGGCTTCCGCTGGCGTTGCGCAGACGATCGAAGCGATCCAGGATGCGCTCTTCGCAGGTGCTCGAAATGGGCTTGTGCGCCTGATTCGGCTTCATGGTTTCGGCGCAGCGCAGCGCGACCGAGCGTCCGAAGACGACCAGATCCAGCAATGAATTCGAGCCCAGGCGGTTGGCACCGTGGACCGACACGCAGGCGGCCTCGCCCGCAGCCATCAGACCTGGTACCACCTTGTCTTCGTCGCCATCGGCCGAAGTCACCACTTCGCCCGTGTACAGCGTCGGGATGCCGCCCATGTTGTAGTGCACGGTCGGCAGCACCGGGATCGGCGCCTTGGTGGCATCCACGCCCGAGAAGAT
>JALEHA010000021.1 GCA_022763315.1 Algiphilus sp.
GCGCACACCATCGGGCAGATGGCCCTTGACGCAGTGCCGCTACCCGTTGGCAGAGGTGCGGACAGCGGCAGACATCAGTAGCTGTAGGCGACCCCTACGGTGAAGAGATCCTGCGTCGGTTCGCTGAAAGATTCCTTGCCGTAGAAGCTACGGCTGTACTCCACCTGCATCGACCAGGCTTGGCCGTACAGTGGGACTGCCGCGCCGATACCGCCACGGCCGCCTTCGAATTGCTCGGAGTCGCGCGTGAAACTACCGTCTGGACGTTCGACCGTGGCCTCGGTGCGGTACCACTGCCAGCCGCCGAATCCGTATACCAACACCTTGCGCGCAATGAACCCGCCGAGCAGGAGTTTGATGCCGTAGCCGTAGTCGCCCTGCAAGGCGAGGCTGCCTTGCGTGCTCTCACCGCTTTCCGGGTCCCGCAGCAACACGTCGGCACGACTGTTGGCGTCGTCGGCATAGGCATTCAGTTCGACGCCGACCGCCCCGGCCCCCCACGGCGCGAGATACCCCAACGCGCCACCGAATGCGCTGCCGTCAGCGTCGAAGCGGGACGCGCCGCCCTGACCATCGTCAACGTCCACTTCGATGTCGCTGTAGCCGGCAAAGCCCTTGATATAGGGCCCGGGTGAGAGATCGGCCGCCTGGACCGCCGAAGCCAATGACGACAAAACCGCTCCGGCGACAACACATTGCGCAAGCTGCCTGCAAACCATGGAACCGCCCCCGAACACTGGAATGCGTTGAAGGCTAGCACATCGCTTTTGGCGTTCCGCCCCTTCCCACGGACAGTAGGTCGCCGACGGCTGACGGATGCGTCATTCAACGCGCCGAGATGCGCTCGCGCAGGGCGGCGTGGCGCGCGCGGTCCAGCGGATAGCGCCACACCATGGCCACCACGCACAGTTTGACCACCACCGGCAGGAGCGCGTAGAGAACAATCAGCATACTGAGGGCCGCCTCTCCCTGGCCGTCGCGGCTGGCGTCGAAGCCTGCCCATTCCAGCAGTGGGTAGGTCACGCCCACCGCCAGCGCGAAGGCCAGTTTGGTGGCCATCCCCCACAACCCGAAATACAGGCCGGCGCGACCGCCGCCTCCCGCAGCTGTGTCTTCGTCGATCACATCGGCCTGCATAGAGGCCGGCACCGCCTGATCAATACCCAGACAGGAACCTGCCAGCACACAGATCAGCAGATAGGCGCCGAAATCCCCCGGCCCGAGCTGGCTGGCAAAGGCGAATACGGCAGCTGCCCAGAGCATGGAGGCGCACCACAGCCGATGCTTGGGGAGATGACGCCCCAGGCGCATCCACAGCGGCAGACCGATGACGGCTGACAGAAAGTAGATGACAAGCGCCAGCCCGGCCATGTCACGACTCACTTCCAGCACGTGCAGATTGAAGAAAATGAACAGCGTCGCGGGAAAGCCATTGGCCGCGCCGTTGGCGAGATAGGCCAGCACCAGTCGGCGGAAGGGTTGGTTCGCGCCCAGCAAGGCCAGCCCCTCACGGGGCCGCAGCGCAGCCTGCTGCGCCACCTGGGGCTCGCGTACCGTGCGCAGTAACGCCATCATGGCCAGCGGCAGCGCCACCAACAGAAACCAGAAAATGGCTTGAAGACCCATCGCCTCGCTGCCGGTCTGCCGCTGCACAAGGGTCGGCAGCAGAATCGCCACCATCGTTCCCAGGACCGCAAAGCCCTCGCGTGCGGCGGTGACGCGCGAGCGCTCGTCGTAGTCGTTACTGAGCTCAGCGCCCCATGTCTGGTAGGGCAGTGACACCAGTGTCCAGCCCAGATAGGCCATCAGCGCGGTGGCGAGCAGATAGGGCCAGCCCGCGCCCTGCGGCGGCGCGAACAGCAGCCAGGTTCCGATCAGCAGCACCGGTGCGCCCACCACGATAAAGGGACGCCGGCGTCCGTAGCGACCGCGCCAGCGATCGGATAGCCAGCCCACGCCCAGGTCAGTGACCACGTCCCAGATACGGGCACCGAACAGCACAGCGCCGACGGCTGCGGCGCCCACGCCGGGCAAGGCAGCGTAGTAGGGCGGCAGGAAGACCACCAGCGGCAACAGCATGGCGGTGAGCGGCAGCCCCAGGGCGCCGTATGCGAGCAGCTGTCTCCAACCCAATGGCGCGTCCGCGCGCTGCTTGCCCGGCCCCATAGCCATGAAATCGCGTGCCGAACCGACGTTCTTGCCTACCCCCAGAAACAGAAAAGCCACATCCGGGGATGTGGCTCTTGCTGTTTCTGGCGGGCGCGGCTCAGCGCTGGTCCATCGGCTGGTAGTCGCGGATGTCGGCGCCGGTGTAGACCTGGCGCGGACGGCCGATGCGGGTGGTCGGGTCGGACACCATTTCCGCCCAGTGCGCCACCCAGCCCACGGTACGGGCAATGGCGAACATCGGCGTGAACATGTTCACCGGGATGCCGAGCGCCTTGTAGATGATGCCGGAGTAGAAGTCGACATTGGGGTAGAGCTTGCGCTCCTTGAAGTAGTCATCTTCAAGGGCGATGCGCTCCAGCTCCATGGCCAGTTCCATCTGCGGGTCGTTTTCCTGCCCGAAATGCTTCAGCACATTATGGCAGTGCTCGCGAATGATGGTGGCGCGCGGGTCATAGTTCTTGTACACGCGATGGCCGAAGCCCATCAGACGTACCCCCGCTTCCTTGTTCTTGACCTTCTCCATGAAGGGCTTGACGTTCTCGACCGTGCCGATCTGGTCGAGCATGCGCAGCACGGCTTCGTTCGCACCGCCATGCGCCGGCCCCCACAGCGCCGCAATACCCGAGGCAACGGCGGCGTACGGATTGCAGCCGGTGGAGCCAGCCAGGCGCACCGTGGAGGTTGAAGCGTTCTGTTCGTGATCGGCGTGCAGTATGAACAGCACATCCAGCGCCTTTGCCGCCACCGGGTCCACGTGATACGGCTCGGAGGGCACCGCGAACATCATCTGCAACAGGTTGGAGCAGTAGTCGAGATGATTCTGCGGATAGATGAAGGGCTGACCGAAGTAGCGCTTGTAGGCGGCCGCCGTGATGGTCGGGATCTTGGCGATCATCCGGTGCGCAAAGATCTTGCGGTGCTCCGGATCCTGGTTGTTGGTGGTGTCGTGGTAGAAGGCGGACAACGAACCCACGACGCCGCACAGCATGGCCATCGGATGCGCGTCGTAGCGGAAGCCTTCGAAAAGTCGCTTGAGCGACTCGTTGATCATGGTGTGACGGCGGATGCTGCGGTCGAAGGTCTCCAGCTCATCCTTCTGCGGCAGTTCGCCGTTGAGGATCAGATAGGCCACCTCAATGAAGGACGACTGCTTGGCCAGCTGATCCACCGGGTAGCCGCGATACAGCAGCATGCCCGCGTCGCCATCGATATAGGCGATCGACGAGTCGCAGGAGCAGGTGCTGGTGAAGCCCGGGTCGTAGGTGAAGACACCCTGCTGAGCGTAGACCTTGCCTACGTCCAGACCCAGGGGTCCACGGGTACCGGCCTTGACGGGCAGTTCAGTCTTTTCGCCTGTTTCCTCGTTGAGGAGGCTGTATTGCGCCATGAGCAACTACTCCAGATTGTTGGATGCCTCGGGACGCGCCGGATAGTGCGCTGGATAGGACGAACGCGCGACCCCGGTGTCGACCGCGGCAGCGGCGACCGCCGGCGGCACGAACTCTATCAACCGAGGATCGAGCGGCTTCGGGATGATGTATTCAGGCCCAAAGCTTAGCGAAGTTTGGCGATAGGCTTCCATCACGACACGTGGCGCAGGCTCATGAGTGAGCGCGCAGAGCGCGTGAACCGCAGCAATTTGCATCTCGGTATTGATGCGACGTGCCCTGACATCCAGCGCGCCCCGGAAGATATACGGGAAGCCGAGAACGTTGTTGACCTGATTCGGAAAGTCGCTGCGTCCTGTCGCCATGATCAGATCATCGCGCGCAGCGAGCGCGTCGCTCGGCATGATCTCGGGGATCGGGTTAGACAAAGCGAAGACAACAGGGCGCGGCGCCATGCCCTTCAGCATGTCCACCGACATCAGGCGTGGGCCGGAGACACCGATGAATACATCGGCGCCGTCCAGCGCTTCGGCGAGTGTGCGACGGTCCGTTTCCACGGCGAAGGACTGCTTTTCTGGCGGCAACCCTTCCCGGCCGCTGTGGATGACACCCTGGCGATCCAGCATCAGCATGTTTTCGCGGCGTGCGCCCATCGCGGCCAGCAGATTCATGCTGGCCACACCCGCAGCACCCGCGCCAAGACAGACGATGCGGATGTCTTCAAGGCGCTTTTCCTGTAGCTGCAGCGCGTTCACCAGACCGGCCGCGACGATGATCGCGGTGCCATGCTGATCGTCATGAAAAACGGGAATGTCGAGCTTCTCGATCAGCGCCTGCTCGATGCGGAAGCAGTCGGGCGCGGCGATGTCCTCAAGATTGATGCCACCGAAGGTGGGCGCGATGCGGGCCACCGTCTCGATGAAGGCATGCGGGTCGCTGGCGTCCACCTCGATATCGAAGACATCGATATCCGCGAACTTCTTGAACAGGACCGCCTTACCTTCCATCACCGGCTTGCCCGCCAATGCGCCCGTGCGACCAAGGCCGAGCACGGCGGTGCCATTGGTGATCACGCCCACCAGATTGCCGCGCGAGGTGTAGCGGAAGGCCAGTTCCGGATCGCGCTGGATTTCGGTGACCGGCTCAGCGACCCCTGGCGAATAGGCCAGCGACAGCTCTTCCGGCGTCGTAAAGGGCTTGGTGATGGCGATCGCCAGCTTCCCCGGCCGGGGCTTGGCGTGATAATCGAGCGCTGCCTGCTTGAAAGCGTCGGACATCGGATGCCGGGGAAGAGTGAAAGCGGTGCGTCGCGCCTACAGGCAGCGACAGAAAACGGCCACGGTACGCGGCCGCCAGCGCGCACCGCGCCCAGGCAACCGCCGATGCAGCGTGATCAGCCGCCGTAGCGCTTGCGGAACCGGTCGACACGACCGCCCGCGTCAAGCAACTTCTGCTTGCCGGTATAGAACGGGTGGCAGTTTGAACACACTTCGACGGACAGTTGCGACTGACCCAGTGTGGACTGCGTTTCAAAAGAGTGACCACAGCTGCAAGTCACTTTAACCGGTGCGTATTGGGGGTGAATAGCGGGCTTCATCGCCGAGTCCCGGGAGCTACAAGGGGCGCGGAGTATAGATGATTGCCGCATCGCAATGCTAGCCCGGCGCCGCGCGTGTGGCGACTGCGGTCGCAACGACCGC
The DNA here is from genome assembly GCA_022763315.1 of Algiphilus sp. GTDB lineage: Bacteria > Pseudomonadota > Gammaproteobacteria > Nevskiales > Nevskiaceae > Algiphilus. The sequence goes on from JALEHA010000021.1 coordinate 5,258, forward strand.
GAATCAGTCGTTTTCCGCCTGCACATCCACCTGCCAGTCTCCGTCCGGCGCGACTTCGAGCCGCACCAGCATAGGGCGACAGCAGACCGAGCAATCCTCAGTGTAGGCGGCGCTGCCCTCCGACAGATCCACCGTCAGCGCGATGCACTCCCAGCACGCCGGACAGGTCACCTCGACGTCTTCGATCATGCGGGCTCCAGGAACAGCTGCAACAGGGTATTCAAGTGTGCCCTGCCCAGCGCGGTAGACCGGACGCCCGTCTCGTCCACGCTCAACAGGCCGCGTTCCTGGGCCGTTTCCAGCACGCCCGCGAGATCCTCGCGGCGTAGTCCGGCGTGGGCTGCAAGCGTGTCCCAATCAAAGCCGTCGTGGAGGCGCAGTGCGTTCATGGCAAATTCGAAGGGGCGCGCCTGCGGTGTGATGGCTTGACACGATTGCAAGACCTCGGCACCGCCCGCGGCCGACAGGTAGTGACGCGGATGCCGCCAACGCACCCGTCGCTCGATCGACAAGCCGCCATCGCCACTGCGTGCCGAATACTTGCCGTGCGCGCCGGCGCCGATGCCGATGTAGTCGCCAAAGGACCAGTACACCCGGTTGTGGCGGCAGCGACGCCCAGGCCGCGCCCAGGCAGAGGTCTCATAGCCGCCGTAGCCGGCTGCCTGCAGCAAATGCCCGCCCGCGTCGAGCATGTCCGCCGCTGTGTCCTCGTCGGGCAACGGCGGCGGTGCGGCGGCGAAGGCGGTATTCGGCTCCAGCGTCAAATGGTAGTAGGAGAGGTGCTCCGGCCCCAGCGCGATGGCCGCCTCAAGATCCGTTGCGGCCGCCGCGATGGACTGCTCGGGCAGCGCAAACATCAGATCGAGATTGATGTTGTCGAAGCCCGCCTGGCGCGCCAGCGCGAAGGCCCGCCGCGCAGCGGCGCCATCGTGAATCCGCCCCAGCCGTTGCAATTGCGCATCGTCGAAGCTTTGCACGCCCAGCGACAGGCGGTTGACGCCGGCAGCACGGTACCCGGCGAAATGCGCCGCGTCGGCCGTGCCTGGATTCGCCTCCAGCGTGATTTCGCAGTCTTCCGCCAGCCCCCAGGTGCGATCTGCGGCCTCAAGCACTGCACCAATACGATCCGCGCTGAAGAGACTGGGCGTGCCGCCGCCGAAGAACACCGAAACCAGGGGGCGCCCGGTCTGCAGTGCTTCGGCCTCCCAGCGCAGGTCAGCCAGCAGCGCCTCGGTATAGGCCGTTTCCGGCAGGGCGCCCTCGCGCAAGCCGTGCGAGTTGAAGTCGCAATAGGGGCATTTCTGCACGCACCAGGGCAGATGCACGTACAGCGCCAGGGGCGGCAGGCACACGGCCATCAGCCGCTGTCACCTCCGCGCGGGAGTTGGGCAAGCAGCGCGCGCATGGCCTGCCCGCGATGACTGCGGGCCTGCTTCTGTTCGCGCGACAATTCCGCCGCGCTGCAGCCGAGTTCGGTGACTTCAAACAGCGGATCGTAGCCAAAGCCGCCATGGCCGCGCGGCGCGCCAAGAATGCGCCCCCGCCATTCCCCCTGCGCCAGCACCGGCACTGGGTCTTCGGCATGGCGCAGGAAGGCCATCACGCAGATAAAGCGCGCCCCCCGCGCCGCATCCGGCACATCGGCCAAAGCGGCAAGTAACTGGGCGTTGTTGGCGGCGTCCCCGGCGTTGGCGCCGGCATAGCGGGCGGAGCGAACCCCCGGCGCGCCCTGCAAGGCCTCGACCTCCAGGCCGGAGTCATCGGCCAGGGCCGGCAAGCCGCTGGCGGCCGCGGCATAACGGGCCTTGGCGATGGCATTCTCCACGAAGGTGGGCGCCTCTTCCGCCGCCGCCCCCTCGCTGAACTCGGAGAGCAGACGCACCTGCCAGCGCTGTGGCGCCAGCAATGCCTGCATTTCGGTCAGCTTGCCAGCATTGCGGCTGGCAAGAACCAGCGTGCTCATGCCGCCAGCGCCTCCCGCTGGGCGCGCGTCAGCTCGTTCACCCCCGCGCTCGCGAGATCGAGCAGTGCATCGAGCTCGTCGCGCCGGAACGCGTGCCCTTCGGCCGTCCCCTGCACCTCGATGAACTGTCCGGCTTCGTTCATGACGACATTCATATCCGTCTCGGCGGTGGAGTCCTCGGCGTAGTCCAAGTCGAGCACCGGTGTACCGTCCACAATCCCGACAGAGACCGCAGCGATCTGCCCAAGGATCGGGTCGCGGCGCACGAGATGCTGGCGACGCAGCAGATTCACCGCATCGACCAGCGCCACATAGGCGCCCGTGATGGCGGCGGTGCGCGTACCGCCGTCGGCCTGCAGCACATCGCAGTCCAGCGTGATGGTGCGTGCGCCCAACGCATCCAGGTCCACACAGGCGCGTAGGCTGCGCCCGATCAAGCGCTGGATCTCCTGAGTACGGCCGGACTGCTTGCCGCTGGCCGCTTCGCGCCGTCCCCGGTCATGGGTCGCACGCGGCAGCATGCCGTATTCCGCGGTCAGCCAGCCGCCGCCGGCGGCCTTTTTCCACGGCGGCACGCGTTCTTCCACGCTGGCGGTACACAGCACGCGGGTATCGCCAAAGGCGACCAGGACGGAGCCCTCGGCATGCCGTGTATACCCGCGCTCGAAGTGGATGGGGCGGAGTGCATCCGGACTGCGACCGGAGGGACGGGCCATGGCTTGCTTCCAGGTTCGAGAGGGCGCGCAGTATAGCGATGGCCCTCGGCCGCCGCGCGCGACATGCGCGAACCGCGGCAGCCCTTGGGTCGGCGTCCCCCAACGGCCGACAGCAGCGCATCGTCGCGCGGACGCATTGCGCAATCGGGTTAGCATGCGCGCCATGGATCCGGAAGAACTGATCGACGATTTCGAAATGCTCGGCGACTGGGAGGAGCGCTACCGCTACCTCATCGAGCTGGGCAGCCAGCTGCCGCCGCTCGCCGACGAAGAGCGCACCGAGGAGAACCGTGTGCGTGGCTGCATGTCGCAGGTCTGGCTGGTCCCTGAAGACGGCGGCGAATCGCGACTGCGCTTCCGTGGCGACTCGGACGCGCATATCGTGCGCGGCCTCATCGCACTGCTGCGCATGCTGATGTCCGATCGTGACGCTGCCGAGGTGCGCGACATGGATATCGGTGACATCTTCAGCCGTCTCGGCCTGGAGAATCAGATCACCGCCAACCGGCGCAACGGCTTCTACGCCATGGTCCAGCGCATCAAGCAGCTGGCCGAGGAACGCGCCGCCTCCTAGCGGCGGCCCCGCTCGCGTTCGGCGTCCAGATCTTCACGCAGATCGTCCTTCAGCGTGCCCTGCCACATCGGCGCGCCGGTGTAGTAACCCGCGCGGCCGATGGCGTGCGCTGCCAGCGGCGACGTCAGGGTGATAAAACCCACGATGGCGAATACCCGTGCGGTGATGCTCGCTTCCAGGTAATGCAATGCCACCCCACCCAGCATCAGGCCGGCGCCGAAGACGCCGGATTTGGTGGTGGCGTGCATGCGGGTCAGCAGGTCGGGCATGCGCAGCGCGCCCAGCGCCGCAATCATCATGAAGGCGCTGCCCACCACCAACAGCAGCAAGGCGGTCCATTCCAGCCAGATCATTCTTCCCCCCGCTTTTCGAGATAGCGCGCAAAAGCCAGCGCCGCCAGGAAGCCGGTCAGCGCCAGCACCAGGGCCACATCGAGCGCCGCACCAACATTGGTATCCACCGCGTAGGTGGCAATCATGCCCACCGTCAACGAGGCGATCAGTTCAAGCGCCACCACACGGTCAGGCAGAGAAGGGCCCAGCAACAACCGGATGAAGGAGAAGATGATCCCCAGGCACAGCATGGCGTAGCTGAGCGCGATCAGAATGCTCATCGCAGCACCTCCAGCACGCGACGCTCCATCTCACGCAGCTGCTCCCGCGTGGTTTCCTCGCTGTCGAGATACATGACGTGCACATAGAGCACGTGGTTCTTCTCGTCGATATCGAGGCTGAGCGTACCGGGCGTCAGTGAAATGAAATTGGCCAGCACCGTGATTTCACCGCTGGTGCGCGCCTCCATCGGCATGCGGATCACCGCCGGACGCATCAGATGGGTGGGCGTAACAACGTCATAGGCCACACGCAGATTCGATGCCACCAGTTCCTTCAGGAAGAATCCGACGAAACGCACCAGGCGCGGAATCTTGCGCACATAGTGCGCAAAGCGCTCATCGTTGCTCAGGGTGAAGGCGATGATGAGATAGCCCAGAACGAAGCCGACCGCCAGATTGCTCAGCGAGAAGAAGCCGGTGATCGCCGCCCAGGCCAGCATCAGCATGAGATTGAAGACATAGCCGTTCATTGCGCGCTCTCGGGAAGCACGGCCTCAATATAGGCCCTGGGATCGAGCAGCTGATCCGCTGCGGCGGCGGCCAGTTGCCAGACCGGTTCTGCGATCACACCAATGAGCACCGTCAGTACGGAGAGCGCGACGATGACCATGGTCATTGCCGCTGGCGGCCGCACGCCACGCAGCTCCGCGGTCTCCGGCGGAGTGGCCTTCCAGAACACCTCCATCCAGATCTTCATCATTGAGTACAGGGTCAGCAGCCCAGTGAGCAGGGCCGCCGCCACCACCAGCCACTCGTCCAGCGCCACGCCGGCCTTGATGACGATGAATTTGGCCCAGAAACCCGAGAGCGGCGGCACCCCGGCCAGGGACAGGGCGGGGATGAGAAAGAGCACGCCGAGCCACGGATGCGTCTTCCAGAGTCCGCCGAGGCGCGACAGATCGTGCGAACCGCGCAGGTGATAGGTCGCCCCCGAGATGAAGAAGAGATTGGCCTTCACGATGATGTGATGGGCCAGATAGAAGACCCCGCCCGCCACCGCCAATGGCGTGTACAGCGCCAGCCCGAGAATCATGTAGCCGATCTGGCTGATGATGTGGAAGGACAGGATGCGGCGAAATTCGAACTGCGCCGCCGCGCCCAGCACGCCGGAGAGCATGGTGAACACCGCCACCCACTTCAGCACCTCGTGCGTGAAGCCCACATCGGCCGTGAAGATGAGCGTAAAGAAGCGATACAGCGCATAGACCCCGACCTTGGTCAGCAGGCCGGCGAAAAGCGCCGACACCGCCACCGGCGGAGTGTGGTACGAGGCCGGCAACCAGAAAAACAGCGGAAAGGCCGCCGCCTTGATGCCAAAGGCGATCATGAACAGCGTGGCGATCACGGTCACGCGGTCGCTGGATTCCAGCGCCGCCACCTTCACCGCCACATCGGCCATATTCAGCGTGCCGATCAACCCATAAAGCAGACCGATGGCAGTCAGGAAGATGGCCGAGCTGATGAGGTTGAGCACCACATACTTGAGTGCGCCCGCCATCTGCGCGCGCTCGCCGCCCATGGCCAGCAGCGCGAAACTGGCCAGCAGCATGATCTCGAACCAGACGTAGAGATTGAACACGTCACCGGTGAGAAAGGCGCCGGCAACGCCCGCCAGCAGCACATGCAGTAGCGCGTAGTAACCGGCGTGCTCCATGCGTAGGGTGGTGCCCGGCAACGAGAAGATGGCGGCGGCCAGCCCCGTGATACCCGTCAGCAGCACCATCAACACGCTCAGCCAGTCAGCGACGAAGACGATCCCCATCGGCGCCGGCCAGCCCCCGAACTCCGTGACCTGGATGCCCTCATTGGCCACCTCGATCATGAGCAGGATGGCCGAGATCAGCAGCGCACCGGTACCCAGTACAGCCAGTGCCCGCTGCAGCATGTGCGAGCGCCAAGCCACCAGGGAGAGTGCCCCGGCGAGCATCGGAATCAGCACCGGGGCAGCAACCAGATAACTCATTCGTCGGCGTCCTTCAGGGCGTCGAAATCATCCACGTGCAGCACTTCGTGGGCGCGATAGATCAGCGCCATGGCGAAGGCGAGCACACCAAAACCGATCACGATGGCGGTCAGAATGAGCGCCTGCGCCAGTGGATCCGCGGTGCCGGGCTCGGGCAGATAGCTGTCCGCAGGGATCAGAGCGGGCTGGGCTTCGGTCAGGCCCGCCGCCACGAAGATCAACAGATTGGCGGCATTGGACAGCAGGATCAGCCCAATCAGGGTCTTGGTGATCGAACGGCGCATCAGCATGTAAAAGGCGCAGCCGTAGAGACCGCCAACCGTGATCGCGAGCCAGACCGCCATCAGCCTTCCACCTCGGCCAGGGTCAGCGCCATGGTCAACACGGCGCCGATGACGACCAGATAGACGCCGATATCGAACAGCAGCGGGGTGCCGATGTGCGTCTTGCCGACCACGGGCAGATTGACGTCCAGCCACAGGCCTTCGAACACGGCGCCGCCCGCCAGCGGCCCCATGACCGCGGCCACCAGCGCGATCAGCAGCCCGGCACCGAGCAGCGTCCGCGGATCGGCGCGCAGCACCCCGCGCGCCGAGCGAATGTCAACGGCAAAGAGATGCAGCGCGATGGCGGCGGAGGCCACCAGACCACCGATGAATCCGCCGCCCGGGTGGTTATGTCCGCGCACCAGAAGGTAGACCGATAACACCATGAGCAGCGGTAGCAACAGTTGCGCGCCCACGCGCAGCAGCATCGAGGTCTTCACGGCTTGCTCCTTTCGCTTTCCAGCATGGCGGGGCCACGCAGCAGCGCGTACACGCCCACCGCCGCCAGCGCCAGCACGAAGATCTCTCCCAGCGTATCCAGAGCGCGGAAGTCGACCAGAATGACATTGACCACATTGCGGCCATATCCCTCCGCCACGGAGCGCTCCAGGAACCAGCTGGCGATGCTAGGGAACTGCCGGCCGCCGATCACCATCCAGACCAAGGCCGTCATCAATGCACCCACTGAAACGGCGATGACCACGTCCCGCGCCCGCTCGGCAACGGTCGACAGGCGCCGGAAACGCGGCATGCGGAACAGCACCAGAACCAGCAGGATCGTGGTGAGTGTCTCGATCATCACCTGGGTGATCGCCAGGTCCGGCGCGGAGTACCAGAGGAAGACCAGCGCCACCCCAAAACCCAGTGCGCCCAGCGCGAGCACGGCCTTCAGCGCCGTGCGCGTCCGCAATGCGGCCATGCCTGCGGCAAGGATGATGGCTGCCATCACCGCCGGCACACCATAGCTCCCGAAGTCGGCGCCCGCGGGCACGATAATGCCGGTGCGCGCCAGCAGCGTCCCTCCGGTCAGGGTCAGCAACACGAGCAGCAGTGTCATCACGTAGTAGCGCAGATAACCGCTCTGCAGCAGTCGGGTCTGCAGACTGGCGATGCCAAGGATGCCGTCGAGCAAGCGTCCATACCCAGCCTCGGCGCCAAAGCGCTCCGGCACCGTCCAGGCGGCGAAGCGGCGCTGCATGGCCGGCCACCCCAGAAACAGGCCCACCGCGATCAACAGCGACACCGTCGACATCAACAGCGCCATGTTGAAGCCGTGCCACAGCGCCAGATAGAACTTGCCTTCCTCCCCCGCTGCCTTGGCGGCCGCAGCGAGCATGCTGTCGGTCGCCAATCCGGGGAAAAGGCCGAACAGCACTGTGCCAATGCCCAGCACCACAGGACCAGCAAGCATGGACCAGGGTGCTTCGTGGGCCGCTTTCGGGTTGGCGCGACCATCCCCGCTGAAGAAGACGCGCAGCACCAGCGTGGCCACCATGGCGGCCACGAGTGCGCCGGCGAGGAGCGCCATCACGCGCACCAGCACGGGGCCGTGCTGCCCCGCCTCCATGAGCAGTTCCTTGCCGATGAAACCGAACAAGGGCGGCAGACCAGCCGCGGAGGCGGCCGCAATAAGCGCGGCGACGGCAGTGACCGGCATGTGCCGCGCCAGACCGTTTGCGTCGCGGATGTCCTTGGCGCCCGACTCATGGGTGACGATGCCGGCCACCAGGAAGAGCGCTCCCTTGTAGAGCGCATGCGCGAGCAGGAAACTCACCGCCGCTCCGGCTTCACCCAGTCCAAGCAACAAGGTCAGCGTGCCCAGCGCCATCACCGTGGTGTAGGCCAGCACGCGCTTGAGCCCGGAGCTGCGGAAAGCCAGCACTGCGCCCAACAGCATGGTCACGCTGCCCGCCGGCACCAGCCACCAGAACCAGTGCGCATGCTCGCCGAGCACCGGGTGCAGGCGCGCCAGCAGATAGACTCCGGCCTTGACCATTGTCGCCGAGTGCAGATAGGCGGACACCGGCGTGGGCGCGGCCATCGCGTTGGGCAACCAGAAGTGGAAGGGGAACTGCGCACTTTTGGTAAAGCAGCCAATGGCGATCAGCGCCAGCGCCAGCCCGGCCCCGGGTGCTGCATGCAGATCCTCGCCGGCGAGAATGACGCTCAACTCATAACTGCCCGCCATCTCCGCCAGCACGATGATGCCGGCAAGCATCACCAAGCCCCCGGCCACCGTGACGAACAGGCCCTGGAAGGCCGACTTGCGCGCCTTCTCGTCCTCGTGGTCGTAGCCGATCAGCAAGAAGGAAGTGACGCTGGTCAACTCCCAAAAGACAAAGAGCAGCAGCAGATTGTCGGACAGCACGAGGCCCAGCATCGCACCCATGAAGGACATCAGATACGCAAAGAAGCGCGGCGCGCGATCGTCCCCGTCGAGATAGCTGGCGGCGAAGGTCAGGATCAACACACCGATGCCGAGCACGAGGACGGCCATCAGCATCGACAGACCATCAAAGAGGAAGGAAGCCGAGACCGAAAGCCCGGGAATCCACGCCAGCGACTGCACCACTGCGCCGCCTGCGGCCACCTCTGCGCCGAAGCCTGACAGCAGCACGCCGAGCAGAATCAGAGGCAGCAGCGCGAGCAGCCGCCCGCCAAGCACCGTTCCCAGACGCGTGAGCAGCGGCGGCGCCGCACATGCCGCCGCAAAACAGGCAAGCACCGCCACCAGCATGGCATGGGATGCGATGTCCGAAATCATCCGGGGTTGTCCCTTCCGTTTAGTTCGCTGACCGCCAGGAATCCGTCAACCAAGGGTAATGCACATGCACGCCCGGCTCACCTTCGAGGGTCGCATCGAGCAGGCAGGCCGCAACCCGCTCGGCAGGCACGGGCCGGTAACGTACCAGCGCTCCGCGCATGAGGCTGCCGAACAGCGGTGCGCAGCGCTGGGCGAGGTCCTCGGCCACCCGGGTGTCCGCTCGCTGCCCCAGCAGCAGCGACGGCTGCACGATATGCAGAGCGCCAAAATTCATGGCGCGCAGCCGTTCCTCCACTTCGCCCTTGATGCGCATGTAGTGCGAACGCGCCTTCGCTGACGCCCCCACCGAGCTGATCAGCCCGAAGCGCCGCGCCCCGGCCTGCTGCGCACGCTCGGCAAAGTGCAGCACCAGATCCCGGTCAACAGCGGCGAAGGCGGCGCGCGAGCCAGCCTGCTTGTGGGTAGTGCCCAAGCAACAGAAGGCGATATCGCAGGCCAGGTCGGCGCCTTCATCCAGCCAGGACCAGGGCCGCCACTGCACCCCGGCCTGCGGCGTCGTCGGTGACTGCCGACAAAGCGCGTCGATGCTGGCAATCCGCGGATCCGACCGCATCCGCGCAAGCAACGCGCGCCCGACAAGGCCTGTGCCCCCGGCCAGCCACACGTGAACGGGCTTCGCTTCGGTCATTCGATCTCCGGCAGTGGACAAGTTACCGCGCATTTGGCAGCTTGCAGCATCGAGTGTAGTCAATTCACAGGGAAGCCATGACCGACTTCGTGCTGGATTCGCAATTGCAGCAGGATTGTTTCTGGGTCTCGGATTTCCCACTCTGCCGCTTGCTGATGATGAATGACGCGCGCTTCCGGTGGTTCCTGCTGGTGCCCCGCGTACCCGGTGCGCGCGACGCCATCGACCTCAGCGCCTACGACTACCGCCGGCTCTGGGCCGAGTCCGCCGATCTGTGCCGCGCCATGCGTATCGCCTTTACCCCGCACAAGCTCAACGTCGCGGCGCTCGGCAATCAGGTGGCACAGTTGCACATCCATCACATCGCGCGCTATCAGGGAGATGCCGCGTGGCCGCGACCGGTGTGGGGACAGGGCGCGCCCGAACCGATGGACGACCGCGTCAGCCGAGACTATCGAAAGGAACTGGAGAGCGCCCTTCCCATGCGGCTGCGGCCTCGTTAGCCGCTGTTCTTCCTACTCGATCATCAGAATCCGTACACTCGCCTTTACCAACACATCCATCAAAGACACCGACCGCAGACAGGCGGCGGTGACCGCAGGGGGAGCGAAGACAAATGAACTATTTCGTCACCGGTGCCACAGGCTTTATCGGTCGATTTCTGGTTGCGCGCATCCTGCAGGACGAGGATGCCGTGGTGCACGTGCTCGCACGCGAGGCCTCGCGGGACAAGGTGGAAAAGCTGAAGCGTGACCTGGGCGAGGAAGCCGCCAAGCGCATCCACGCCGTGTGGGGCGACATCGCCGATGACGGCCTGGTGTCCGCGAGCGCACGCAAGAAGATCGCCGGCAAGATCGATCACATCTTTCACCTTGCCGCCGTCTATGACATGAACATGGACGACGCGACGGCAGACCGCGTGAACACCGAAGGCACGCGCAATGTGGTCGCCTTCGCGAACAGCCTGGGTGGCGACGTCCGTTTGCACCACATGAGTTCGGTGGCCGTCGCCGGCATCCAGTTCGAAGGGCAGTTCACCGAGGACATGTTCGATGAGGGCCAGCCCCTCGAGCATCCCTATTACCGCACCAAATTCGAATCCGAGAAGGTGGTGCGCGAGGAATGCCGCGTGCCTTTCCGCATCTACCGCCCTGGGGCGGTGGTCGGATCCTCCGAGACCGGAGAGATGGACAAGGTCGACGGGCCCTACTATTTCTTCAAGTCGATCCAGCGCATGCGCGACAGCGTGCCGCGTTGGCTGCCGATGATCGGCATCGATGGTGGCCGTGTGCCCATCGTCCCGGTCGACTACGTGGCGCTGGCCATGCACGCCATCGCGCATCGCACTGACGGCGACGGCGAGTGCTTCCATCTGCTGCAATCCCCCTCACCCAGTGTCGGTGAGCTGCTCGGTGTTCTGCTCGAGGCTGCGCACGGCCCCGAAATCACCCGCACTATCGATGTGGGACGCTTCGGGACGCTGCCCTCGCCCATCCGTCAGGTCACCAATTCGGCCATCCGCGTGGTGCCGTCACGCGTCCTGCGCATGGCTTCGCAAACACTGGGCGTGCCCGTTTCGGTGCTCGGCTACGTCTTCAATCCTGCCATTTTCGACGACCGCAAAGCGCGCGCTGCGCTGCGCGGCACCGGCATCAAGTGCCCGGACATCCGCGACTATGCCGAGAAGCTCTTCCAGTACTGGGAGATCCACCTTGACCTCGACGTCAAAGTTCCGGCGAGCCTGCAGCGCCGCATCGGCGGCAAGGTGGTGCTGATCACCGGCGCCTCCAGCGGCATCGGCTTCTCCTCCGCGAAGAAGATCGCGGCCGGTGGCGCCAAGGTCATCCTCGTTGCGCGCACGCCGGAGAAGCTGGAGCAGACCAAGCACATCATCGAAAAGATGGGCGGCGAGGCGCACTGCTACCCCACCGATCTCAACAACCTGGAATCGATCGACGCGATGTCGCAGCAGGTGCTGCACGATTTCGGACACGTCGACATCCTGATCAACAACGCCGGCCGCTCGATCCGGCGCGCGGTCTTCGAATCCTTCGACCGCTTCCACGACTTCGAGCGGACGATGCAGCTGAACTACTTCGGCGCCATCCGGCTGATCATGAATCTGCTGCCCGAGATGGCGCGTCGCAAGTCCGGGCACATCATCAACATCAGCTCCATTGGCGTGCTGGCAAATGCGGCGCGCTTCTCGGCCTACGTCGCCAGCAAGGCGGCGCTGGATGCCTATACGCGCTGTCTGTCGGCCGAGGTACGCTCGCGCAACATCCACACCACGGCCATCTACATGCCGCTGGTACGCACGCCGATGATCGCCCCCACCAAGATGTATGACTACGTGCCGACCTGGACGCCCGAACAGGCCGCCGACACGGTGGTGGAGGCGATTCTGAAACGGCCAAAATCCATTGCCACACCGGTGGGCACAGCCGCCGCGCTCAGCTATGCCGTCTGGCCCAAGGTCAACGACTACATCCTGTCCAAGGGCTTCCAGCTCTTCCCGTCCTCCGGCGCCGCCAAGGGCATGAAGGAAGGCGGCAAGCCCACCATCGAGCAGGTCGTCTTCGCCAACCTCTTCAAGGGCGAACATTGGTGATCTGAAACAAAGACTTGCCAGTGGCAAGTCTTTTTCAGATCACGCCAGCACAGGGATGTGCTGGCGCGGGTCACTTAGCGAGGCAGGGATGCCGAGTTTAGTGACTGCGGCTGTCGATAACGCGCCTCGCCTAAGCATACCCACAAGCCCCACGGCAAATCACGCTCGGCCACGGGCGGCCGAGCGCGGGGCACTTAACGAGATCAGGAAGATCGAGTGTAGTGACAGCGGAGGCCGATAAAACGCGCGCAACCTAGGGCCAGCTGCAAGCCACAGCGGCAAATCAAGCTCGGCCACGGATGGCCGAGCGCGGCGCACTTAACGAGATCCGGAAGATCGAGTGTAGTGCCAGCGACTGTCGATATCGCGCGTCGCCTGGAGGCGAACTGCAAGCCGCTTGCGCGCCCCACCCTCATCCCAACCCTTCTCCCGCCAGCGGGAGAAGGGCCTTTGTTCATGGCGGGCGTTGTTGACTCGGCGAGCCGCCGGGCCTAGGCCGTCTCGGCCAGGCGCTTGCGCCGCTGGGCCACGCTGCCGGCCAGCTCGCGCAGGATCGTGACGGTATCGTCCCAACCCACGCAGGCGTCGGTGACGGACTTGCCGTATTCCAGTTCGCCACCCAGGTCCTGACGACCTTCTTTGAGATGGGATTCGACCATCACACCCATGATGCGGTCGTCGCCATCCGCGATCTGAGCGCCGACGTCCTGCGCCACCTGCAGCTGGCGCTTGTGGTCCTTCTGGCTGTTGGCGTGCGAGAAGTCGATCATCACCTGCTCTGACAGCCCGGCCTTGGACAAGGCCGCACAGGCGGCATCCACGCTGGCTGCGTCGTAGTTGGTGCCGCTGGTGCCGCCACGCAGGATGATGTGCGCATCCGGATTACCGGTGGTCTCGAAAATACCGACCTGACCATCGCGCGTCATGGACAGGAAATGGTGCGAGTGCGCAGCAGACATGACGGCATCCACGGCTAGCTTGACGGAACCGTCGGTGCCGTTCTTGAAGCCCACCGGGCAAGACAGGCCCGATGCCATCTCGCGATGCAGCTGGGATTCGGTGGTGCGCGCACCAATCGCGCCCCAACTGACCAGATCGGCGATGTATTGCGGCGTCAGCAGGTCGAGATACTCCACACCGGCGGGCACGCCGGATTCGGTCAACTGCAGCAGCAGCTTGCGCGCCGTGCGAATGCCGGTGTCGATGTGGAAGCTGTCGTCGAGGGTCGGGTCGTTGATCAGCCCCTTCCAACCCACCGTGGTGCGCGGCTTCTCGAAATAGACCCGCATCACCACCAGCAGATCGCGCGACAGTTGCTCACGCAGCGCACGCAAATGGTCTGCGTACTCCAATGCGGCCTTGGGATCATGGATCGAGCACGGACCGACGATGACCAACAGGCGATCACTCTGGCCAGCGAGGATCTCCTGGATCTCGCGACGGGCGCTGAGCACGGTGTCGACCGCAGCCTGCGACATGGGGTGCTCGCCCTGCACTTCGGCGGGGGTCGAGACGGGACGCACACTGCGAATGCGGGTGTTTTCGGTAACAGCGGACATGAGGAAGCCTGACGAAGCCATCGTCTATCTATGATTCGGGCGCGCGATAGTAGCAGAGGCGACTGAGCATTCCGATCACCATCGGCTATGCTCTCGGCTGATTTCGCCTATCCCCTCTACTCGCCATGATGCTTCCCCGCGTCTGCAGCCTTCTCCTTCTGGGCTGCGTGGCCTCGACGTCGCATGCCTCCGAATTCTTTCAGGTACGCAACGAGAACCAGTTCGCGCGTGCGGTGCCGCTGCCGGTGCTGCTGCCGGGTGCGCCGGCGGCCGGCCAACTCGACTTCGGCGCGCGCCTCGAACTGAGCAGCGAGTTCGCCAGCCTCGCGGCCGGCGACGAGCAGCTGCTGGCCGACGGCGAGATCGTCACACTCGGCCTGTCGGTCAGCGGACGCTACAGCGAGAACAGCCACTGGAGCGTGCGCCTGCCCGTCCGCTATCAAGGCGGCGGTTTCATGGACGACATCATCACCGATTGGCACGACGCCTTCGGCTTGCCGCAAGGCGGGCGCGATACGGCACCCAGCGACCGCTACCGCTTTGCCTATGCGCGCGACGGCGAACTCGTGCGCAATGTCACGGACACCGGGGCACGGCTGGGCGATATGGAGATCGCCTGGCACTACGAACCCGCCTCCGGTTGGCTGTTCGGCGCGCACCTGCAACTGCCCACCGGCGACGAGAAACAGCTGGCGGGAGGCGGCGCCTGGGGCGGCGCGGTGTGGGTGACGCGCAGCGGCCAGATCGGGCGCCTGGGCGGCTTCCTTTCCGCTGGCGCCTCCGCCAACGAGCGTGGCGATGTGCTACCCGAACAGCAACACCGCGTCACGCCTTTTGCCGGCGCCGGGCTGCGTCTGCGCGTCTTCGACTGGGCGACTGCGGTGACCCAGGTCTATGTGCATCGCGCCCCCTTCAAGGGCAGCGAGATCGAGACCCTAGCGCGCGACAGCGTGCAGTTGTCGGTGGGCGCGGTGTTCCGCCCCACCGACAGCACGCGTCTGCACCTCCTGTTCCAGGAGGATCTGGGGGTCTACGCCTCACCCGACTTCAGCATGCAGGCCGCGCTCTACTGGTGAGGGCGGCGCCGCGTCGGCGCGCCAGCCGGCCAAGACCTGATCGATGCGGGCACGCGCCTGCGACATAGCGCTCGCCACCGACGCCTCGGCGCCGGCGGTGCCCTGTGCGGCCACCACATCCAGCGCGGACAGGCCCATGAACCCGAACAGCTGACGCACCATCGGCGTCAACTGGTCCATGCCTGCAGGGGCTTCCTCATAGACGCCACCGCTCGTGTACAGCAGCAGGGCACGGTGATCGCCCAACCAGCCCTCGTACTGGCCGTCGCGCACGGTCCAGGTGCGGTCCTTCTGGATGACGGCGTCGAACCAGGCCTTCACTGCGCCGGGCAGCGCAAAGTTGTACATGGGCGTCGCCAGAATGACGTGGTCCGCCGCTCGCAAAGCCTCCACGTAGCGGTCCATGGGGGCCAGGCCCTGGGCGGCTTCGGCATCCAGTGTCTGGCCAGCATAGTTGCGCTGGATGTACGCATCCACGGTGCGCTGGTCAAAAACCGGCGGGACACGGGCAGCGAGATCGGTCACGGTCACCGCCGCAGGATCCAGCTGCGACACGGCGTGTTCGAGTAGCTGCGCGGTGCGCGAGCCGGTACGCGGGGTATAACGAACAATATGCACCTTCATGACTTCACTCCTGCTGAATGGTGAAATGAAGTCTGCACCGGATACACGGTCCAAAAAACCGGAATGTTTCGGGTATAGAATTCAACGCAATTGAATGCTTGAGATTGCCATGCGCCTCAGTCTCGACGCCCTGCGTACCCTCGAAACCATTGCCGATGCCGGCAATTTCGCCCGTGCCGCCGAGCGCCTGCACCGCGTGCCGTCGGCATTGACCTACACCGTACAGAAGCTGGAATCGGACTACGACCTGGTCTTGTTCGAGCGTGTCGGGCGGCGCATGCAACTTACGCCCGCAGGCCAGGCGGTGGTGGAGGAGGCGCGCGCCCTGCTGCGCCATGCCGAAGCGGCCGAGAACCGTTTTCGGAAGCTGGGCGAAGGCTGGGAGGCACGGCTGACCATTGCCGTCGACGCCATGCTGCGTATCGAATGGCTGTTCCCGATCATCGCGGCCTTCGACGCCGAGGACACCCGCACCGCGCTCCGGCTCAACGAGGAAACGCTCGGCGGACCGTGGGATGCGCTCATTGAGGGACGCGCCGATATCGCGGTAGCTGGCGGCGAAGCGCCCGCGGGCTACGGCATCAGCAGCAGCCTTCTGGCCGAGATCACCTGGGATTTTGCCTGCGCGCCCGGACACCCGCTGGCGGACATTGCCGCCGAAACAGGCACCCCGCTCACTGCCGCCACTATCCGCCGCTTCCGCGCCGTCGTGGCATCCGACACCGCCCGCAAACTGGCGGCACGCACCTCCGGCGTCCAGGAGGGCCAGGCCATCCTCGCGGTATCGGGCGTGCACAACAAGATCCGCGCCCAGGCGGCGGGACTTGGGGTTGGTTTCGTGCCCCGGCATCTGGCCCAGCCATGGTTCGACGACGGCCGCCTGTTACGCCTTGCCGTCGAAGTCCCGCGCGAACGCACCCGTCTGCTGGTCGCCTGGCGCAGCGGCGAGCAAGGGCTGGCGCTCAACTGGTTCCGCGATCGGCTACGCGAGGATGCCGCGCTACGCGCGCACCTGTCCTGCGCGCGCGCAAGCGCGGGCTGAGTTCACCAGATGGCCTGCATCGCGCCGACGAAGACCACGGCGGCACCGCCAAGCTCGGCAACGATCAAGGCCACCATGAAGCCATGCAGCGCGATCCCCGGCAGGCTGCGCGAACCGAGCCGGTGGGGGGCACGCAACTGATTGTCGGTATCTGCCAACCAGCCGTGCAGCACATAGCTACCGATCGCGAGTGCGAAGAAAA
The DNA here is from genome assembly GCA_022763315.1 of Algiphilus sp. Taxonomy (GTDB): domain Bacteria; phylum Pseudomonadota; class Gammaproteobacteria; order Nevskiales; family Nevskiaceae; genus Algiphilus. Next base: position 21,979 of record JALEHA010000021.1, read on the forward strand.
GAACCGACGCCGCCACGGCCACGGTATTGACCGCATCCGGCCATACGGAAAACCAGGCCAGCGCGGCGAGCACAAGGGATGCAAAACTGTAGAGCAGACTTGCCCGATGCGCGATGTCCACATAGGGGTGAGCCGCGGCCTCCGCACTACGCGCAATCTGCCAATATTTCCAGACACCCGTTATCAAGCCGACCAACAGGAAGCCTCCTGCCGCAGTCAGCGCCAATCGCGTCGCTGGATCGAGCACCACGCTTGCCATGTCCTCCATATCCCCTACGCCCTCCCTGGATTGCGACACGCATAATGACGTCTTTCACCGAGGAAGACACCTGACGCCATGAACGACGCTGGCGCATTGCAAGCCCTCGCCGTGGCCCTGCCTGGCGCGACGCAATACCTTTGGCTGACCGCGGTGGCGCTGGCCCCGCTCGCCCTTGTCCTGCTGCTGCGCCAAAGCTTGCCGGCCTATCAGCGCCTGCCTCCTTCGGTGGCGTCCGGCATCCCGCTCGCCCTCGGCATCATCGGCGCGACGGTAGCCGCCATCGGCTGCTGGCTGATCAGCACGAATGGCGTTTGGCGCGACGACAGCAATCTCTACCTGCGCGCAAGCCGCGCCTTTTCCGCCAGCATTCCTCTCGCCGAGATTCGCAGCAACGACAACGCGCCGCTGGCCTTTGACACCCTTGAGGCGGTCGGCCGCATCCGCACCCCGGGCTACGCGGCCGGCTGGTATGAGGACCAGAACGGCCGCAAGGTCTTTGTGCTCTGGGCGGGCCAACCCCTGACCCGCATTCCAACCGAGGGCGACTTCGACCTGGGCCTGGCCATCGCCGATCCCGGCGCACTGCAGACGGGCGCAAGCCGCCCATAGGGCTGTGCTAGCGTTGCTTCGGGACTCGTCAAGGGACTACATCATGAAGCGACGCATTCTGTTCGGCATGGGACTCGCCGCCCTGTGCGCCAACGCCAGCGCCACGGACATCGGCGTGGGGCTGCGCGCCTCGACCCTGGGGCTTGGAGCGGAAGTCTCCATCAGCATGCTGAATGGGCTGAATCTTCGCATTCCGGTAAGCGGCTTCAACTACAACGACGATCTCACCGAAGACGATATCCGCTACGACGCCGATCTGGAGCTGCTCACCGTAGGCCTGCTCGCCGACTACCATGTCTTTGGAGGGGGTTTTCACGTCACTGGCGGTGTGGCGAGCAATGGCAACGAGCTGAAGCTGCTGGCGAGCGAGGCCACCGGCAACGAGCGTTTCCAGGTCGGCAACCAGACCTATGTGTCGGACCCCAACGACCCCTTCGAACTCCGCGCCGGCCTCGACTTCAACGCCGTGGCGCCCTATCTGGGCATTGGCTGGGGCAATGCCGCCAGTGGCCAAGGCAAGTTCTACTTCAAGTTCGAGGCAGGCGCGCTCTTCCAGGGCAGTCCACAGGCCTCCGCCGCCGCCTCCGGCAGCGCCTGCAACACATCCACCGAAACCTGCGCACTGACGTCTTTCGACGTCCAGAGTGACGACCCGAGGGCGCAGCAATTCCGGGTGGAGCTGGAACGTGAACGGCGCGCCATCGAGGAAGAGATCGACGAATTCGACATCTATCCGGTCGTCAGCCTCTCCATCGGTTATCGCTTTCTGCGCTAAAAGCATGCAGGTCGCGGCTCGATGCTGACCGCGCTGCTCTGCCTTGTCGCCTTCGTCACGGCGGCGATCTCCGGGGCCCTGGGCCTGGGCGGCGGCACACTGCTCATCGCCGCGCTCTTCGCCGCCGGCCTGCCCCCCGCAGAGGCGGTTCCGCTGTTCGCGATGGTGCAACTGGCCGCCAATGGCAGCCGCAGCCTGCGCTACCTGGGTTCAGTGGACGCCAGGGCCCTGCTCTGGTTCAGCGCCGTCAGCCTGCCGTTGGCGATCCTGTGCGCGCCGCTGGCCGCCCACATGCCCGGTGCCGCCGCGTCGGTCGTCCTCGGGACGATCATTCTCTGGTCGCTGATCCCCCGCAGCGGCGACCGCGGCATGGCCTGGCCAGCCCCGGCAGCCTATGCCTCGGCCGGAGCACTCAACGGCACCATCGGGATGGTGATCGGCGCGACCGGGCTGATCGTGGGGCGTCTCTTGCTGCAACCGGACTGGCCGCGCCCGCGCATCGTTGGCACGGTGGCCGCAACCCAGACCATCGGCCACCTGGTCAAGCTGCTTGCCTTCGGCCTGACCGGTGCCATGCTGTTCGACGCGCCGCTGCGCACGGTGGGCATGGTGCTCGCGGCCATTGCCGGAACGCAGCTCGGCACGCATTACGGCGACCGCCTGTCCGACCAGCATTTTCGGTCCGCCTTCCGTTGGACCCTGGTCGTGTTGGCCGCGCATCTGCTCATCAGCGGCATAATCGATCTATGGACAAGTTACTGAGCGCAGAACGCGTCGAAGCCATCATCCGCGCCGGGCTGCCCGAGGCCGAGGCCATGCAGGTGCGCGTGGAAGCGGTGGGCGACGGCCGAGCCACCATCCGCATCCCCTTTTCCCCGCGCATGCTGCGCCCTGGAGAGCGCGTCTCGGGCCCCACGCTGTTCGCTGCCATCGATACCGCCATGTATGCCGCCGTGCTGGCGCATATCGGCGAACAGCCCATGGCGGTCACCTCCGACATCAACCTGCATTTCCTGCGCGCCTGCGCGCCGCACGACATCGTCGCCGACGCGCACATTCTGAAGCTGGGCAAGCGGCTTGCCGTGCTCAGCGTGACAGTGGGAGCGGCTGGTGATCCACCATCGGTCCATGCCACCGGCAGCTATTCGCTGCCACCGGCCTAGCGTTCGCTACAGTTTTCCCGGGAGCCAGGTCGCCAGCACCGGTACCAGCGCCACCAGCATCAGCACCATCACCTGAATGCCGATGAAGGGCGCCGCGCCGCGATAGATATCGGTGGTCGCCAAGCTGGGCGGCGCCACCCCGCGCAGATAGAACAGTGCAAAGCCAAAGGGCGGCGTCAGAAAGCTGGTCTGCAGATTCATCGCCATCAGAATGCCCAGCCAGATCGGGTCCAGGCCCATCATCAGCAACGGCACCGCGACGATGGGCACCACGACAAAGACGATCTCGATGAAATCAAGCACGAAGCCGAGGAAGAACATCAACACCATGACGCTGACCAGCGCGCCGATGGCGCCGCCGGGAAGCGCCTGCAACGCCTGTTGAATGAGCGCATCGCCACCATAGGCGTTGAACACCATGGAAAAGGTGGAAGCCCCCAGCAGAATCATGAAAACCATCGCGGTCACGACCACGGTCTGCCGCGCGGTGGTGCGCAGCTCGGTCAGATTGAGCCGCCCCTTCAAGGCAGCCAACAGCACTGCGCCCGCCGCACCGATGCCCGCCGCTTCCGTGGCGGTGGCGTAGCCTCC
>JALEHA010000001.1 GCA_022763315.1 Algiphilus sp.
CCCAGTCGCGTCACGGCCATCTGCACGCTGTCGATATGGGTCGCACCCGATGTGTAGGCGCTGTTGGCAGCCTGCACCACGCGAATGGCAATGGCGGGGTCACTTGAGATCGCGCGAACCAGATCGTCGATGGCGCCATCGGGATCGCTGACGACGGCGTTGACGCGCAAGGCAGTGTCCGGAAGCGTCGGCAGCACCAGACTATCCTCGTCCACGGCATCCCGCACACTGCGCGCGAAATCCAGCACATCACGCCGGAGCTGCGCTGGCGGGTCGGATGGTCCCTCGGAAGCCTGCGACACAACCCCATTCATTCTTGTATTGCCCTGTTCTGCGCTCACCATGACATCGTGGTGGTGGAAAGATGGCCAGGTGGTTGGATGGATGCAGAATGGAGCGCTCTGCCATCACACATGCGCGGCGATGGATGAAGGGTTGCGCTTGGGTGACAAGTGGATCGTGTCTCCGATGACGATGCGCGCGCCACTGCGCCGGCCACCCCAGCCCCACTTCCGGCTCTTCACTTGCGCCCGCGGCGTTGTTGATCCACGTCATCGCACGGGCCAGCGGCCCATCCAACATTCGGAGACCCACAGTGACCGCGGCCGACGCCGCCAAACTGCAGGCCGACGCCCCTGGCAGGAGAGCCGACCATGCGATTCGAACAGGTCAAGGATGTACTCAACCACGTCATCGCCTTTCATTGCGATGTCGCGTGCGACTATGCGGACATGGCTGCGCAGACGGAGGATGTGCGCCTCAAGATGCTGCTTGCCTATCTCCAGGAGCACGTCCGCAGTGCGCGCAAGGGTCTGGAGGGCTATATCCATGGCGATGCGCAGCCCGTGCTGAACACCTGGCTGCAGAACGCGCCGGCGCTCGAACATCCGCAGTTGCTCGACGCGCTGCGCAAGGATCTCGACGTTGCATCGGTGGACACCGTGGCCAGCGTCGCCGAAAAGATTCAGGAGACCCTGGGCGACATGTTCCGTACGCTCGCCGCCCAGGCGGATACCGACGGCGTGCGCGAACTCTTCAGTGCCCTGGCTGCCTTTCAGGCGGCCGAGGTGCGCCGTCTGGCGCGCGACACCGCCCGCTTCAACAGTTGAGCGGGGAACGGCACCGGCGCAGCGTGCGCGCCGGGTCTAGCGGCGATTGCCGCAGGCGGCGTCGGCACTGCAGCGATCGGCCAGCAATGCGTCCTCGGGCTGCAGCGTGCTGTGGCTGATGCCGAAACGCTCGGCCAACAGGGTTTGCAGTTGCGGCAGCAACCGCTGCCACTCGTCAATGGCGTGCAAATCGACGTGTGCCGCCAGGGCGTAGGAACGCGACGACAAACTCCAGATATGCAGGTCATGCACCGCACGCACACCCGGCACCGCGACCATCGCGCGTCCCACTTCGTCCGCACTGATGCTGCGCGGCACCGCTTCCATAAGCACCTGCAGCACCTCGCGCAGCAGGCGGCCCACCGATACCAGAATCAAGGCTGCCACAACCAGCGAAAGCAACGGGTCGATGGGGGTCCATCCGGTGAAATGGATCACCGCACCCGCGGTCAATGCGGCGACCGATCCCAGCAGATCGCCAAATACATGCAGCAGTGCGCCACGCACGTTGATCGTCTGCTCGCCGCGCATCAGGATCCAGGCCACGAGCAGATTGATCAGCAAACCGATGAAGGCAATCAGCATGACGGTAGCGCCCGCCACCGGCGCTGGCGCCGCCAGACGCTGGATCGCGGCCACGGTCACCGCCGCCACCACCACGACCATGAGCAGCGCGTTGACCAGCGCGCCCATCACCTCCGCGCGCTGCAATCCAAAGGAATGACGCGCTGAGGCGGGTCGCCGCGCCAGCCACGCAGCGAAGGCGCCCACCGCCAGCGAAAAGCCGTCACTCAGCATGTGGCCGGCGTCCGACATCAACGCAAGCGAACCTGACAGCCATCCACCCACAGCCTCGACCACCGCAAAACCCAAGGTGAGCGCCAATGCCCACAGAAGGGTGGACGTGCTGGCCCGCGCATGGTGGTGGTGACCGTGACCGTGTTGGGGGTCTGCCTGGCTCATGTCGGCGACGCCTCCTGCACGTGGGCGATCATGTCCGCCAACATGCGGCTGACATGCGCGTCCGCCGCACGGTAGAAAACGTGCTTGCCCTGACGTTCGGCGCGCATCAAACGCGCCGCTCGCAGCAGCCGCAAGTGATGACTGGCAAGGGATGCCGACAAGCCCAACTGAGCCGCCAGGTCCTGCACGCTGACCGCCCGGTCCAGACAGGCGCAGACCAGGCGCAGCCGGTTGGCATCGCCCAGCAAGTGAAACATGCCCGCCAGTTCCTCCGCTTGGTGCGCATCGAGTGCATTCATAGGCGGAAAATAGCAACAAGTGAATAACTGTGCAATTGTTTATTCGTAACCGATGTCACAATCGGCCTCCTTCCCCGCCGGTCGTCCTGATGTCCGGAATCCTGCACCGCTCGCTGCGTCTCTTGCTATGCCTTGCACTGCCATTGACGCTGGCTGGATGCCAGGAAACCCCCACCGGTCGCAGCCAGCTGGCCTTAGTGCCTGACGAAACCATGACGGAGCTGGGGCGCTCGGCCTTCACCCAGATGCAGCAACAGGGCCAGGTGCTGCATTCCGGGCCTGCGGCCGAACGGGTGCAATGCATCAGCCGGCAGATCACGCAGGCGGTGCAAGAGGTCTACGGCCCTGTGCCCCAGCCCGCGCAGTGGGCGGTGGCCGTCTTTGATGACCCCGAGCCCAACGCCTTCGCCCTGCCCGGAGGCTATATCGGCGTACACAGCGGGCTGCTGCAGGTGGCCGACAACGATGCCCAGATCGCCGCTGTGATCGGTCACGAAGTGGGCCATGTCCTCGCCCGCCACGGCAACGAACGCATGACGCAGAAGCTGGGCATCCGCATCGGTCTGGTCCTTTTCGGCCTGCTCAGCGATGTCGAGAGCGAGCAATTCCTGCGCATGCTCGGGCTGGGCGCACAGGTCGGCATCGCCCTGCCCTTCAGTCGGCATCACGAGCGCGAGGCGGACCTCATGGGCCTGCACCTGATGACCGCCGCTGGCTACGCTCCCGAGGAGAGCGCCGCCTTCTGGCGCAACATGGCCGCCCTTGGCGGTGAACAGCCACCGGCCCTGCTATCGACGCACCCCAACCACGAGGATCGCATCGCGCAGCTCAGCGCGCAGATCGCGGCCGTGCGCAGCCGCTATGGCCGTCGTTCAGCACCACCCTGCACGGCTGCGCCCTGACGCTCAGCGCGCTTGTGTCGGCCCTGCGGCGCGGTCATCGCCTTCGTGCTCGAGCTGCGGCAAACGCGCCGCACCGCGATGAAGCGCGGCAAAGGCGTCTTCCAGGGCCAGATACGCGGCCGGGATCAGCACGAGTGCGATAACCGTCACGAACAGCACCCCGAAGCCCAGCGAGACTGCCATCGGAATCAGGAAACGCGCCTGCAGGGAGGTCTCGAAGATCATTGGGATGAGGCCGAAGAAAGTGGTCAGCGAGGTCAACAGCACGGCCCGGAAACGCCGCGCGCTGCCAATGACCACCGCCCAGGCCGGCGTATGGCCGCGCTCCCGGGCGCGATTGACCGCATCGATCAGCACCAGGCTGTCATTGACCACGACACCGGACAATGCCACCAGGCCAAACATGCTGACAAAGGAGATATCCAAGCCCAACAGCAGATGCCCGGCAACGGCGCCGATAAGGCCAAAGGGAATGGCGAGCATGATGAGCAACGGCTGCACATAGGAGCGGAAGGCCACCGCGATCAGCGCGTAAATCAGGAACATGGCAAAGACCATGCCCGTCCCTAGGGCGCTGAATGATTCGGCGCGATCCTGCTGCCCGAAGGAAAGCTCCCAGGCCATGCCCGGATAGTCCTGCATCAGGGCCGGCATCACCCGCGACACGATGTCGGCATTGATCTGGCTGGCGGAGGCCTGGGCGGGATTGACCGATGCTGTCACGTCGATGACCCGGCGCCCCTCTTCGCGCTCGATCTGCGTGAAGGCCTGGTTGTACTCCAAGATCGCCGCCTGGTTCAGCGGCACTTCGCCACCATTGGGCGTGCGCAGGATCAATGATTCCAGCGTCTCAAGCCGGTCGCGCTCCTCTTCGCGCAAGCGCACATAAAGCCGGACCTCATCGCGTCCACGCTGTACGCGTTCAGCCTCGGCGCCGAAGAAGGCACCACGCAACTGCGCAGCCACCGAGGCCACATCAAGGCCAAGGGCGCGTCCCAGGGGGGTCAGCGCGATCTCGATCTGCGGCTTGCCGCTGGAGAAGCCGTCGTCGATGTTGTAGACGCCGTCATAGCTTGTCAGCTCCTCGGCAAGCCGGGAGGCGACCATCTCCAGCGTGGCCTGTTCATTGTGCGCCAATTCGAAACCGAGATCCGGTCCGCTGGCAGGCCCCAGCCCGAAATCGAATTGCAGGCGATCGACTCCGGCCGGCTCCCCAAAGCGGGCACGCCAGGCGTCCGCGAAGTCGCGGGCACTGAAATCGCGCTGCCCGGAATCCACCAGCTCCACCTCGACATAGCCGCTATTGGCCGAGCCACCGCTACTGCCGCTCCCAACCGGGCCGCCCTGCCCCGGCCGACCGCCGACTTCGGCATAGACCCCCTCAACAATGGCGGCTGAATCACCGCCGGCCAGTTCCTCCACGGTGGCACGTGCGGCGGCTTCCATGGCGCGCACCAGACGCGCGGTATCGGCTTCCGGAGCGCCCACCGGCAGCACCACCGTACCCGTCACCGTGTCGCTCTCGATATCCGGCAGAAAGCGCACCGGCATCAGACCGGAGAGGATCATGCCCACGGTCACGATCAAGCCGGCGAGGCCGCAGGACAAGGTCAGATAGCGCCGGCGCAGCGCCTGCGCCAGAAAAGGGCGATAGCGCCGGCGCACAAAGCGCTCAAGCCGCGTCGACACCCCCTCCTGAAAGCGTTGCAGCGCGCCCCAAGGGCCCTTCCACGGCCGGGCCTTGCGCACCATGGCCAGATGCGCCGGCAGGATGAACAGGCTCTCGATCAGAGAGATCAGCAGGATGGGAATGACCACCAAGGGAATATCGACGAAGAATTTTCCGATCGTGCCGGGCACGAAGAGCAAGGGTGCAAAGGCCACGATGGTGGTCAACACTGCAAACACAACAGGTTTGCCGACTTCGCGTGCGCCGCGGATCGCCGCTTGCAGCGGCGGCATGCCCGCCTGTCGATAGTGGAATCCCGCTTCCCCCACCACGATGGCGTCATCCACGACGATGCCAAGTACCAGCAGGAAGGCGAACATCGACAGCATGTTCACCGACACATCCAAAGCCGGTAGCAGCAGGAA
>JALEHA010000164.1 GCA_022763315.1 Algiphilus sp.
AAGTCGGTGCCTCCGGTCTCGACGACGTGTTCGAGACGCACGACGAAGCCGCACTCAACCGTATTCGCGAAGAGCTGGTCACCGCGCGCGAGAAGCGCATCTGGTACGTGGGTGAGGCGCTGCGCGCGGGACTCACGCAGGAGGAAGTCTGCCGCCTGAGTGGCATTGACGCCTGGTTCATCGAGCAGATCGCCGAACTGGTCGACTGGGAGCAATCCATTCGCGGCAGCGCGCTGTACGACATCGACGCGAGGCGCATGCGTGCGCTGAAGCGGCTGGGTTTCGCCGATGCGCGTATCGCTGCCCTGACTGGCGCCGAGGAGCTGGAAGTGCGCGCGCACCGTCGTGCACTGGGCGTGCGGCCGGTCTACAAGCGCGTCGATACCTGTGCCGCCGAGTTCCCGTCGGCCACCGCCTACCTTTACTCCAGCTACGACGAGGAATGCGAGGCGCGTCCGAGCGACCGCCGCAAGATCATGGTGCTGGGCGGCGGACCGAACCGCATCGGTCAGGGCATCGAGTTCGACTATTGCTGCGTGCACGCGGCGCAGGCCCTGTCCGAGGATGGCTTCGAGACCATCATGGTCAATTGCAATCCGGAGACCGTCTCCACCGACTACGACACCTCGGACCGGCTCTATTTCGAGCCGTTGACCGCCGAGGATGTGCTGGAGATCGTCGAGGTCGAGCAGCCGGAAGGCGTGATCGTGCAGTTTGGCGGGCAGACGCCGCTCAAACTGGCGCGCGAGCTGGAGGCTGCTGGTGCGCCCATCATTGGAACTGCACCCGACTCGATTGATCTGGCCGAGGATCGCGACCGTTTCCAGCAACTCATCACCAAGCTGGGCCTGTTGCAGCCGGCCAACGCCACCGCCACCAGCGAGGCCCAGGCCCTTGAACTGGCTCAGGTGGTGGGCTATCCGCTGGTAGTGCGGCCGTCCTACGTGCTCGGCGGTCGGGCCATGGAAATCGTCTACGACGATGACGACCTGCGGCAGTACATGCACAGTGCCGTGCAAGTGTCGAATAAATCGCCGGTTCTGCTCGATCACTTCCTCGTCAATGCCATCGAAATCGACGTCGACGCACTGTCGGACGGGAAGGAAGTGGTCATTGGCGGAGTGATGGAGCATATCGAGCAGGCGGGCGTGCACTCCGGGGACTCGGCCTGCTCGTTGCCGCCCTATTCCCTTTCCGAGAGCGTCTTCGACCGCATCCGCATCCAGATTGGTGAGATGGCGCGTGCACTGCAGGTGGTCGGGCTGATGAACGTGCAGTTCGCCCTGCAGGAAGACCGGCTCTACGTGATCGAGGTCAATCCACGCGCATCCCGTACCAGCCCCTTCGTCTCGAAGGCGACCGGGCGCGCGCTGGCCAAGGCCGCGGCGCGTTGTATGGCTGGTCAATCTCTTGAAGATCAGGGGATTAAGGGTGAGATTCGACCCAATTTCTATTCCGTGAAGGAATCGGTCTTCCCGTTCAACAAGTTCCCTTCGGTGGACCCCCTGCTGGGGCCGGAGATGCGCTCCACGGGCGAGGTCATGGGCGTTGGCGGCACCTTCGGCGAAGCCTTCGCGAAGGCCTTGGCGGGCCAGGGTGCGAATCTGCCTGCGGCGGGGACCGCCTTCGTGTCTGTGCGCGACGCCGACAAGGACGAGGCGGTGGAATTGGGTCGCACACTGATCGGGCGTGGCTTCCGCGTGGTGGCCACCAGCGGCACGGCCAAGGCGCTGGCTGCAGGCGGTGTGACGGTCGAAACCATCAACAAGGTCAAGGAAGGCCGTCCGCACTGTGTGGACATGATCAAGAACGGCGAGATACATTTCATTGCGAACACCACGGAGGGCAAGAAGTCCATCGAGGAGTCGCGCTCGATCCGCGCTGCCGCCATCCACCACAAGGTGTGCTATTTCACGACCATCGCCGGTGCGCGTGCCGCGGCTGTGGCGATGGAGTATCTCAGTGAACCCCAGGTCCGCCGGCTGCAGGATCTCCACGATCAGCTGGCACAGAGTCAAGTCAAAGCATGAGAGAACCGATTACTGAACGCGGGGCGCAGCGGCTCCGGGAAGAACTGCGGGTGCTGAAGAGCGAGAAGCGGCCGGCGGTGATCGCCGCCATCTCGGAAGCGCGCGCGCACGGCGACCTCAAGGAGAATGCGGAGTACCACGCTGCACGCGAGCAGCAGGGTTTCATCGAGGGACGCATCCAGGAGCTGGAATCCAAGCTGGGCTCGGCGCAGATCATCGACGTCACGCAGCTGCCCAAGAGCGACAAGGTGGTCTTTGGCGCGACGGTCACGTTGGAAGACGTCAATAGTGGCGAAGAGCTCTGCTATCAGATCGTCGGTGAGGATGAGGCCGACATCAAATCCGGCTTGCTCTCCATCGGCTCGCCGATGGCGCGCGCGCTCATCGGCAAGCACGAAGGTGATGCGGTGGACGTGCAGGCCCCCGGCGGGACCCGTGAACTGGAAATTGTGTCGGTCGAGTACAAGTAGCAGATCGCGCCCGGCTCCCGAGGGCGATGGGCAGCTGCCGACGGGTCGCCGCGCCGCTGGCCTGTGGCCTCTGATGGCCATCGGCGGCCATGGCTAAGCGTTCCGCGAGCTCCAGTCGCTGGCTGAGCGAGCACGAGTCCGACCCTTACGTGGCGCGGGCGCGTGCCGAAGGCTATCGCGGTCGTGCTGCCTACAAGCTGGAGGAGCTGGACCAGAAAGACGGGCTGCTGCGTCCAGGTCAGTGCATTGTGGATCTGGGTGCGGCGCCCGGCGGCTGGACGCAGTACGCGCTGCGGCGTCTCAAGGGGCGGGCTACCGTGATCGCGATCGACATTTTGCCTATGGAGCCCATAGCCGGAGCCCATCTCATCGAGGCGGATTTTCGCGAAGAAAGCGCGGTCCAAGCACTCGACCAGGCACTGGATGGACGTCCTGTGGACCTTGTTTTGTCGGATATGGCCCCCAATTTGTCAGGGGTGAAGAGTGCCGATCAGGCCGCTGCCGCTGCCCTGGTGGAGCTTGCCGAGGACTTCGCCTTTACGCATTTGCGGCCGGGTGGCGATTTTGTCAGCAAGGCGTTTCAGGGTGAGGGCTTCGACGAATTGGTAGCACGGCTGCGTCGGTGCTTCGATCGCGTCACACTGCGCAAGCCGCTGGCCTCGCGCTCCCGTTCACGAGAAATCTATCTTGTGGCACGGGGCATGCAAGGCGAGTAGGCTAAATGGGCTGTCAAGCAAACGTAATGACGAGGGTAAAAACTTGAACGACCTCGCTCGAAACCTGCTTCTCTGGGTGGTGATACTCGTCGTAATGATGAGTGTCTTTAATAGTTTCTCCGATCGCTCGCAGAGCGCGCCGGAACTGAACTATTCCGAATTCCTGAGTCAGGTGAAGCAGGACAAGATCGAAAGCGTTGTCATCGAAGGCCAGGAAATCCGTGGCCAGATGCGCAACGGCCAGAGCTTCTCGACGACGAGTCCGGAGACGGACAACTCGGCGATGATCGGCACCTTGCTCGATAACAATGTGCGCATCACGGGTCAGAAGCCCGAAGGCACGCCGTTGTTGATGACGCTGCTGATCAATTCCTTCCCGATTCTGCTGCTGATCGCGGTCTGGATCTACTTCATGCGGCAGATGCAGGGCGGCGGCGGCGGCCGCGGCGCCATGAGTTTTGGCAAGTCCAAGGCGCGCATGATGGCGGCCGACCAGATCAAGATCACTTTCAACGACGTCGCCGGGGTTGAAGAGGCGAAGCAGGAAGTCGCTGAGCTGGTGGACTTTCTGCGCGATCCGAGCAAGTTCCAGCGTCTCGGTGGTCAGATCCCGCGTGGCGTGTTGATGGTGGGCTCGCCGGGTACCGGCAAAACCCTGCTTGCGCGCGCGATCGCCGGCGAGGCAGGAGTGCCCTTCTTCACCATATCGGGCTCGGATTTCGTCGAGATGTTTGTCGGTGTGGGCGCGTCGCGTGTGCGCGACATGTTCGAACAGGCCAAGAAGCAGGCGCCTTGCATCATCTTCATCGACGAGATCGATGCGGTGGGTCGCCAACGCGGCGCCGGCCTCGGCGGCGGTCACGACGAGCGCGAGCAGACGCTGAATCAGTTGCTCGTCGAAATGGACGGCTTTGAAGGCAACGAGGGCGTGATCGTCATCGCGGCCACCAACCGCCCGGACGTGCTCGATCCGGCGTTGCTGCGCCCCGGCCGCTTCGACCGCCAGGTGGTGGTGCCGCTGCCGGACGTGCGCGGTCGTGAGCAGATCCTGAAGGTGCACATGCGTGCGGTGCCGCTGGCGGAAAACGTGAAGCCGGAAGTCATTGCGCGTGCGACGCCGGGCTTCTCGGGTGCGGATCTGCACAACCTCGTCAATGAGGCCGCGCTGTTCGCCGCGCGTGCCAGCAAGCGCCTGGTCGACCATGATGACTTCGAGCGCGCTAAGGACAAGATCATGATGGGCGCCGAGCGGCGCTCCATGGTGATGTCCGACGCGGAAAAGCGCCTGACTGCCTACCATGAAGCCGGACACGCCATTGTTGGCCTGTCGGTGCCGGATCACGATCCGGTGTACAAGGTCACCATCATCCCGCGTGGCCGTGCGCTGGGCGTGACGCAGTTCCTGCCCGAAGAGGACCGCTACAGCTTCACCAAGCAGCGCCTCAACAGTCAGATCTGCTCCCTGTTTGGTGGCCGCATTGCCGAGCAGATGATTTTCGGCGACGAGCACGTGACCACGGGCGCCTCCAACGACATCGAGCGGGCGACCGAGATTGCCCGCAACATGGTCACCAAGTGGGGCCTGTCCGAAAAGCTCGGTCCGCTGACCTACTCGGAAAACGAGGGCGAGGTTTTCCTCGGCAAGTCGATGCAGCAGCAGAAGCATGTGTCGGACGAGACGGCCCACGCCATCGATCGTGAGATCCGCGAGATCATCGATAGCAACTATGCGCGGTCGAAGACGATCCTGGAGCAGCACGAGGATAAGCTACACATCATGGCCGAGGCGCTGCTCAAGTACGAGACCATCGACAGCGGGCAGATCGCGCGCATCATGCGTGGTGAGCCCGCCGGCACGCCGGAAAACTGGGACGACGGCAGCAAGGACAGCACGCCGCCCAGTGGCCCGACGGCGCCTGCCACGCCCCAGGCCGACGATGGCGAAGCGCCGGGTGGCGCGGTGAACCCCGCCAGCTGATTGCGTCTTCGGTGAATGAGCGCCGGGCATTGCCCGGCGCTTTACTTTGAGAGGTCGGCTGACGTGCTTCCTCACGACTGGTTCACGGGCGGTACCGCCGTCATGGGAGTGCTCAATGTCACTCCCGATTCCTTCTCCGACGGTGGTCGTTTCCTCGATGCCCGGCAGGCCATCGAGCGCGCCTGCCAAATGGTGGAGGACGGTGCCCGCATCATTGACATCGGCGGTGAGTCCACCCGTCCCGGTGCAACACCCGTGCCGCTGGAGGAAGAGCGGGCACGGGTGCTGCCCGTGTTGCGCGCCCTGCGTCAGGCCTTGCCTCGGGTCGTGCTCTCGGTCGATACGATGAAACCGGAACTGATGCGGGAGGCGGCGGATGCCGGTGCCGACCTGCTCAACGACGTCAACGGGCTGCGCGCGCCCGGCGCTGTCGAAGCAGCGCGCGACAGCGGCTGCGCGGTATGCCTGATGCATATGCAGGGCGATCC